>JBFGCA010000203.1:0-2583 GCA_041567315.1 Thermoanaerobaculia bacterium | reverse complement strand
GGGCGGGCCGGGCGAGGCGTACCGCGAGGCCGGGGTCGACATCGACGCCAAGGAGGCGGCGCTCGGCCGGCTGCGCAAGGTGCTGGCCTCGACCTACACCCCGGGGGTGCTCTCCGAGCTGGGGAGCTTCGGGGGGCTCTTCCGGCCCGACCTCGAGGGGCTCTCAGAGCCGGTGCTGGTGGCCTCGGCCGACGGGGTCGGCACCAAGCTCGCCGTCGCCCGGATGGCGGGCGACTTCTCGACCGTCGGGCACGACCTGGTCAACCACTGCGTCAACGACGTCCTGGTCCAGGGGGCGCGGCCGCTGTTCTTCCTCGACTACGTGGGCGCCGGGCGGCTGGAGCCCCGCCAGCTCGAGCAGCTGGTCGGCGGGCTGGCCGCCGCCTGCCGCGCCAACCGCTGTGCGCTCCTGGGCGGCGAGACCGCCGAGATGCCGGGCTTCTACCAGCCGGGCGATTACGAGCTGGTGGGGTTCATCGTCGGGCTGGTGGACCGGCCGGCGCTGCTCGACGGCAGCCGGGTGCGCCCGGGCGATCTGCTGGTGGGGCTGGCCTCGAGTGGTCTCCACACCAACGGCTACTCGCTGGCCCGCCGGGTGTTCTTCGACCGGCTGGGTCTCGCGATCGGCGACCGGGTGCCGGGGGCGCGCAGCCGCCAGAGCGTCGGCGAGCTGTTGCTGGCGCCGCACCGCTCCTACCTGGCAGCGCTCGACGGGCTGCTGGCGGCGCCGGGTCTCCACGCCCTCGCCCACGTCACCGGCGGCGGCCTGACCGACAACCTGCCGCGGGTGCTGCCGAAGGGGCTCAGGGCGGAGGTCAAGCTCGGCACCTGGGAGATCCCCGAGCTCTTCCACCTGCTCCAGGAGCACGGCGGGGTGGGCGCCGAGGAGATGCTGCGGGTCTTCAACGTGGGGATCGGGATGGTGCTGGTGATCGACCCGCCGGCGGCCGCCGAGGTCCTCCGCCACCTGCGGGCGGCGGGCGAGCGCGCCTTCCCGATCGGCACCGTGCAGCAGGGCGGCTCGGGCGTGGTCTACGACCTGGCCGGCGACCGGCTGCCCGATTCGGCGGGCTGAGGCGGCGGGCTGAAGCGGCGGGCGGAGGCGGTAACCGCCCGGCCTCGGGTATCCTGGCGGCATGACCCGGGTGGGAGTCCTGCTGTCGGGCCGGGGGAGCAACTTCCTGGCCCTCCATGGCGCCATGGAGCGCGGCGAGGTGCCGGCCCAGGTGGCGGTGGTGGTCAGCAACGTGCCCGAGGCGCCGGGTCTCGAGAAGGCGCGGGCGCTGCGGCTGCCGGTGGTGTCGCTGCCCCACCGGCTGGAGGCCAGCCGGCTGGCCCACGAGGCCCGGGTGCTCAAGGCGCTGGACCACGCAGAGGTGGAGTGGATCTGCCTGGCGGGCTACATGCGGCGGCTGTCGGCCTCGTTCGTGGCCCAGTACCCGAACCGGATCCTCAACATCCACCCCAGCCTGCTGCCGGCCTTCCCCGGGCTGGAGGCGCAGCGCCAGGCCTTCGAGCACGGGGTCAAGGTGGCCGGCTGCACGGTCCACCTGGTCGACGAGGAGGTCGACGCCGGCCCCATCGTGGTCCAGCGGGCGGTGCCGGTGCGGGACGACGACACCGCCGAGTCGCTGGCCGCCCGGATCCTGACCGAGGAGCACAAGGCCTACCCGGAGGCGCTCAAACGGCTGCTCGAGGGCCGCTGGGAGGTGGTGGGCCGCCGGGTGGTCTTCCACTGAGCCCGCCTCGAGGCCGCCACCCACGCCACGGGCTCTTGACAGCCGGGCTGGAGGGGTCTACACTTGCCTCTTGCCAGGGAGACCCCGAGAGGGGGGATTCCCCGGTGAGGTGTCTTTGAAGGAGGACCGCGGCCGCCCAGGCGGTGGCAGCGCGCCTCGACCCCCAATCAAAAGCGGGAGTGGACCGAGCCTGGGTTGTTGACAGGCGTAGTCGAGCTGCCCTATGATCGGGGTTCGCCCTTTCGGGCGCCGGTTCTTTGAAAACTGGATAGAGGAAGGAGCCAACGTCTTTTCCTCTCGCCCCGCCGCACCAGCGGCGGTGGCGAGCGCAGTAACTCCATAGACGATGGCGCCGCCGGTCCTTAGCTGGCCGGTGGCGTTCTGAAGCTTAAACTGGAGAGTTTGATCCTGGCTCAGAATGAACGCTGGCGGCGTGCCTAACACATGCAAGTCGAGCGAGAAAGTCCCCTTCGGGGGGCGAGTAGAGCGGCGAACGGGTGAGTAACACGTGGGCAACCTGCCTGGGAGTGGGGGATAACCTGGGGAAACTCGGGCTAATACCGCATACGTTCCCGGGGCTTCGGCTCCGGGAGGAAAGCTTGCCTCTGCCTGCAAGCTGGCGCTCCCAGAGGGGCCCGCGGCCGATTAGCTTGTTGGTGGGGTAACGGCCCACCAAGGCGACGATCGGTAGCCGGCCTGAGAGGGTGTTCGGCCACACTGGGACTGAGACACGGCCCAGACTCCTACGGGAGGCAGCAGTGGGGAATATTGGACAATGGGGGAAACCCTGATCCAGCGATGCCGCGTGTGTGAAGAAGGCCTTAGGGTTGTAAAGCACTTTCAG
>JBFGCA010000202.1:0-3722 GCA_041567315.1 Thermoanaerobaculia bacterium | reverse complement strand
TACGTCGATCTCTACGCCAATCCCGACGTGATGCGGACCATGCTCCAGCGCAGCCGGCTGCTCAAGGCGACGCGCGACTTCTTCTTCGACCGCGGCTTCATCGAGGTCGAGACGCCGATGATGCAGCCGCTGGCCGGCGGCGCCGCGGCCCGGCCGTTCGTCACCCATCACAACGCCCTCGACCTCGAGCTCTATCTGCGGATCGCGCCCGAGCTGTATCTCAAGCGGCTGCTGGTGGGCGGTCTCCACCGGGTCTACGAGATAAACCGCAACTTCCGCAACGAGGGCATCTCGACCCAGCACAACCCCGAGTTCACGATGCTCGAGTTCTACTGGGCATACGCCGACTACCGGCGGCTGATGGACTTCACCGAGCGCATGCTCCAGGAGGTGGCGCGGCAGGTGCTGGCCGAGCCGGCACTCGAGTGGCGGGGGGTGCGGCTCGAGCTGTCGCCGGCCTGGCCGCGCTACACGATCCGCGAGGCGATCGCCCACTTCGGCGGCGTCGATCCGCGGCGGCTCGAGCACCCCGGCGACCTGGCGGCCGAGCTGCGAGCGCGGCGGCTCGGGCTGCCGCACCAGATCGACGACACCCGGCACCCGGTGCTGCACTCCGCTTCGGGCGAGGACTACGACCGCCGGCATGCGGGCGTCGAGGTCCCAGAGTCCTGGTACGGCTATCTGCTGATGACGCTCTTCGAGGAGACGGTGGAGGAGAAGCTGGTCCAGCCCACCTTCATCCACGAGTATCCGGTCGCGGTGTCGCCGCTGGCCAAGCAGTGCCCCGGCGACCCCCGCTTCACCGAGCGCTTCGAGCTCTACATGGGCGGCATGGAGATCGCCAACGCCTTTACCGAGCTCAACGACCCGGCGGTCCAGCTCGAGCGCTTCCGGCAGCAGGCCGGCGCCCGCCAGGCCGGCGACGAGGAGGCCCACCGCGTGGACGAGGACTACGTGGAGGCGCTGGAGCACGGCATGCCACCGGCCGGGGGCGAGGGAATCGGCATCGATCGGCTGACCATGCTGTTCACCGGCAGCCCCTCGATCCGCGACGTCATCCTGTTCCCGCTGCTCAGGCCCCGAGAGTCCGCCGCCGGGGAGTCGCCGTCCGAGGGGGCCCCTGCCGGGGAGCCCGCGGCCGGCGGATCCGCCGCCGAGGGGGACTGAAGCTGAGCAACGACGCCGCCGGTGGGTGGCCCCCGCGCGGCCGGCGCAGCCGTCTCGAGGACCGGCTGTCTTTCCCGCTGCTGGTGGCGCTGCGCTACCTGCGGAGCGCCCGCCGCGACGCCTTCATCACCTTCCTGTCGGCGGCGGCGGTGGCCGGCATCGCGGTCGGGGTGGGAGCGCTGATCCTCGCCCTGGCGGCGCTGTCGGGCTTCCAGGCGGCGCTGCGCGACGAGATCCTCGAGCGCACCCCGGAGATCGAGATCGAGCTGCCCGCGGGGACCCCGGCCGCCGCGGTGCGCGACGCCGTCGCCCGGGTGCCGGGGGTCCGCGCCACCCAGAGGGTGCTCCGCGGGCGGGGCTGGCTGCTGGCGCGCGGTGGCGCCCACCCGGTCGAGCTGGTGGGGCACGAGGGGGCGCCGCCCCCGTCTTTCCCCGGCGCCGGCGACGGTGTCGCCGGCGATGGGGGCCCGGGCCTCTACGTCGGCGAGCACCTGGCCGAGCTGTGGGCACTGGGGCCCGGCGCGATCGTCGAGGTGGCCTCGATCCGGCCCACCCTCACCCCGCTGGGACCACAGCCGCGGCTGCGCCGGCTGCGGGTGGCGGGCACCTATCAGAGCGGCCGGACCGAGCAGCTCGAGCGGGTCGCCCTGCCGATCGAGGAGGCGGCGCTGCTGCTCGACGCCGGCTCCGAGCGGCTGCTGGTCTCGACCGGCGACCTGCGGCGGGCGTTGCGGGTGGCCCCCGAGCTGGGCGCCGTGCTCCCCGCCGGCGCCCGGGTCCGCACCTGGCAGGACCTCAACCGGGCGCTGTTCTTCGCCCTGCGGCTGGAGAAGCTGCTGATGTTCGTGGCGGTGCTGCTGATCGTGGTGGTCGCCGCCATGTCGCTGATCTCGGACCTGATGTTGATCCTGGCCAGCAAGACCCGCGAGATCGGCATGCTGGGGGCGATGGGCGCCCGGCCGGGCGAGCTGGCCCGGCTGTTCCTGTGGCTGGGCGGGGCGCTGGTGGGGGCGGGCGGCGCGGCCGGTCTCGCCGCCGGGCTGGGCGGCGCCTGGCTGCTCGACCACTACCGGCTGCTGGCCCTGCCGCGCCAGGTCTACTTTCTCGACCACGTACCGTTCCAGGTCCAGGGTGCCGATCTGGCGGCGGTGCTGGCGGCGACCGCCACGCTGACCCTGTGGTCGGCGCTCTACGCCGCCCGCCGCGCGGCGGCCCTCGAGCCGGTGGAGGCGCTGCGCCGGTGAGCGTCGCCGTCGAGGCCCGCGGCGTGGTCAAGGGCTACCGCGACGGCGCCCGCCGGGTGGAGGTGCTGCGCGGCGTCGACCTCGAGGTCGTGCCCGGCGAGTTCGTGGCCATCGTCGGCCCCTCGGGCTCGGGCAAGTCGACCCTGCTGCACCTGCTGGGGGCGCTCGACCGGCCCGACCGCGGCGGCGTGCGGATCGGCGGTCAGGCGCTGGGCGAGCTGAACGGCGGTGAGCTGGCGCGGTTCCGCAACCGCACCATCGGCTTCGTCTTCCAGTTCCAGGAGCTGCTGCCGGATTTCACCGCGCTCGAGAACGTCGTGCTCCCGGGGCGGATCGCCGCCCGCCCGCCGGGCGAGCTGCGGCGGCGCGCCGAGGCGCTGCTCGACGAGGTCGGCATGGGGCACCGGCTTACCCACTTCCCTGGCGAGCTGTCGGGCGGCGAGCGGCAGCGGGTGGCGCTGTGCCGCGCGCTGCTCCTCGAGCCGCCCCTGCTGCTCGCCGACGAGCCCACCGGCAACCTGGACCCGGCCAGCGGGGAGCGGGTTTTCGGACAGATGCTGGAGCTCCAGCGGCGCCACCGGACGACCGCTCTGGTGGTCACTCACAACCCGGAGCTGGCGCGGCGCTGTGGTAGAGTCTTGTGCCTGGAAAACGGCGTCCTGCAAGGCGAAAACGGTTGATCCGCGCTCTCCGCAGGCCAGCGCGCAGCACCCTCGAATGTTCGAGAAGTACAACGAAAAGGCCCGCCGGGCGCTGTTCTTCGCCCGCTACGAAGCCAGCAAGCTGGGCAGCCGGGTCATCGAGTCCGAGCACATCCTGCTCGGCATCCTGCGCGAGGGCGAGGAGACGGTCAACGAGCTGTTCCGCCGCCTGCGGGTGAGACCCGAGGACATCCGCCGCGAGATCGAGGGCGACCGGGTCTTCGTCGAGCGCATCTCGTCGACGGCCGAGCTGCCGCTGTCCGAGGAGTCCAAGAAGGTGCTGGCCTACGCCTCGCACGAGGCGGAGAGCATGCTGCACTCGACGGTGGGCTCCGAGCACCTGCTGATCGGTCTGCTGCGGGTCGAGGGCTGCCTGGCGATGCGCAGCCTGACCCGCCACGGCATGGACCTCTACAGCGTCCGCGAGGAGGTGCTGGCGATCGCCAAGGAGCGCGAGGCGTCGCAGCAGAAGAAGGAGCTGCCGTTCCTCTCCGAGTACGGCCGCGACCTGACGCTGCTCGCCGCCCAGGGCTCGTTCGACCCGCTGATCGGCCGTGAAGAGGAGGTGGAGCGGATCATCCAGATCCTGTCGCGGCGCACCAAGAACAAC
>JBFGCA010000201.1:0-3942 GCA_041567315.1 Thermoanaerobaculia bacterium | reverse complement strand
CTCGACGAGGTGCTCTACCGGCTGCGGATGCGGTATGTGCAGAAGCGGGGCTGACCATGGACCGCGCCGCGGCGCGCGGCTCGCCGGCCTCCACCTAGCGCTGGCGGGGGCGCTGGCGGGGGCGCTGGCGGTCCCCCCGCTGGTGGCCCAGGAGCCCGAGCCGGCGGCGGCGATCCAGCTCAGCTCGCCGGTGCTCGACGTCCTGGCGCGGCTG
Organism: Thermoanaerobaculia bacterium; assembly: GCA_041567315.1. Lineage (GTDB taxonomy): Bacteria > Acidobacteriota > Thermoanaerobaculia > Multivoradales > JAHEKO01. The sequence continues at coordinate 3,728 of JBFGCA010000201.1, read as the reverse complement.
CAGGAGGAGTGGCTCGAGTGGCTCAACGCCCACTATCAGGACGACCAGGAGCGCGCCGCCACCGCGCTCGACAGCCTGCTGGCCAACGCCCGCGAGCTGGGGCTCGAGCGGCTGCCCGAGCTGAGTCGCGGGGCCGCCGCGGCGGCGCTGCGCGCGGCCGCCGCCGGGGAGAGCGAGCGGGCGTCGCGCGCCCTGATCGCGGCCGGGCGCCTCGATCCCGGCAGTCCCGAGGTGGCGTTCGCCACCGCCCGGGTGGCCCGCGACCTCGGGGAGCTGCCGCCGGCGCTCACCGCCTGGATGAGGGGCGTGGCCGGCCTGCTGGGCCGTCCGCTGGAGCGCTTCCTGCTGCTCGGCGATCTGGGGCTCTGGCTGCTGGGAGCGCTGCTGCTGGCCGGGGCGGGGTTCGTGGCCGTGGAGATGGCGCTCCGCGGCGGTTACCTCCTGCGGAGCGTGGCGGCGGCCGTCGAGCGCCCGCTGCCCGGGGTGGTCGCCTTCGCGCTGGCCGCCGCCCTGCTGCTGTGGCCGGTCCTGCTGCCGGCCGGGGTCGCCTGGCTGGTCCTCTACTGGTCGCTGTTGGTCTGGCCGGAGGCCGGGCGGCTGGAGCGCACCGTGCTGGCGGTCTTCTGGCTGCTGGCGCTGGCCACGCCGTGGCTGCTCGACGAGCAGCGTCAGCGGGCCCAGGTGGCCCTCAGCCCGGGTGTCCTCAGGGTCGAGAGCGTGGCCCGCGGCGGGCTCGAGGGGGGGCTGTTCAGCGACCTCTCGGAACTGCGCGCCGAGCTGCCGGAGAGCGTGGCGCTGACCCACCTGCTGGCCGACCTCAACCGGATGCTGGGGCAGATCGAGCCGGCCCGCGAGCTCTACCTCCAGGTGCTGGAGAAGGAGCCGCAGAACGTGCCGGCGCTGGTCGACGCCGGGGCCTGCTTCTTCCGGCGCGGCGACTACGAGCGCGCCATCGAGCACTTCCGGCGGGCCGCCGACGCCGGTCCCAGGGAGGCGGCGGCGGCGGCCTATTTCAACCTCAGCCAGGCCTTCTCCGAGCTGTACCGGTTCGGGGACGCCGAGCGCCAGCTGCGGCTCGCCCAGGAGCTGGACAACGACGCGGTGGCGCAGTGGATCCACCTGGTGGCCGCCGAGCGGGTGGTCACCCTCGGGAGAGGGCTGCGCCGGAGCGGCGAGATCCGCCGCCAGCTGCTGGTCGCCCGGCGCTCGGCCGGCGGGCCCTGGCCGCGGGCGGCGCTGTGGGGCGGTTCGGTGGCGCTGCCGGTGCTCGGTCTGTTCGTGCTGCTGGCGGTCGGCGTCGCGGCGCTGACCCGGCGCGCCCGGATGCGGCGCCTCGAGCCGGCCCCCTGGTGGCGAGGCGGCCTCGAGACCTGGCGGCGAGTGCTGCTGCCGGGCTTCGTCGAAGCCGAGCACGGCCGCTGGGGGACGGCGCTGCTCGCTCTGCTGGCCCTGGCGCTGTGTCTGGCGCTGCCGCTGGCCGGCCGGCTGGCCTACCCGATCCCGCAGCCCGACGCCCCCGGGGCCGACCCGCTGTGGCTGCTGGCGGGGCTGGGACTGGGGGGCATCGTGCTGGCCCGCTTCTGGCGCTATTGGGGCACCGGGACCTCGGCCGGATGAGCCTCGAAGGGGTCATCGAGGAGCGGGCGCTGGCCCGGGTCCTGTTCGAGATCGCCGGCGAGCGGCGGACCGGCATCCTCACCGTCCAGGGGGAGCAGGAGATCGTCGGCGTCTCCTTCCTGGACGGCCAGGTGGTCTCGGCCGATGCCCTCAATCAGACCCTGGAGGAAGGGCTGGGCGAGGTGCTGGCCAGCCGCGGTCTGGTGGCGCCCGAGGACTACGCGGCGCTCGCCGCCGAGCACCAGGCCGGCGGCGGCAGGGTGGTCGACCTGCTGGTGGAGCGCAACTTCCTGAGCCGCGACCAGCTGCTCGAGTCGCTGCGCGGGCACACCTACCGGCTCTGCCGGCAGCTGCTGGCCTGGCGCAGCGGCGAGTTCAAGTTCTACCACGGGGAGGAGGTCTCCTACGAAGAAGGGGTCTCGCCCCTCGGGGTGGAGGAGCTGCTGGTGCGGGCCTCGCGCGACCTCGGCGAGCGCGGCCCGCTGGAGGGTGCCGTACCGCTTTCCGAGACGGTCTTCGATCGGGTCGACGGGAGCCGCCGCGCCGCCGGCGGCGACTCCGCCCTGGGGGCGCTGGACAACGAGGCCGAGAGCCTGCTGACGCGGATCGACGGCGTCCGCACGGTGACCGAGGTGGCGCGCGGATCGGCGCTCCCCGAGTACCGGGCGCTGCTGGCGCTCTACCAGCTGGAGCGGCAGGGCCGGATCCGGGCGGTGACGCCGGTCGCGCCCGCTCCCGCCGCCGCTGCGGGGCGGCAGCCGGCCGCGGCGGCGGCCGCGGTTTCGGCGTCGCCGGCTCGCCGGCGCTGGTGGTCGGGAATCCGGCTGCCACCCGCGGTCGCCGTGGCGCAGTGGTCGGGGCGGCTGCTGGGGCTGGCGCTGCTGGCGGCCGTGGCTACCGGGCTGGCGGTGCGCCCCGGGGACATGCTGCTGCCCTTCGGCTGGCAGCGGCCGCTGGTGGAGGCGGTCGACGAGGAGCGCCGCGGGGCCGTCTGGCTGGCGGTCGACCGGGCCGCCCGCAGCTTCTTCCTGCTCGAGGGCCGTTTCCCGGAGACCCTGGGCGAGCTGGCCGAGGCGCGGCTGGTGCGGTCGTCGCAGCTGGTCGATCCCGCGGACGGCCGGCGCCTCGGGTACACCGCCCTGGCGGCGGGCTACTTGGTCTATCCGCAGGCGGGCGACGGGCCCGAGCCGCTGGCCACCCGCACCGGCACGATCACCGGCGATTTCCTGCTCGACCCCGAGTTCGTGGTCCCGCAGCTCGCCGAGCGCCCGCCCCTCGTCCTGCTGGACTGATTCCACCCGACAAGTGCCTCCACCAAGTGGGTGGCACCTGGTGGCGGGAATAAATTTGAGTGCTCTCTTGTCATATGTTGACGTGGGAGGGTTGACAAGGGTTCGCTAAAGTCTCTAGCCTTCCCATTCCGGCCGGGATGGACCGCCCAAGGTCCGGCGGGCCGCTCATTCAACGCACCAGGAGGCATTCACCAGTGAGCAAGATCATCGGCATCGATCTCGGGACCACGAACAGCGTCGTGGCCGTCATGGAGGGCAGCGAGCCCAAGGTCATCGCCAACTCGGAGGGCAACCGCACCACCCCCTCGGTAGTGGCGTTCACCAAGGGCGGCGAGCGGCTGGTCGGCCAGGTGGCCAAGCGCCAGGCCGTCACCAACCCCAACCACACCGTCTACTCCATCAAGCGCTTCATGGGGCGCCGCTACGAAGAGGTCAGCGAGGAGATGAAGATGGTGCCGTTCGAGGTCGCCGACGGCGCCGGCGGCATCCGGGTGGTCATCGGCGACAAGCAGTACTCGCCCGAGGAGATCTCGGCCATGGTGCTGCAGAAGCTCAAGCAGGCGGCCGAGGACTACCTGGGCGAGAAGGTCGAGCGGGCGGTCATCACCGTGCCGGCCTACTTCAACGACGCGCAGCGCCAGGCGACCAAGGACGCGGGCAAGATCGCCGGGCTCCAGGTCGAGCGGCTGGTCAACGAGCCCACCGCGGCGGCGCTGGCCTACGGCCTCGACAAGAAGAAGGACCAGCTGATCGCGGTCTACGACTTCGGCGGCGGCCCCTTCGACATCTCGATCCTGGAGGTGGGCGAGGGGGTGGTCG
>JBFGCA010000200.1:0-3961 GCA_041567315.1 Thermoanaerobaculia bacterium | reverse complement strand
GGAGGAGCAAAAGCTGGTCGACATGGAGCAGGTGGCCCGGCTGGCGCTGGAGCGCGTCGAGCAGAACGGCATCATCTTCCTCGACGAGATCGACAAGATCGCCGGCCGCGAGCACGGCTCGGGGCCCGACGTCTCGCGCGAGGGGGTGCAGCGCGACCTGCTGCCGGTGGTCGAGGGCAGCACCGTGGCCACCAAGTACGGCCCGGTCAAGACCGACCACGTCCTGTTCATCGCCGCCGGCGCCTTCCACATCAGCAAGCCGTCCGACCTCATCCCCGAGCTGCAGGGACGGTTCCCGATCCGCGTCGAGCTGGGGGCGCTCAGCGAAGAGGACTTCGTGCGCATCCTCACCGAGCCCGAGAACGCGCTCACCAAGCAGTACGCGGCGCTGCTCGGCACCGAGGGGCTCGAGGTCGAGTTCACCGAGGACGCCATCGCCGAGATCGCCCGCCTGGCGGTGGAGGTCAACTCGCGGACCGAGAACATCGGCGCCCGCCGGCTGGCCACCCTGATGGAGCGGCTGCTCGACGAGATCTCCTTCGAGGCCCCCGACATGGAGGGGGTCCACATCACCATCGACGCGGCCTATGTCCAACGGGCGCTGGCCGAGATCGTCAAAGACGAGGACCTCAGCCGCTATGTGCTCTGAGACCCGGCTCCGCCGCCTGCCCCTGGCGGCCGTCGCCGCGCTGGCGCTGGCGGCCGGCGCCTGCGGCCTGAAGGAGCCGCCACAGCCACCGCCCAGCAAGATCCCGGCCCCCACCGTCGACCTGTCGGTCCAGCAGCGGGGCCGGGAGATCCTGCTCGGCATGACCTACCCGTCGACCACCATGGGCGGGCTGGCGCTGCCCGAGATCGAGGGCATCGAGGTCTGGCAGCTGGTGCGCTTCCTGCCCGCCCTGGGCGCGGCGCCGGCGGCCCCCGCCGGGGAGGACACCGAGCCCGCGGACGAGGAGGCGGAGACGGCCGCGGAGACGGCACCGGCGGCCGAGGAGGCGCCGACCGAAGACGAGCCCCAACCCCCGGCACCGCCCGCCGGGGCACCGCTCTTCAGGCTGCCGACCCCGGCCACCGAGGGGGAGGCGGCCGGCCGCCGCGAGGACGAGATCCCGGTCGATCCGGGGGAGTTCGCGGGCACCGCAACCCTGCGGCTGACGGTGCGGGGGCCCGAGCTCGAGGCCTCGGTGACCGGCGACCGCCTGCTGCTGCGGCTGCCCATCGAGGCGGCGCCGGCCGGCGAGCCCGCGGCGCCGGCGGAGCCCGCCGCCGAAGCGCCGGCGCAAAGGGCCGCCGAGCCGGGAGCGGCCCCTGCGGCCGGCGAAGAGAGGCTCCTCGCCCTGGCGGTCAAGACCCTCGCCGGGGGTCGCACCTCGCCGTTCTCCAACCTGGTGAAGATCATCCCGCGACAGGCGCCGGCGCCGCCGACCGAGCTGGCAGTGGAGGCGGTGGCGGCAGGCGTCAAGCTCACCTGGACGCGCCCCGACGAGACCGCCGCCGCCTTCCGCGTCTACCGCCGCGACGCCCAGAGCCGCGACTACGGCGCGCCGCTCGCCGAAGCGACGCCGGAGAGCGCCTTCTACCTCGACACCACGGCGGTTTTCGGCAGCCGCTACATCTACACCGTCACCACCCTGGGCTCGCGGCTGCCGGTGGTCGAAAGCGCGGTGGCGGCCGAGCACGAGGTCGACTACAAGGATCGCTTCCCGCCGCCGGCGCCGCAGGGTCTGGTGGCCCTCGGCGAGCCGGGCCGGGTGCGGCTGCTGTGGGAGCCGCCGGTGGCCGCGGACCTGGCCGGCTACCTGGTCTTCCGGCGCCCGCCGGGCGGCGAGTTCGCCCCCCTCACCGCCGAGCCGGTGACGGCGCTCGAGTACCTCGACGGCACGGTGGTGACGGGGCGGACCTACGGCTACCAGGTGGTGGCGGTCGACGACTCCGGCAACCGCGGCTCGCCCAGCCAGGAGATCGAAGTCCGGGTCCCATGACCCGCTACTACAAGCTCTCGGGAGCAGGCAACGACTTCCTGGCCCTGGTCGAACCGGCGGCCGACCCGCCGGCCGAGCGCATCCGCGCCTGGTGCCGCCGCGGCGCCTCGCTGGGCGCCGACGGCCTCTTCGTTCTGCGCCGTACCTCGCGCGGCGCGCGGATGGACCACTTCAACGCCGACGGCAAGCCGGCGGCGCTGTGTCTCAACGGCACCCGCTGCGCGGCGCGGCTGGCCTTCGAGCTGGGCTGGGCCGCCGATCGCCTCGAGGTCGAGACCGGCGCCGGCCCGCTCGAGGCCCGGCGGGTCGACGACACCCGGGTCGCGGTGCGGCTCCAGGCGCCCGGCCGTCCGCGGGCGCGCCGCCTGGAGGTCGGAGGCGAAGCCCTGGCCGGCTGGCAGCTGACCGTCGGGGTGCCCCACTTCGTGCTCTCCTGGCCGGAGCCGCTCGAGCAGGCGCCGGTCGAGCGGCTGGGGCCGGCGCTGCGCTCGCACCCCGACCTCGGACCCGCCGGCGCCAACGTCGACTTCGTCCGCTTCGCCAACCGCCACGACCTCGAGATCCGCACCTGGGAGCGCGGCGTCGAGGGCGAGACCCAGGCCTGTGGCACCGGCGTGCTGGCGGCCGCCGCGGTCGGGCTGGCGACGGGGGTCTCGCAGCTGCCGGTGGCCGCGCTCACCCGCAGCGGCTTCCTCCTCGAGGTGGCCGCCGCCTCGCCGGGTGCGTGGACCCTGACCGGCGACGCCCGGCTGCTGGCCGAGGGCGAGCTGCGCCCCGCCGCCGAGGCGCTGCCGCCGCCCCCCGCGGCGGTGGCCGGATCGCTCGGATGAGCGATCCGCAGCCGCGCGACTTCCCACCGGTCGACGAGCAGCTGGCGCTGCTCCGGCGCGGCACCGTCGACCTGGTGACCGATGAGCTGCTGGCCGACAAGCTGGCCCGCTCGCGAAAAGAGCGCCGGCCGCTCACCGTCAAGGCCGGGTTCGACCCTTCGGCCCCCGACCTCCACCTCGGCCACACCGTGCTGCTGCGCAAGATGCGGCAGTTCCAGGAGCTGGGCCACCGGGTGGTCTTCGTGCTCGGCGACTTCACGGCGCTGATCGGCGACCCCACCGGCAAGAACGTCACCCGCCCCCAGCTCACCCCCGAACAGGTGGACGAGAACTCGGCCACCTACCTGCGCCAGGTCTACCTGCTGCTCGACGAGCGGGAGACCGTGGTCGAGCGCAACGGCCGCTGGCTGCGGGCGCTGGGCGCCGAGGGCATGGTGCGACTGGCCGGCCGCTACACCCTGGCCCGGATGATGGAGCGCGAGGACTTCCGCAGCCGCTTCGAGGGCAACCAGCCGATCAGCCTCCACGAGCTGCTCTACCCGCTGGCCCAGGCCTACGACTCGATCGTCCTCGAGGCCGACGTCGAGCTCGGCGGCCACGACCAGATCTTCAACCTGCTGGTCGGCCGCGACCTGATGAAGGAGGAGGGCCTCGAGCCCCAGGTGGCGCTCACCGTGCCCCTCCTCGTCGGCACCGACGGCGTCGAGAAGATGTCCAAGAGCCTCGGCAACGCCATCGCCGTCGAGGACCCCCCCGGCGAGATCTACGGCAAGACGATGTCGATCCCCGACGCCCTGATGTGGGACTGGTACCTGCTCCTCACCGACCTCCCCGAGGAAGAAATCGCCGCCCGCCGCGCCGCCATCGAGGCCGGCGACGAGAACCCCCGCCAGCTCAAGGCCGACCTCGCCCACCGCCTCGCCGCCGAATTCCACGGCCCCCAAGCCGCCGCCGCCGCCGCCGCCGAATTCGACAGCGTCTTCGCCCGCGGCGGCGTCCCCGAAGACGTCCCCACCCTCACCCTCGCCGGCGCCCGCCCCCTCGCCCGCCTCCTCACCGAAGCCAACCTCGCCGCCAGCAACAAAGAAGCCCACCGCCTCGTCACCCAGGGCGCCGTCTCCATCGACGGCGACAAAGCCACCGACCCCT
>JBFGCA010000199.1:0-4392 GCA_041567315.1 Thermoanaerobaculia bacterium | reverse complement strand
TCCACGGCCAGCGCGAGCTGCCCGGCCACCACGAGGCCGTCCTCGCCAACGCCCTCGCCCAGGTCGAGGCCCTCACCCGCGGCCGCACTGCCGACGAGGTGCGTCACGCGCAGGCCGCCGCGGGAGCTTCCGAGGCCGAAGACGAAGCGCTGATCGCCCACCGCGTCCAGCCCGGCAACCGCCCGGTCAACGTCCTGCTCTACGACCGGCTGGATCCTCACATCCTGGGCGCCCTGATGGCCCTCTACGAGCACCGCACCTTCGTCCAGGCGGTGATCTGGGGCATCAACCCCTTCGACCAATGGGGCGTCGAGCTCGGCAAGAAGATCGCCGACCGACTGCTCCCGGCCCTGTTCAGTGAGCCGGCGGCGGCCCTAACAGCCCGTGGTGGGAGTCGGTCGGGTCGGCTGGCGAGCGCGGCGGGGCCGGATGCCAGGCGCCGCGACGCAGGCAATGCCGAGCCATTGTCGAGGAGCGGCAACGCCGCAGACGGTCTCGCCCCGCCGCCAGGCGGGCGGGCGGACTTTCACCACGGGCTGCTAGAGAAGGTGGCACCGGAAGGGGGGCCGGAGGAGGAGCTGCTGGCCTGGGTCCGCGCCCGGCGCAGCGGCTGAGAATCACGGCGTACAAGGCTCGCTCACGGCCCGGGAAATGCAAAGCAAGGCGCTCCGGACCAGGGTCAGCGCTGCCGACGGGCTGCTGTCGCTGATCCCGAAACCTGGACTGCGCTCCATGAGGGGCATCTTCTGGACGGCACTGTCCTTTCTTCATGTGAGTGTGGCCACAGGTCAGCCGGCAAGACTGGAGATTGGCCGCGTGACGGGAGAGTGCTCACCCATTTACGCCGCTACGAGCCAAAGCTTGCGTCTGCACAAGAGACCGGATCTGCAAGCAGAGCAGCTGACCCTGCGTTATCAGGTCGGCTGGGAAGTTCCCTACCGACACGGAACGATGCGTGTCCTGAGATTCGGGGAGCTGAGGGTTCTCAAGCCCGAGCCGCTCGGGTACTGCGATACGGCGCCGGGAGACGGCGTCGATCGATTGATCGTCGGTGAGACGGTAGATTACCTGTACGGCTTGGGCGAAGGAAGTGGTCAGATTCGGGTTCGAGGAGGCACATGTCCTGCGCTCGTGGCCGAGGATTTCGGCATCTTCGAGGTCCTGAGCTATCCGGAGGTTCAGATCTGGCTGGACGTGAGATTCGCTGACGGAACCTCACCCGGGTGGTTGCTCCTGGACAGCACCCAGACTCGAGTCGCTGGGTCAAGATGTTAATGCGCTCTTGGTTTTGATGAATCGGCTCATGCGTTTCCCCGGTGCGGTCAGGCGAGATCCTGCGATCGAGGCTTGGATGAAGGAGCGTTCGGATGAGTTGGGTGCAGTCGCGAAAGACTGGTTTGATGTCATGCGCGACTGCGGAGACGATGTTCGAGAGCTGTTACATGACGGCCATCCGACCGCCTGCGTAGCTGACGCGGCATTCGCCTACGTCAACGCCTTCACAGCCCACGTCAACGTCGGCTTCTTTCGTGGCGCCGAGCTGCCCGATCCGGACGGCCTGCTGGAAGGCACCGGAAAGTTCATGCGCCACGTAAAGCTCAGACCAGAAGCTGAAGTCGACGTCTCAGCTCTGTTGAAGCTCATAAGTGCCGCGTACACTGACATGAAGGGGCGGCTCAGTGGGGAGTAGGCGGCAGAGGTGCCGCCCGGGCGTGGGAGCTCAGGGCGAGAACCGAGGTGGCGCCGACGGCTACGGAGCGCCCGAGGCGGGGGCTGGCGCCGGCGGTGGGCAGCCGGTCTCGCCGACCAGGCGGGCCAAGGCCCGGCAGGCGTTGACCAGCGCGGGGCCGCCGCCAGCGGCCTCGCCCAGCTTGCGGGCGGGACTCAGCGTTGAGCCCACCGGGACGTCATCGGCGAGCAGCGACCGCAGGCTGCGTGCGTCCAGCCGCGGGCGTCGCTCGAGCAGCAGGGCGGTGATCCCCGAGACGTGGGCGGCGGCGAAGGAGCTGCCCGACAGGAAGTCGTAGCCGCCCCGCGGCACGGTGGTGAGGATGTCGATCCCTGGGGCGGCGAGCAGCGCTGGGCCGGGACTGGCAGGGGCGGCCGCGCCCCGTGGGCCGGCCGCCGCCACCAGCAGCACTCCGTCGACGTCGGACGGGAAGCCGCCGGCGGCCGCCGGTCCCGGGCTGGCGGCCACCACCACCAGGCCGCGCGCCATGGCCGCCCGCAGCAGGCGCTCGAGGAGCGGGTCGGCGGGGCCGGCGAGGCTGAGGTTGAGAACGTCGGCGCCGCGCTCGGCCGCCACCGAGATGGCCTGGGCGAGGGTGAAGCTGTCGCAGTGGGCGCGGGCCGTTCCCGTCTCCTCCCAGCAGGCCTTGAGGGCCAGGATCTTGACGTCGGGGGCGACGCCGACGATGCCGATGCCGTTGCCGGCGGTGGAGGCGATGATGCCGGCGACGGCGGTGCCATGGACGTCGGCGGTGAAGCCGGGCGAGCGGCGGCCGGTGAAGTTCTCGGCCAGCCAGATGCGGCCCTCGAGGTCGGGGTGCTCGACGTCCACGCCGCTGTCGACCACCGCCACCCTGACTCCGCGGCCCAGCGCCCAGCGGTGCGCGGCGTCCACCTGGAGCGAGTCGATCGAGTGCTGGAGGTGGAGGTACGGGTCGTCGTAGGCGGTGGCCAGGACCTCGAAGAGCTGCATCGGCTGCGCCGAGTCGACCCGCGGGTCGGCGGCCAGCCGGCCGAGGGTCGCCTCCACCTCGCCGTCCGGCGGCAGCTCGTAAACCACGCAGTGGACGTCGAGCAGCGGGATCGGCCACTCGGCGACCTGCTGGAGGCCGTAGTCGCGGGCCAGCCGCGCCGCCAGCCGGCTGGTGCGGGGCGAGGTGCGGTAGCTGCCGGCCCGGCCGTAGAGCTGGCGGCTGGTGCCGGCCCGCTGCAGCCGCCGGCCCGGTTTGGGCGCGAAAGTGACGAGGATCTGCGCCGGCCCGGTTTGAGCGACGGGGCCGCTTTCGGCGGCTGGGCCGGCCCCGGCGACCGGCCCGCCGCCGGCATGGCCGACTTCTTCGATGACGGGGCCTGGGCCGGCAACCGTAGGCTCGACTCTGGGCGGAGGGTCGGCTCCTGGATCGGGCGGGAGGGAGAGGGCCGGAGGCGCTGGCAGCGCGAGCAGCAGGAGGAGTGCAGTGGACGCTGGCTTCATGGGCTTTGCCGCGGCGGCCGGGGACCTACCCTGGCGTTGGCGGCGCTAGCCGCCCACCTCACGCGGCGCGCCTCCGGCCATGTCGGTAGGTGCCGCGCCGCCGCCCGGCGGTTCAACGGCCTCACCGGGATCCCTCCATCACCGCCGAGACGCTGAACACCACCCGGGCCTCGGCCCGCTCGCCGAACAGCGCCGTGCCGGCGTCCCCGGTGTCGTAGTAGCCGAGGTCGAAGATGAACGAGCCGATCTGCCGCGACAGACCCAGGTTCCAGTAGGAGTAGCCTCGCCCGAACAGCTCGTCCAGGTCGTAGTAGCCGGCGCCGGCCACCAGGTCGAGGTCGCGGGGCAGCGGGTAGCGACCGCTCAGCTCCCAGGCGATCGCCTGCCGGCCGAATCCGAGGGCGTCGTCGGTCCAGGCGACGCCAGCCGAGGCCAGCTCGCGGAACTGGACCGCCAGGTTGAGCTCGTTGTAGTCGTACTCGAACGCCCCGTCCGAGCCCGGGTAGTCGTAGCGCACGACCGTGGCGTAGGCCGACCAGTCGGCCGCCAGGTCGAAGGCGTAGCCCAGGTAGTAGTCCAGCTCGAGGTCGCGCCCCTGCCGCCGGTCCTGGTTGGTCGGGAAGTCGACGTTGGAGCCCCAGATGCCGACGAACAGGCCGCTGCCGTGCTCGAAGTCGATGCCGCCTTGAATGGCGGGGTCCTCGCGGGTCTGCGAGACGCCGCGGAACACGTAGTCGGTGGTCAGGGTCAACTGCGCGCTGAAGTTCTCCAGCCCCAGGGCCGCGGCGCCGGCCGGGGCCAGCAGCGCGGCGGCGCAGACGAGCAGCCACCGCCACGCCGGCCCACGCCTCTTTCCACCCGACTCCCGCCACGGGCTGCCGGTCATCGTGATCCGCTCATCCGCGGCCAGTCTGCCACAGCGGCCGGCGGGCCACCGCGCGCCCGTGGCGGGTCGAGTGAGCCAGGGCCGCCGCTCGACCGGGCTCGGGTCGCCCATCGGCGGAGCGTCGCGTTGCACCCCGGCCCGCGGCGGCTCCGTAGAATCCAGGTAGTGTTCCGTGCGGTAAGTTCCTTGTCACATCGAGAGCGGCGAAGCGGCCGCTGGGCAAGGCGCGACGAGCGAGCATCTCGAGGCTATATGCGACCGAGGAGCAACGCCGCCCAGCGGGATGCAGCGCCGCTCGAATGTA
>JBFGCA010000198.1:0-4517 GCA_041567315.1 Thermoanaerobaculia bacterium | reverse complement strand
GTTGGCTCGGCCCAGGTCCTTGCGAAGCTGGCGGAGCGCCTCCAGGAACGGAAGGATCTCGATGTCGCCCACCGTTCCCCCCACTTCGGTGATGACCACGTCCACGTCGTCGCGTTCCCCGAGACGGCGGATCCGAGACTTGATCTCGTTGGTGATGTGGGGAATCACCTGCACCGTGTCACCCAGGTAGTCGCCACGCCGCTCCTTGTTGATCACCGCCTCGTAGATCTTGCCGGTGGTGTAGTTGTGGTCGCGGCTGGTCAGGGTGCTGGTGAAGCGCTCGTAGTGCCCGAGGTCGAGGTCGGTCTCGGCGCCGTCCTGGGTGACGAAGACCTCGCCGTGCTGGTACGGCGACATGGTGCCGGGGTCGACGTTGACGTAGGGGTCGAACTTCATCAGCGTGACCGTGAAGCCCCGCGCCTCGAGGATCGCTCCCACCGAGGCCGAGGCGACGCCCTTGCCCAGGGACGACACCACGCCGCCGGTCACGAAGATGAACTTGGTCGCCATCGGCCCTCCTCCAACGCGGTCGAGCGCCGGCGCGCGCCGCGCCGCTCGCCGCTCATCTTACCGGCCCCTTTGCTGCCGGCTCCCCTGCCATGGGCCCGCCCGCTGCGGGCTCCCCGCCGGGCTCGCCCGCCCGGATCAGCGCCTCGATCCGCTCCAGGTCGGCCTCGGTGTCGACCCCCGGCCAGGCGCGCTCGACCTCCAGCACCCGGATCTGGAGACCGTTCTCCAGCGCCCGGAGCTGCTCCAGCGCTTCGCTGCGCTCGAGCGGGGTGGGCTCGAGCGCCGCCCACTGCAGCAGCGCCGCCCGCTGGTAGCCGTAGATCCCGAGGTGCCGGCGGGCCGGCGCCCCGCCCTCGCCGCGCGGGTAGGGGATCTGCGCGCGGCTGAAGTAGAGCGCCCGCCCGGCCGCGTCCATCACCACCTTGACCACGTCCGGGTTGCCGTGGTCCTCGGGCCCGGCCGGGGCGGCCAGCGTCACCACCGGATCCTCCGGATGCGCCGCCAGGTGGGCGGCCAGCCGGTCGACCGCCTTCGGGTCGATCAGCGGCTCGTCCCCCTGGACGTTGACCACCGCCACCGCCGCCGGCCAGCGCCGCGCCGCCCAGGCGATGCGGTCGGTGCCGCTGGCGCAGTCGGCCGGCGTCATCTCGCAGACCCCGCCAAAGCCCTCGACCGCGCGGGCGATCCGCTCGTCGTCGGTCAGCACCACCGCCCGCGCCAGCCGCCGCGCCCGGCTCACCCGCCGCCAGACGTGCTCGATCAACGGCCGCCCGGCCAGCTCGCGCAGCGGTTTCCCCGGCAGCCGGCTCGACCCCCAGCGCGCCGGGATGGCGCCCACGATCTCCCCGGCCCGGGGACCCGCGGGTGTCTCGTCCGTTTTCTCGGGGGGCACGATCCAATCTACTGCCACCCCCCACCGCCGTCAACATGTCCTGAAACATCAAGACGACAGGAAGTTCTGGTGTGGGTACCCCTGGTGCGTGGTGGGGTCCGTTCCTCCAAGCCGACAACTTTCGGGTGGGCTAAGTAGGACAAGAGCCGGCAGCCAGGACGACCTTGCCGCCGACGGTGCTCGATCGGTCTCTTTGAACCTGCCGGTGCCGGTCGGCCCCTCGCCACTACCGCCTCAGACCGACCCACTCCACCGCGGTGCTACATTGCGAACCGTGACCGCCGCCACCGTCACCCGCCGCCGCATCCTCCTCTGGCTCCTCGCCGCCGCCGCCACCACCGCCGCCCTGGCCGCCGTCCAGGGCGCCGGCCGCGAGCTGGCGGCGCGGCTGCTGTCGCCGGCCGGCGCCGCCCGATGGATCTGGGCTCCCGGGCTCGACACCGGCGACGGCCCGGTCTGCTTCTACCTGGTGCGCGAGTTCGAGCTGGACTTCGCCCCCTACGAGGCCAACCTCCTGGCCCTGGCCGACGAGGAGTACCTGGTCTACCTCAACGGCCAGCTGGTGGGCGCCAACCGCTACTCGCAGGGGGCGCCGCTCGATGGCTACGTGGTGCGCCGGTTCCTGCGCCGGGGCTACAACCGGCTGCTGGTGGAGGCGCGGAGCAGCCGCGGTCTGGGGGGTCTGCTGCTGGCGCTCCGGGTCCGGGCGGCGGGCGAAGGCGGCGAGACCCTCGAGGTGGTGAGCGACGGCAGCTGGGGGGTGATCCGCGAGCACCGTCGCGACCTGCTCGGCGGCCGCACGCCGCTGGGGGTGGCGGACGAAGCGCTGGTCTGGGGCGCGCCCCCGGCCGGGCGCTGGGGCCTGCCGCGCCGGGTGGAACCGCGCCCCTCGGTGCCGACCCTGCGCGGCCGCCGCCCGCCGGTCGACGCCGTCCTCGCCAAGCTCGGCCGCGAGGCCGACGAGTGGACGCCGATCGGGCCGCCACACCGCTTTGCGCCGGCGCTCGGCTCCTGGGTGGTCTTCGACTGGGGACGCGAGGTGACCGGCTACCTCGGTCTGCGCTTCCGGGACGGCGAGCAGCCGGCCGGTCTGGTCTTCGCCGGGCCCGGCCCCGCCTACCCGCAGGCGCAGCGCGCCGACACCTTCCTCATCCCGATGCCGGGCCGCAACATCTGGACCGACTCGGCGCCGCGCCGCTTCCGCTACGCCACCTTCGTCGGCCTCGCCAGCGTCAACGGCGCCCAGGTCTTCCCGACCGACCCCGGGCGCAGCGCCGCACTCTTCCCCGGCCCCGACCAGATGCTCGGCGTCTTCGGCCTCGCCTCGCTGCGCCTGCGCACCCCCTTCGAAAACCAGCTCTGGCGCCAGCTCGAGGCCATCCCCGAGGCCCCCCAGGAGGCCGGTTGAGGGGCCGCGGCTACGAGCGGCGCTGGAGTACGAAGTCGGGGGCGTAGGCGAGGGCGTCGCGGGCGTCGCCGGGGGGGAAGTGGTCGAGCTGGTCGCGCGCTTCGGCCGCGAAGCGCTCGGCCATCTCGCCGATCTCGTCGAGGGTGCCTTCGCGCTCGACCAGCTCCAGCACCTCGGCGGCGGCGACGCGCTTGAAGGCGCCGTCCTCGAGCACCTGCTGGATGCGGCGCCGGTCGGCGGGCTCGACGCGGGGCAGCAGGGCGATCAGCGGCAGGGTCAGCTTGCCCTCCCTGAGGTCGGAGAGCACCGGCTTGCCCACCTCGCTCTCGCGGGCCGTGAAGTCGAGCAGGTCGTCGACCACCTGGAAGCAGGTGCCGAGCGCGTGTCCGTAGCGGCCGAGCGCCTCGTCGGCGCGCGGGCGGGCCGGGGTCATCAGGGCGGGGATCGAGCAGGCGGCGGCGAAGAGCTGCGCCGTCTTGCGGTCGATGATCCGGAAGTACTCCTCGACCGTCAGGTCCATGGCCCCCAGCCGCTGCTGGGCCAGCAGCTCGCCCTCGGTCATCCGCAGCGTCGCCTCGCACAGCCGGCGGATCACCTCCAGGTTGTCGTGCGACAGCGCCATCTGCATCGAGGTGGTGTAGAGCCAGTCGCCCAGCAGCACCGTCAGGCTGTTGCCCCACAGCCGGTTGACCGTCGCCTGGCCGCGGCGCAGCTCGGCGTGGTCGATGATGTCGTCGTGGACCAGGGTGGCGGTGTGGATCAGCTCGACGACGGCGGCGTAGGTCACCACCTCGTCGCCGTCGCGCCCCAACAGCTTGGCGGCCAGCAGCAGCAGCGCCGGCCGCATCCGCTTGCCGCCGCCGTCGAAGATGTACTCGCCGGCCTCGCGGATGAAGGGGACGTCCGAGCCCAGGTGGCGGACGAACACCTCCTCGGTGGCCGCCAGCTTGCCGGCGATCAGGTCCAGGAAGCGGCTGGCGTCGGGTGGGACGGCGGTGGTCCGGGGCTCGGCCACCAGCGGGCGTTCGGGGTTCACGGGGAGTATCTCGCGGCGCCGGGCCTCAGAAGGGGGTGACGGGGTCGAAGCGGTCCTCGCGCTCCAGCTTCCCGTCGCGGAAGTGATAGGCGAGCCCGCGCTCAAAATACCACCACGACACCTCCTGGTGGTCGGGGTAGTCGGTGGTCGCCACCCGGTCGGGGCGGCCGCGCTGCTCGTAGATCCGCCGCTCGTCGGCCGTGTCGACGGTGTCGAGGAACTCGCGGAGCTGGGCGATGAACTCGGTGTCCTCGACTTTGAGCGCCGTCTCGACCGGGGTGCCCTGGAGGATGCGGCTCGACAGATCGAGCCGGTCGAAGGCCCGGAACGCCGGCTGCTGGCCGCCGCGGGGGACGTCGACGCCGGCCACCAGCTCGAAGTGGTTGTAGAAGTCCTGCCACTTCCACTCGATCGAGAAGCGGCCGTCGCGGTCGGTCACCGCGGCGACGCTGGTGGCGTCGCGGGTGGTCCGCGCCAGCCGCGAGAAGCTGAAGGTGCGGCGCGAGGCCTCGAGCACCACCTTGACCTCGGGCACCGGCTCGCCGCCCGGCCCGTCGACCCGGCCGACGATCTCGATCACCTTGCCCTCGCGGTAGGGGCCGGCCGCCAGCGGGGCGGCGGCGACGACGGCCAGCACGGCCGCCAGCGCGGCGGCCCACGGCCCGCCCGGC
>JBFGCA010000197.1:0-4641 GCA_041567315.1 Thermoanaerobaculia bacterium | reverse complement strand
GTCGCCGGCAGTATCGAAGCCGCACAGCAGGCGATCCTGACCGGGCTCGTTGACCTCGTCGCTGACGGTTCATCGCTCGAGATCGAAACCGACATCTCGCACGATCGGCCGGCACACGAGGGCATCATGGCCCGCGCACTCGAAATCGAACCAGGCTTCGTCGTCAAGGGCACGCGCTATCACAGCGCGGCCGAGCGTGCGACCTTCGCGTATACCGACTGGCAGCTGATCCGGAACCTCGAGCGGCCGCTCTGGTTCGTCAAGCCGCACGGCTGGCGCGATGCGCCGGTCATCGTCGCCGCGGTGGATCCGACGCACCAGCACGACCGCGAGGCGACGCTCGACCGCATCATCGTGGAAGCCGGCAGGGACCTCGCCGCCCGCAGCGGCGGCCGGCTCAGGCTGCTGCACACCTACCAGCGCGTCGCCGAAGTCGGCGCCTGGGCCAAGCTCGAGTTCAAACCGGTCAGGGTGCCGGTCGCGGACCTCGACCGGAAGATCCGCGAGGAACACCGGAAGAAACTTGACGCGCTGGCGGCGGAATACGACATCCCCGACAAGGACGTGCACCAGCTGCCGGGCCGGACCGCGGACGTTTTGCCGACTTTCGCGCGCGAACAGAAAGCCGACCTCGTCATCATGGGGGCGCTGGCCCGCGCGAGTCTGGCGCGGCGCGCGCTGGGCAGCACCGCAGAGCAGGTGCTCGATCACCTGCACTGCGACATCCTGATCGTACACAACGCCTGACGTCCGGCGCGGCGCGAGACCCGAGCACCGGCCGCGACTGGTCAGTCCCCGGCCGCCAGCGCTTCGAGCCGTGCCGCCTCGAACTCGTCGCCGGGCTTCCACGAGGGCAGCCCGTCGGCCTGGGCGATCTCGAGGCCGGCTTCGAAGGCCAGCCGGGCGTCCTGGATCATGCCCTCCAAGTTCCAGCTCTCCTCCAGCTCGTCGCTCGGCTGGTGGTAGCTGCGGGCCTCCCACTCCTCGACCTGCTGCGGCCCCCAGTCGTCGGGGCGGTCGATAAACAGCGCGCTCTTGCCGAGGTAGATCGCCGGCACCCCGATCTTGGCCAGGTTGAACTGGTCCGAGCGGTAGAAGGAGCCGCGATCGGGGTACTGGTCGCCGAACACCTGGCGGCCCTGGCGCGCGGCAGCGGCGTCGACCACCGCGTCGAGGCTCGACTTGCCGTAGCCGATGTAGGCGACGTCGCGCGCCGGGCCCCAGATGTTGCCGCCGTCGAGGTTGACGTTGGCGGCGATCTTGCCGGGCGGGAAGGTGGGATGCCTGGCGTAGTAGGCCGAGCCCAGCAGCCCCTGCTCTTCGGCGGCGACGAACAGGAACAGCAGCGAGCGCCGCGGCGGCTCGGGCAGCCGGGTGAAGGCGCGGGCGGCGGCCAGCACCATCGCCACCCCGGTGGCGTTGTCGCGGGCCCCGTTGTAGATGCGGTCGCCCTCGTCGTCGGGCTCGCCGATCCCCAGATGGTCGTAATGGGCGGTGTAGATCACCACCTCGTCGGCCAGCTCGGGGTCGCTGCCGCGCAGCAGCCCGGCGACGTTGGCGGTGGTCACCCGGTTGAGGCGGTTGGTGAGCGCCAGCGAGGTGCGCACCCCCAGCGGCACCGGCGCGAAGTCACGGCTGCGGGCGGCCGCCACCAGCTCGTCGAGGTCGCGGCCGGTCAGCTCGATCAGCCGCCGGGCGGCGTCCTCGGTGACCCAGGCCTCGACCTGGCAGCGCGGCTCGTCGCCCGCCGGCAGCTCGAACTGCTCGCCGGTCCAGGAGGTCTGGACGACCTGGTAGGGATAGCCGGCCGAGGGGGTGGTGTGGATGATGATGGCGCCCACCGCGCCCTGGCGGGCGGCGCTCTCGTACTTGTAGGTCCAGCGGCCGTAGTAGAGGCGGCGCTCGCCCTCGAACAGCCCGGGGTCCCACTCGGGGTCGTTGTTGAGCATCACCAGCACCTTGCCTTCGAGGTCGGCGCCCTTGTAATCGTCCCACTCATACTCGGGGGCCTGGATGCCGTAGCCGGCGAAGACCAGCTCGGCGTCGGCGATGGCGGCGGTCTCGCTCTGGACGCCGCTGGCGGCGATGAACTCGTCCCAGGTAGCCAGCGTCAGCTCGCCGCCGGAGCCGCGGAAGGTCCAGGTGGCGGGAACGGTGGCGGTAATCCCGATCACCTCGAACGGCTGCTCCCAGCCGCCGGCCTCGCCGCCCGGCTCGAGGCCGATGGCCTCGATCTGCTCTCGCAGGTACTCGCGGGCCAGCCGCTCGCCGGCCGAGGCGGTGCCGCGGCCCTCCAGCTCGTCGCTCGACAGGTAGGCGACGTCGGCCCGCAGCTCCTCGGCGGTGATGCCGGCGGCGGCCTCTGCGGCGCCCGGCGGCAGGTCGGCGGCCGCACCCTCTCCTTCGCCGGCCGGCGGCGGGGGCGGACAGGCGAGCAGCAGCCCGGCCGCGGCCAGGGCGCTGGCGACGAGGGTGGAGCGCTTGTACCTCATGGAGACCTCCTGATAGGTTGCCGGGGGGACCACGAACGGCCGGGACCCGGGGGAGCCGCCGGCGGCCGTCCCTCGGGCGGGACGACCTCAAGGGGTAGCTCGGGCGATGATCCTTCGCACGGTGGCGCGCGACTGTCTCTATCTGAACTGGGCGTTTCCGCGCGCCGCGCTGCCACCGCTTCCAAAGCCGCTACGTTACCAGGTCCACGCCGCCGGCGGCGAAGAGCAGGTGTTCGGCTCGGCGCTCCTCTTCCGCCAGGCCGGCCTGCAGCTCGCCAACGTGCCGCTGCTCAGGCTCTCCTATCCGCAGTTCAACCTGCGGCTCAACATCCTCGACGGCGACGGCGTCCCCTCGGTGTTCTTCTGCTGCATGATGGTGCCGCGGTGGGTGCTGCCCGGCGCCCGGTTGCTGGCCCGCCAGCCGGCCTGCGGCGGCCGGCTCAGCTTCCCGCGGCCGTCGGAGGAGATCGACGCCCCGAGCTGGTCGTGGGAGGTGCGGCGCGAGGGCCGGCTCCGGGTCTCGGCGCGGCAGTCGGCGCCGCAGGTCGGCCACGGGCCGTCGCTCGGCTCCTGGGAGCGCACCACCGCCTATTTCCGCCAGCGCACCCGCGGCTATCTGATCGGCGGCGGCCGGCTGCGGCGGGTCGAGACCACCCAGCCGCCGGCCGCCATCTGGCCGCTCGAGGTCGAGGTCGAGGAGGCCGGTCTGCTCGAGCGCTGTCTGCCGCTGGGCGGTGCCGGCTGGCCCGGCCTGCACTCCGCCTGGCTGTGCCCGGAGATCCCCTTCGTCTTCGAGCTGGGGGTCGCCGAGCTGCGGGCGCCGCTCGCTCGCCCGGCCACCCCGGTGGCCG
The DNA here is from genome assembly GCA_041567315.1 of Thermoanaerobaculia bacterium. Lineage (GTDB taxonomy): Bacteria > Acidobacteriota > Thermoanaerobaculia > Multivoradales > JAHEKO01. The sequence continues at coordinate 1,298 of JBFGCA010000197.1, read as the reverse complement.
CCGACCCGGCGATGTTCGCCGCGGCGCCGTCGGCCTCGCGGCGCGCCGCGGCCTGAACCGACCGCGACCCTCTGTGGTACCTTGGCCGCCGGCCTCCCGCTTCTAGGCGGCCTTTCGGAGCGAGCCGGATGGCAGGGCAACCGCTGGTCCAGGACACCGTCGGGGTGATGGCGGTGATCGTCATGATCCCGGTGCTCTTCGTGTGGCTGGAGCGCCGCTTCCAGTGGAAGGTCTTCGAGTTTCTGCCGGCCATCATCTGGATCTTCCTCACCCCCATTTTCCTCAGCAACCTCGGGGTCATCCCGCGGTCGAGCCCGGTCTACGACGTCTTCAAGTCGTTCGCGGTGCCGATGTTCATCGTGCTGATGCTGCTCGACATCAACATCCGCCAGGCGCTCAAGGTGGCCTGGCGGGGGGCGGCGGTGCTGGTGCTGGGGGCGGTAGGCATCGTGATCGGCGCGGTGGTCTCGTACGCGATGTTCCGCAGCGGCCTTCCCGAGGGCACCTGGTCCGGGTTCGGCGCCCTGGCGGGGAGCTGGATCGGCGGCACCGGCAATCTGGCGGCGGTCGCCGAGAGCCTCGACGTCTCGGGCGAGATGGTCGGCATCGTGGTCCTGGTCGACAACTTCGTCTACGTCCTCTACTTCCCGATCATCCTCACCTGCAAGCGCTGGGCGAAGCTGTTCAACCGCTTCACCCGGGTGTCGGCCGAGCAGATAGAGCACTTCGCCGCCGCCACCGCCGAGGTCGAGCGCAAGACCCACGAGGTCCACTTCCGCGACGTGCTGACCCTGCTGGGGTTCGGGTTCACCGCCATCCTGGTGGCCAACCAGCTGGCGGCGTGGGTGCCGGCGCTGCCGCCGGTGCTGACCGAGAAGACCTGGGCGATGCTGCTGGTCACCACCATCGGCGTGGCGCTGTCGGCCACCCCGCTCAAGGACGTGCCCGGCACCGAGCCGCTGTCGATGACCTTCGTCTACATCTACATGACGATGATGGGGGCGAGCGCCGACCTGCGCAACCTGGGCGGCGCCTACTGGTTCCTGCTGGCGGGCATCGTCTGCATCGTGGTCCACTTCCTGTTCGTTATCGGCGGCGCGCGGCTGTTCCGGATCGACGTCTCGATGGCGGCGGTGGCCAGCGTCGCCGCGGTGGGCGGCGCCGCCTCGGCGCCGGTGGCGGCCGGCTACCACCGCGAGGAGCTGGTGCCGGTGTCGATCATGCTGGCGCTCATCGGGTATGCCCGGGGCACTTTGCTGGGCGGGGGTGCCGGTGCGCTCTGTCACGCGCTGCTCTAG
>JBFGCA010000196.1:0-4737 GCA_041567315.1 Thermoanaerobaculia bacterium | reverse complement strand
CGCCACGCCGCAGGCGTCCGAGCTGGCCATCGTGCGCTCGTCCGTGCCCAGACCGAAGGCGGCGTAGAAGTCCTCCGCCATCGGCCCCAAGTGCGTCGCCTGCGGACCGCTGCGGTCGTACTCCCAGGTCGCCACCGGCAGCGACGCCACCCGCGCCAGCACCTCGCCGCCGTCCACCGGCCGGATGTTGCGCTTGATGGTGCGGCTCGAGCTGTGGACCACGGTGCCGGCCGGCGCCTGGATGTCGCCGTTGTTGACCACCCGGAAGTGCTCGGTGCCGTTGCGGGCGATGGCGAACCAGCCACCCGCATTCTTGAGCTGCCACTGGTCGGCGTCGGCGCCGGTCTCGTCGATCATGTTGATGAACACGCCGCCGGCGTTGTTGCGCAGCTCGAGCATCACCCGCGCCGCCGCCGTCGCGCTGTTCTCCTCCACCAGGATCGAGGCCGCCCCGTCGGAGCGCACCACGTGGACCGAGGCGTCGCTCGCCGCCGCCCCGCCGAGGCCGGTCACCGTCCCCGGCGAGCTAGTACCCAGCCCGAGGTCCGCGTTGCTGTCGACGAAGACCGAGTTCGACGGCGCCCCGGGCCGGATGCGGAAGGGCAGCGCCGAGCCACCGGTCACGTCGCGGACGAAGAAGTTGGTCTCGTTGCCGACCACGTCCCAGGTGTAGGGCTCGAAGCCCGACGAGCCGTCCTGCTGGAGCCTGAGCGTCGGGCTGTCGCCGTCCACCACGTGCAGCTCCACCACCGGGGTCGAGGTACCGAAGCCGATCCGCCCCCCGTCGTCGACGTAGAGCGAGTGGCTGGGGGCCCCGGCCTCGATGGTGAACGGGGTGCGGGCACCGTCGATGTCGTCGATCGAGAACTTGTTGGCCCCGCCGCTCGCCGAGTCGTTGGCGGTGAGCTGCCAGTCGTTGCTGGGGAAGCCCGGAACCACGCTGGTGTCCTGGAACCTGATCCGCAGGTTGTTCTCCTTGAGCCGGATCGTGTCGAAGCCGAAGACCTCGCCGCAGACGCAGTCGAAGCCGACGCACAGAGAGCCGTCGACGATCAGGTCGTCGTTGATGCACTGGTCGGCCGCCGCCGGACCGGTCGAGGCGAGGGCCAGCAGCCACGCCGCGGCCGCCGCGAACAGCACTCGTCGCAGGTCGATCATCGCTCGTCTCCTTTCTCCATCTGCCGTCCGGCCGGCGCCCGCCGCTCCACCGCGAAGTCGGCGTAGCCGCGCCGCACCCCCTGGACCAGGAAATCGACGCCGGTGGCGGCACCGCCCGGCGCCGCCCGCACCTCCAGCCGCCGCGGCGACCTCTCGGCCACCCACAGCCGGCTCCAGCCCCCCACCGGGGTGAGCTGGACGGTGAGACCCTCGGCCTCGGTCAGCTTGGCGAAGTGCTCGGGCAGCTCGACGACCGCCACGCCGTCGATGAGCCGTGCCGTGCCGCGGTAGTAGGTGCCCGCCTCAGGCCCCTCGAGGGCCGAGTAGTAGAGCAACCGCCCGCCGTCCTCCGGGTCGGGCGCCGCGAAACTCTTGGTGCCCCGCACCGCCAGGTCGCCGTCCACCTCGAGGTCGCCCTCGAGCCGGTAGCTTCCCTTGCCCGGCTCCGGACCGGCCGGCCTCCGGGGCTCCAGCTCGCGCGGCACCAGCCGCTCGCCGCCGGCGAGCACGAAGTGCCCCGACTGCACCGGCGGCGGCTCGGGCAGGCGCCCTTCGCGCCGCAACCGCTCGAGCATCTTCCGGTCGTCGCTCTCGCGGGCCTCGGCAAGTGCCTTGCGGGTGCCCTCGTCGACCCTTGGCACCACCCGGATCTCATAGGTGTAGCTGCCGTCCGGCAGCGGCTTCCCCGCTTCGTCGACCAGGGCAAAGAGGGTCTTCTCGCCGGCCTGGAACTGACGCTCGAAGATCCCCCCGCCACCCGATACCGTGACCATCAGCCGCTCGTACTCCACGCGCGGCGCCAGCTCCAGCCAGCCCCTGCTCCACTCCACGGCGGCCACCGACTCCTCGGCCTGGCGTTCCGCGGCCTCCACCGCCAGCGCCGCGGCCGGCGCCAGCGCTGCCGCCGCCAGGACCAGCGTCCCGGTCGCGATTCTCATGGCTCCGCTCTCCGGTTCATGGAAACCTCCTTCCCACTCTGTTGGTCGTCGTCGTCGAAACTACCAGCTTCCAGGCGGCGAGCGTCGCCCGGCCGGCGGCAGACCGACCGCTACCCGCTGCTCCGGCTGGCCGCTTTTCGGGTTAGCCTCGGCGGGAGGCCGGTCGGCCAGAGCCCAGGAAGGGGCCTCGTCAGGCGCCCGTTGGCCGAGCCAGAGCGGCCACAGCCAGATGACCGTCCCCTCCGAGCCCGCATCGAAAGCCGCCTCCGGACCGGCGCCCGTTTCGACTTCCCGCCGGGGCCGCCCGCGGTGAGCGGACGGGTGCTTCGCCTGCTCCGGGGCGGCGGCTACCTCCTCTTGCTGCTCCTGCTCGCCGAGCTGGTGACCCGCGGCTTCTTCGCGATCCGCGGTCTGGACGTCCGCGAGTACCGCCACTTCGAGCTGGCCTATGGCGCCGGCCGGCTGCGGCAGCCGGACCCGCTCCTGGGTTGGAAGCTGCGGCCCGACGCCTCGCGCCGGGCGGTGCGGTCAGGCTACAGAGGTCTCCTACCGGACCAACGCCCAGGGCCACCGGGACGCCCCGCTGCTCCCCGGCCGCTTCCGCATCCTGCTGCTCGGCGACTCCCAGACCTTCGGCATCGGCGTTCCCTACGGCCAGCGGTTCTCGGAGCTGCTGGAGGCCGAGCTGCCCGGTGTCGAGGTGGTCAACGCCGCGGTCCCCGGCTACGGCGTCCACCAGATGGCCCGGGCCCTGGAGCGCGACGGGATGTCCCTGCAGCCGGACCTGGTGATTTGCGCCCTCATCCGGCAGGACGTCGGCCGCGCCTTCCTCGACCAGTCGGGCGCCGCGCCGCACGTGGTGGAGGCGGCCCACTCGGAACTGGAGGCCGAGCGCGCCGCTTCGTCCTACGAGTGGTGGGAGACCAGCTACCTCCTGGCCTTTGCCTCGGTCCGCGCGCGCATCTTCGCTACCCGGCGGCGTCTCGCGCGAGAGGACCGGGCGCGCTATCCGCCGCGTGAGAGGTCAGATCCTCGGCCGGCGACCGAGGAGGAGCTGCGCAACGTCGCCGTTCGGTTCCTGGACGAGATGAACCAGATCGCCGGTCGCGCCAGCGTGCCTCTCGTCGTGGTCGACATCTCGAGCAGTGACCCCACCAGCACCCGGTGGCCCATCCCTTGGCTGGCCGACCTCCTGGCGGAGCGCCGGATCCCTTTTCTCGACCTCACCGCCCCCCTCACCGGCCGCGGCGACCTCGCCCACCACCTGGACCCCCACTTCAACGCCCGAGGCCACCGCCTGATCGCCACCAGGCTGCGCGAGTTCCTGCTGGCGGAGGGGCTCGTGCCGGTTCCCGGCGCGCGGCGCGAGTAGGCCTCACCGGCAGCGCCCGCTACGCGGCGTTCACCGGCAGCATGTCTCGGCAGACAAGAAAAAGCGCCCGGCCGAGAGCCGGGCGCGGTCAGATGACACCAATGGCCGGCAGTGTTGCGCTGCCGTGAGAACTCCCCGACCAGCGACCACGACCCGGGCCTCTCGGCCCCCGCGGTGGCAGTCCCGGGCTCCTCTGCGATCTACTCCTGCGACTCGAGCTCCTCGAGACGAGCCGACAGCTCGGCGATCGTGTTGTGCTGCTGCAGCGTGTAGAGGGTCAGCTCCTCGACCTTCTGCAGGAGCAGCACGTTCATCTCGCCCAGCCTGAGCCCACCACCGGCCTTGACCTCGGCCTCGGTGGGAATGTCCGGCAGGTGCTTCTCCCGCTCGATGAACGCCGCCAGCTCGTCGAGGCTGCGCAGCGGATAATCCTCCTCGAAGACGAAATCGGCGTAGGTGTTCGACTCGGTGATGAAGTCGCCGTTGACCAGGGTGAAGTTGCCCGCCTGCAGGTTGGCGCCGCCGGCGTTCAGGATCCGGAAGTCGTCGTTGTTGGCCGAGCCGACCAGGTTGATGGCGAAGTAGCCGCCGGCGTTCCGCAGATCCCAGGTGTCGGTGCCGGTGTGTTCGAACTCGAGGGCCACTCCGCCGGAGGTGTTCTCCAGCTTGAGCATGCTCTGGAAGCCGCCCGAGGTGCGCTTGACGTGGAGTGCCGCGTCCGGCGATTCCTCCTGCATGCCGACGTCGCCGCTCGTGCCCTCGACGAAGATCGACGAGGTCGGCGAGTTGGGCTTCAACTTGAGCACCAGCTTGGAGCCGTTGGTGGCGTCGCGGACGAAGAAGTTGGCCTCGTTGCCGGCCACGTCCCAGGTCTGCGGCGTGAAGCCCGAAGAGCCGTCCTGCTCGAGACGCAGGGTGGGAGTGTCGCCGTCCTTGACGTGCAGCTCGACCACCGGGGTCGAGGTGCCGAAGCCGATCCGGCCGCCGTCGTCGACGTAGAGCGAGTGGCTGGGCGCGCCGGCCTCGAGGGTGAACGGGGTGCGGCCGCCGTCGATGTCGTCGATCGAGAACTTGTTGGCGCCGCCGTTGGAGGAGTCGTTGGCGGTGATCTGCCAGTCGTTGGTCGGGAAGCTGGCGGAGTTCGAGGTGTCCTGGAACTTGATCCGGAGGTTGTTCTCCTTGAGCCGGACGGGGTCGAAGCCGAACGACTCGCCGTTGACGCAGTCCTGGCCGATGCAGGCCGAGCCGTTGACGATCAGGTCGTCGAGG
>JBFGCA010000195.1:0-4763 GCA_041567315.1 Thermoanaerobaculia bacterium | reverse complement strand
GCGCCGGCGGCGGCCACGGCGCTGGCCGCCGCGCTGAGCGAGGAGTACAACCGGCTGCGATCGCGTGCCTTCGAGCGCCGTACGGTCGACGACGCCGCCGAGGAGGCCGCCGCCCTCCAGGCGCTGGGCTATCTGTCGCCGACCCGCGAATCGCTCCGGCCACGGCTGCTGCCCCACCGCCTTCGGGTCCCGGACCAGCGGCCCGGGGGGACGCTGGGCTGGGAGCGCCTGGGCGAGTTCAGGTCCTGCGTCGAGACCGCCGACCCGGAGGCCGAGCGGCAGCTGCGCGAGGGCTGGCGCTTCGCCGAGCCCCACCTGGGTGGCCGCTGGACGCTGCCCGACGCCACCGTGCTGCTGCCGCCGCCCGACGGGGCCGGCGACCTGCGCCTCACGCTCACCGGACAGAGCTGGCGGACGGCGCCCTTCGAGCTCGTCGTGCGGGTGGAGGAAGCCGAGGTGTTTCGCGGCTCGCTGCCGCCGGGACCGATCGAGATCGACGTCGGGGCCAGGCCGCGCGGCGGCGGCGACGGGCCGCTGCTGGTCCGCCTGGAGTCGCGGCCCCCGTTCGCCCCGCGGCCGCCCGAGGTCGGCAAGCCGCACTGGACCCTCGGCGTCTTCGTGCGCTCGCTCTGCCTGGCCGCCGCACCCGGCGCTGCCGCGCCTACTTGATGTAGCCCAGCGCCCGGAGGTTGTCGATCTCCTCCGGGGTGAGTTCGACCTTCTCGTCGGTGGCCGGCTTGTCCTCCTTGAACTGGCGGAACAGCCGGCGGTCCTCGCGCGCCTCGCGGTCCGACTCGGCGAGCATCCTGGCGACCAGCTCCGGCTCGCGATCGGCCACGTCGACGGTCTCGCCGGGGTCGGCGTCGAGGTCGAACAGCCAGCGTCCGTCGTTATGCTCGATGAGCTTCCAGCGCGGGGTCCTGATCGAGCGGTAGACGTGGGCGGCACGGCGCACCGGCCGCCCGTCGGTGAGGGTGGGCAGGAGACTGGTGCCCAGGATCTGCGGATTGGGCCCGATGCCGAGCACCTCGAGGATGGTCGGCATCAGATCGATCGTGGTCGCCAGGTGGCCGACCCGGCGGCCGCCGAACAGCCCGCCGGGGAACTTGATCACCAGCGGCACGTGGATCATCACCTCGAAGGGCGCGTTCTGGTGGAGCAGCCGCCCGTGCTCCAGGAACTCCTCGCCGTGGTCCGAGGTGATCGCCACCAGCGTCTTGTCCCAGAGGCCAAGCTCGCGCAGGCGGTCGAAGAGGATCTTCAGCTTGTCGTCGACGTAGTTGATGCAACCGTCGTAGCGCGCCATCTCGTAGGCCAGGTCCTCGGCGGTGAGGTGGCGCCCGAGGTCGAACTCCGGATCGCTCTTGATCTGCTGGTTGAACCACAGGAAGAGCTGCGAGGCGCACTTGCCCTCGAGACAGCCGGTGAACCCGCCGTCGTAGTCGGGCCAGTAGCGCTCCGGGTACTCGCCCGGGCAGGAGTAGGGATGGTCCTTCCACTCCGAGTGGACGTCGTAGGTGTGGAGGAAGAGGAAGAACCGGGAGTCCTTGCTCTCTTCCAGCCAGTCCAGCGCCTTGGGCAGGATGCGGGCGAGGCGGCCGCCTTCGTCGTCGTAGAGGTCGAACCCCTGTGAGAAACCGAACTTCCCCCGCATCCAGCCGGCGTCGGTGAAGGCCGCGGTGACCAGCCCGGCCGCCTGGAGCTGCTCGGCCAGGGTGACCCGTTCGGGCTCGAGCATCCGGTCGCTGTTGGGGAGCACGTTGTGGACGCGGGGTGGCAGCGAGGTCAGCATCGACATGTGGACCGGCAGGGTGCCGCCGCCGTTGTTGACCATCTCCTCGAAGACCACCGCCTCGGCGGCGAGGGCCTCGAGATTGGGCGAAGTGGGGCGCTCGTAGCCGTAGAGGCTCAGATGGTCGGCGCGGAGCGTGTCGATCGAGATCAGCAGCACGTTGCAGTCCAGACACGGCAGGGGTGGCGCCGGAGGTTCGCCGGCCGCGCACCCGGAGAGCCAGGCGGCGGCCAGCAGCAGGACGGGAAGACGGTAGAAGCGCACCGATCTGCGGAGAAGGCGGGGAACGGTTCTGGACGCGAGAGGCGGCGACCGGTGCTCACTTCGAGGCGTGACCGGAGTGCCGCGGCGGGTGCGCAGTCTACGGGCGCCGCCAGGGCCGGTCAAGAAAGTGCAGCGGTGGCACCGCCTCCGTGCTGACTCCCGGCAGCAGCGGAGCAAGAGCCCGCCGGGCGCACGCCGGTGATCTCGGCCAGCGACCTTCGGTTAGCATCCGACGGCGGAACGGTGTGAGCGAACGCGAGGCCACGGCCACCGGCCGGTCGAACCGCGACGGCCGGCTCCCGGCCCTGGCCGAGAAGCTGCTGGCCCGGCTGGCGGCGGCCGCCCGGATGCTCCACCCGGTGGTCCTCGCCGCCCGCTGGCGCCTGTGCCGGAGCGCCCCGGCGGGACCGGACGGCCGCGTTCCCGGTGCAGGCAGCGCCGCTGCTGCGCGCCGCGAATGCCGGCGCGACGCCCTGTACCAGCTCTGGATCCGCCGCCACGACCGGCTCACCGCCGCCGACCGGGCGGCCCTGCGCCGCCACCTGCAGAGCCTCGGCGACCGTCCGCGGTTCTCGATCCTGATCCCCTGCCGCGACGCCGCCCCCGCCGAGCTGGACTCCACCCTGGCCTCGCTCCACCGCCAGCACTGGCCGCACTGGGAAGCCCGCCTCCTCACCCCCCCACCCGAAGTGCCTGGCACTTCGAAAGAAAAAAACGGCGGCCCACACGAAACGGCTGGCACCTCGCGGGTTGGCCCTGCATTGGTGGGCTGCCAAGGGGGTGGCAGCTGGCGCGAAAAGGGTGGCAGCTCGAGGGTCGGCTCGAGGGTCGTCGAAGTGGGTGGCACCTCGAGGGGGGCGTTGGGGAGAAAAAGTGGCGCGGAGCGGGGGGTGGTGTCGGAGGAGGTGGAGGCCGTGGAGGAGGTGGGCGATGCTCTGGCGCACGTCCGGGGGGATTGGCTGATGGTGGTCCATCCGGGCGACGAGCTGTCGCCGCTGGCGCTCTACCATCTGGCGGCCGTCCTCGAAGGGCGGCCGGACGCCGGTCTGATCTACAGCGACGAGGACCGGCTGGACGGCGGCGGGCGGCGGGTGGCGCCGCGGTTCAAGCCCGACTGGAACCCGGAGCTGTTCGCCTCGGCGCTCTACACGGGCCGCCTGGTGGTCTACCGCCGCGAGCTGGCGGCGGCTGGAGGAGGCGGGCTCGAACTCGAGCACCCCGCCGAGGGCGAGCTGGAGCTGCTGCTGCGCTGCGTCGCGGCCGCCCGGCCGGGGACGATCCTCCACGTCCGGGAGGTCCTCTACCACGCCCGCCGGCGCTGGCAGGAGCGGCTGGATCCGGCGCGTGTGAGAGCGCGCCTGGCCGCTCATCTGGCGACCGCGCCCCGCGCCGCCTCCTCGCCGGCGCCGGCGGTCGCCACCGGACCGCTGCCGGCCACCTGGAGGGTGCGCTGGCTGCTGCCTGCCGAGCCGCCGCCGGTCAGCCTGATCGTGCCGACCCGCAACCAGCGACGGCTGCTCGAGCGGCTGCTCGAAACCCTGGGGAGCACCGCCTACCCCCGGTACGAGGTGCTGGTGGTCGACAACGGCAGCGACGATCCGGCGACCCTCGCCTACCTGGAGGAGCTGACCGCTTCCGGCCGAGCGCGTCTCCTCCGCTTCCCGGGCCCCTTCAACTACTCGGCGCTCAACAACCGGGCCGCCGGCCAAGCCGGCGGCGAGCTGCTGGGCTTTCTCAACGACGACCTCGAGATCACCGCACCGGAGTGGCTGGACGAGATGGTGGCCCAGGCGCTGCGCCCCGACGTCGGGGCGGTGGGGGCCCGCCTGCTCTATCCGGACGGCACCGTCCAGCACGCCGGCGTTCTTCTCGGCGGCGGCGCCCGGCGCAACGCGGTGGCCGGGCACCTGTTCCACCGGCTCGAGCGCAATGACCCGGGCGATGGCGGCCGCGCCCTGCTCACCCAGGAGCTCTCGGCGGTCACCTCCGCCTGCCTGGTGATGTGGCGCCAGGTGTTCGACGAAGTGGACGGCTTCGACGAGACCCGGCTGCCGGTGGCCTTCAACGACGTCGACCTCTGCCTGCGGCTGCGGGCGAGCGGCTACCGGATCGTGTGGAGCGCCTCCGCCGAGCTGATCCACCACGGCTCGGCGAGCCGCGGGCCCGACCGCACGCCCGCCGCCCGCACCCGCTTTGCCGCCGAGGTAGGCTACATGCGGCGGCGCTGGGGAGCGACCCTCGACCGCGATCCCTTCTACCATCCGGCCCTCGACGCCGAGCGGTGCGACTTCTCGCTGGCCTTTCCACCCCGGCCCGAGCCGCCGTGGCGGAGCCGGCGCCCCGACCCGACGGGGCGAGCCCCCGGGTGAGCCACGCGGCGAACGGCGTCGGCGCCGTCGTCCTCAACTGGAACGAGGCCGCCGAGACCCTGGCCTGTCTCGAGGGACTGACCGCGGCCCCCGGCGGCCCGGCCGCGGTCTGGGTGGTCGACAACGGCTCGGCCGGCGATGAGGCGGCGCGCATCGCCCGGCGCTTTCCGCGGGTCACGGTGCTGGCGAGCCCTGCCAACCGGGGGTTCGCCGGCGGCACCAACCTGGGCCTGCGGGCGGCCCTCGACGCCGGCCACGAACTGCTGCTGCTGCTCAACAACGACGCGCGCCTCGACGGCGACGACCTGGCACTGCTGGCGACCCGGCTGGCGGAACAG
>JBFGCA010000194.1:0-4827 GCA_041567315.1 Thermoanaerobaculia bacterium | reverse complement strand
CCGCCCGAGGCCTTGACCCCGAGCTCGGCGCCGACCGCCTCGCGCATCAGGGCCACGTCGAAGACGGTGGCGCCGCCGGGCCCGAAGCCGGTCGAAGTCTTGACGAAGGCCGCACCCGCCTCGGCCGCCAGCCGGCAGGCGAGCACCTTCTCCTCGTCGGTGAGCAGGGCGGCCTCGATGATCACCTTGCAGGCCGCCCCCACCTCGCGGCAAGCGTCGACCACCCGGGCGACGTCCTTGCGCACGAGGTCGTACTCGCCCTGCTTGAGCAGCCCGACGTTGATCACCATGTCGATCTCGCGGGCGCCGTCGCGCAGCGCCCGCCGGGTCTCCAGGACCTTGATGTCGGTGGCGTTGGCACCCAGCGGGAAGCCCACCACCGAGGCCACCTTGACCCGCGACCCGCGCAGCCGGCGGGCGGCGCGAGCCACCCACACCGGGTTGACGCAGACCGCGGCGAACCCGTACTCGCGGGCCTCGTCGCAGAGCCGGTCGATGTCGGCCGGGGTGGTGGCCGGGCCCAGCAGGGTGTGGTCGATGTAGGCCGCCAGTTCGCCGGGCACCTCGCCGCCGCTGCCGCAGTAGGCGATCCGCTGCGCCCCTTCGCCGACGATCGCCCGCACCTTGTCGGTGCAGCGCGCCGCACAGGCGCCCGCGCAGTCCGGGCACTGGTCGGCCGGGGCCTCGCGCAGCTCGGCCAGCACCCGGCGGGTCACCGTCTCGATCAACTGCTGCCGGTCGCTCATCGTCCTCCGGCCTGCCGCTGCTCGAGGTCGCTGATCTTCTCCACCCGGCGGGCGTGGCGGCCGCCGCCCCACGGCGTCTCCAGCCAGGCGTCGACGATCTGGCGGGCCAGGGCGTCACCGATCAGTCCCGCCCCCAGGGTGAGCACGTTGGCGTGGTTGTGCTCGCGGCTGTTGCGGGCCGAGGAGAGGTCGTAGCACAGCGCCGCCCTGACGCCGGGGACCTTGTTGGCCACCATGCACGATCCGATGCCGGCCCCGTCCACCACCACTCCCCAGCGGCTTTCGCCGTCGGCCACCCGCCGGGCCACCGCGTAGGCGAAGTCCGGGTAGTCGACCGCCTCCGGACCCCCGGTGCCGCAGTCGTGAACCCGGTAACCGCGCTCTCTCAGGTAGCTGCTCAGGGTCTCCTTGAGCCGGTAGCCGCCGTGGTCGGCCCCGATGGCGATCTCCTCGCCCCCGGTCGCGGCGGCCGGCGTCTCGCCGGCCACCACCTGCTCGACCACCCGGCGGACGACCTCACGGATCTCGCGCTCTGAGGCCATGCCGTTCGGGCCGATGTTTACCACAAATCGCCGGCCCCGGCGGCCGGCGCCGGGCGCCTCACGGGCTGGTGACCACCGGCTCGCGGGAGGCCCCCACGGTGACCACCTCGACGCCGCTGTAGTAGTGGCGGAGGATGTCGCGATGGTCGTGGCCCCTGAGGCCCATGCCGAAGGCGCCCACCTGGCACAGCCCGACGCCGTGCCCCCAGCCGCGGCCGGTGAACAGCCACCCCGGCTGGCGCTCGGGCGGCTGCAGGCGCTTGGCGGTGAACAGCGTGTCGGGCAGGTCGAGCGTCCAGCGCACCGCCAGACCCTCGACCTCGACCGAGCGCTCCGCGCCGTCGACTCGGATACGGCCCACCCGGCCCGACACCCCGCGTTCGAGGATCGCCAGGTCCCGGAACCCCAGCCCCGGGTAGCGGGCACCGACCAGCTCGGCCAGCTGGGCGTCGCTGCGGTAGCGGCGCCAGGAGCTGAGCCGGCTCGAGCGGTCGAAGGCGGCGCCGTCGGCGTCGACCTCGTGGACCACCGCCAGCAACCCGTCGGCGGCGACGTAGACGGTCAGCGGATCGCCGGCCAGCAGGGCCAGCGGCCCGCCGCCCACCCGCGAGCCGCGGCGGCTGAAGGTGGCGAGCCGCGAGGCCAGCGGGTAGACGCGCTCTTCGCCGCCGGCGCGCAGCCGCAGGGCACCGCCGGCAAGGCCCTGGTAGCGGCCGTCGACCCGGCTCAGCACCTCCAGGTGGAGCGCCAGCCGGAACAGCGTCTCCTCGATCTCGCGGCGGTCCAGGGCCTGATCGAGATCGCCCTCGAGCAGGCCGCTCTTGCGCAGGTAGGCGGCCAGCCGCAGGTCGCCCTCGCTCCAGCCGCGCGGCGGCGGACCCAGCAGGTACGGCAGGTCGGCGCTGGCCACGAACAGCCGGGCGTCGAGCGCCAGGTCGAAGATCGAGGCGATGAAGCGCTGCACCTCGCGCCGCTCGAGCGACCGCAGGCGGTCTCCCGGGATCGGCAGCCCGGCCAGGAAGGCGAGCTGCTCGAGCCGCGCACCCAGCGCCTGCTCCGGGGTCGCCGCCTGCACCGGCGGCAGCAGCAGCCGGGTGAGGCCGTCCGGGAAGTCGGCCGCCGTCACGGCGGTGCCGGCGAGCCGGTCCACCCCCGCCTCCAGACAGGCCACCCCCCGGAGATAGGGCGCCCGCTTGAGCGGGAAGATGACCTCGACGTCCTCGGTGTGCCCGCCGCAGGTCGAGCTGTAGAGGGCCTCGACCAGCTCGCCCTCGAAGAGCAGCACCTGGCCCGCGGTCTCGGCCACCGCCCGATCGGTCAGCGGGTGCTCGACGTCCATCCCGCCGTAGACCTGGCAGCGCGGCGAGGCGCAGATGTCGTAGCCCTCGCTGCCGAACTCGCCCAGGTTCTTGAGGGTGAAGGTGCGGGCGGCCACTGCCTGCGCCTTGAGCGCCTCCAGGCTGTCGTAGACCTCGGGTCCCATCTCGCGGGGCACCACGCCGCGCAGGTACTCCTCGAGCGGCAGCTCGTTGACCACGTTGAGGAGACCGCGCGAGTTGAGGTGGATCCGTAGCTGGCCCCGGTAGCGGGTGCCGGCGAAGCCCACCCCGCCGCCGTCGGGGGCCACCACCCGCAGCCAACGGCCCGGTATCCGCTGGACTTGATCGCCCTGGCGCACCCGGAGCGCGGGGTCGGACAGGGTGCCGGGCTCGCTGACCACCCAGGACTCGGGGACCCCGGCGAGCCGCAACCGCTCGCGCGCCGCCTCGGCCGCAGCGCGGTCGGCCCAGCGCCCCACCCGCACCCGGTAGAGGTCGCTGCCGGCGTCGAACACCACGTCTGCGCCCCCGGCCGCCCCTCCGCCCAGCTGGCCGGCCAGCTCGCCGGCCAGGCGGCGGGCCAGCCCGCGGGCCTGCCCCTCGTCCTTCAGCGCCGCCACCTGGAGGCGGTAGAAGCCGGGCGACACGGCGCCGGCGGCCGGCTCGATCCGCAGCGGGTAGCTGGCCGCCACCGCCCCCTGCGCCGCCTCCACCACCAGCCCGCCGGCGCAGCAGGGCAGATCCGCCGCCTCGAGGTCGGTGGCCAGTCCCACCCGGACGACGGACGGGACCCGCAGGCGGCTCGACGCCGCCGGGACGGCCAGGGAGGGGGGCGCCGCCGGGCCGGCGGGAACGGCCGGCGACGTCGCCGCGGCCAGCGGCGGGCGAACCTGCTGACCGCCGGCGCCAGGACCGGCCGCCGCGGCCAGCGCCACGACCGCGGCCAGCAGCACCGCGGCCGCCGGCCAGAGCTCGCGAGGCCAGTTCGCCCGGCGGTGCCGCCAGCGGAGCCTCCACCGGGCCCGCCGCCAGGGCCACGGCCGGGGCCGCCACCGGGGCCGTCTCGGGAGCCGCCAGAGGGGCCACCACGCGGACCACCGCGGGGGCCGAGGCGCCGACGAGCGGCGATCGCTCATCGGCGGCGCCCGCCGGCGCCGCCGCCCGCCGTCCGGATCATGAGGGACGCCCCGCGGCGTCGTGCGATCGCCCGACCTGGAACTGCCGGATCTCGCGCCGGTAGTCGTCGGCGTCGATCACCACCCGGCTGGCCATCTCGTAGAGCCGGCTCAACAGGGTCGCCGGGATCCGCGACGCCAGCCGCTCGAACTCGTCGATCTCGGGCCCGCGGTCGAGCTCGCGCTCGGGACGCGCCGGTTCGAGCCGGAAGTTGGTGGTGAAGAGCGTCGGCAGCCGGCGGGCGTAGCGGGCGTTGAGGATCAGGTAGAGGGTGTCCTGGACCCACGGCGTCGGCTTCTGGGCGCCCAGCTCGTCGAGCACCAGCAGCTCGGCGGTGATCACCGGGTCGAGCACGTCGTGCTTGGAAGCCGCGGAGTTGGGGTCGAAGGTGGACTGGATGCGGTGGATGAGCCCGGTGAAATCGACGAACAGGCCGCGCACCCCGTAGCGCCCGATCAGCTCCTTGAGCACCGCCACCGCCAGGTGGGTCTTGCCCACCCCGGGCGGGCCGATGAACAGCAGGCCGTCCGAGCGAAAGGTGCCCTCCTCACCCAGGAACCCCTCGACGTAGAGCTCGGCCTGCCGCCGGGCGGCCAGCAGCGAGGGAAACCGCCGGTCGGCGGTGAACGACGCCATCGTCTTCTCGCGGTAGCGGGGCGGGATCCCGGCGGCCTCGAGGAGCCGCGGCACCAGCTCGAGCTGACGGCAGTCGCAGGGCCGCGCGGTGCCGGCCCCGCCGTCCAGCTCGACCAGCCACCCGCGGCCTTCGCAGCGCGGGCATACACCGGCCGCCGCGCCGGCCTCCACGCTCGCCGCCATGGATCGATGCTAGCACGCGGGCCGGCGCCCAACGGGACGCCGAACGCGGGCGCCGGAGCCCGGACGGGCGGTGGCTAGTGGACCGTAACGCCCAAATCGGGAGCGCCTGGCTGGGTCTCGCCGCCCGGGGCGGCGTTGCTCCTCCTCGCCGTAGTCCCCGCTACGCCTGCGTCGGAGCGCCTGGCCCCCAGCGACGATCCGCGGCGCCATCCACTCCCGATTCGG
>JBFGCA010000193.1:0-4942 GCA_041567315.1 Thermoanaerobaculia bacterium | reverse complement strand
CCGGCCAGCGCGTTGGGCGGGCCGCCGCCGTCGAACGAGGTCACCTTGACCGCCGCCGCCGGGCTCGCCAGCGACCCGTCGTCGACCACCAGCTCGAACAGATACTCGCCCGGCAGGTCGGGGATCAGCAGCGGCTGCGGCACGCTCGGATCGTCGAGCGCGGCGACGCTCCCCGCCGGCTGCCCCACCGGGGTCCACGAGTAGTGCAGCAGGTCGGCGTCCGGGTCCCAGCTCTCGCTGCCGTCCAGCCGGATCGGCACGTAGGAGGTGGCGTTGAGGTCGCCCCCGGCGTCGGCCACCGGCGGCCGGTTGGCCTGGATCGTCTCGCAGTCGTTGTAGGTCTCCCCCAGCCGGCACTCGTCGGGACCCTGGCCGCCGTCGAGCGAATCGGTGCCGGGACCCCCGTCCTCGAGGTCGGCGCCCCGGAAGCCGTCCAGTGTGTCGTCGCCGTGACCGCCCAGCAGGCCATCGTCGCCGTTGCCGCCGAACAGCAGGTCGTTGCCGTCGCCGCCGTAGAGCACGTCGCTGCCGTTGTCCCCGCACAAAACGTCGTCGCCGCCCAGGCCGTGGATCACGTCCGGCCCGTTGAGACCGGCGATGACGTCCGGGCCGTCGGTCCCGAACAGCTCGTCGGCACCGTCGGTGCCCACGATCGTCGCCAACTGACCGTTGCAGCTCGGCGGCCCGTCGTCGGCCGCCAGCGCCGGGGGAGCAAGCGGCAACAGCACGAGCAGGACCGCGGCGACACGCCGGGCTCCCGGCGCCGCGCCGCTCGGTGGAAGGTCCGTTCGCTCAGGAGGTAATAGATAGAAAGCCACCGTGTCCTCCCCTCTCAGTCCTCCCCTCTCACCTTCCTCGACTCGCGTTTTTGCAAGAGGCGAAAAAACCATTTTACAAAAAAATGACGTGGTCTGTCAAACACCCTGGGTGCCGTCAAATAGCCCGCCACTTGGCGCCTCGCCGCTCGCGAAGTCGATGATCCACAGATGGCGCACGACGCGGATACCGGCCCGGTGCAGCACCACAACCTGAGCAGAGCTGTAGACCGCCCCACTCGATGATGGCAGGCGGCTGCAGGCCATCCAGCGCGGTCCGCCGGCGTACTGGGGTGCGGGCCGCCAGCTCGAGGCTTACATCTGCCTATCGAGGCGCCGACACCGGAACGCGCCAGAACGCCCGAAACCACCGCCCGGCGCGAGCACAGACCCCTGACGATTGGAGAGCTGTGAGGGACGACCCGAAACTTGGCTGGGAGGCAGGGATTCGAACCCCGATTCCACGGTCCAGAGCCGCGTGTCCTACCATTGAACGACCTCCCAATGGCCGTGGGAAGGCTAGCAAGGGGCGCGCCGGGGGGTCAAATGGCGGCGGCGCTATACTGCTTTTTCGAGGGGACCGAGGCCGGCCGGACAGGCGGGAGGGCAGCACAGTGAGCGGCGAGGCGACGCGACCGATCCGGACCATCCTGGCGGCCACCGACTTCTCGGACACCGCCCAGGCCGGGGTCGACTGGGCGGTGGAGCTGGCCAGGGGGCACGGCGCCCGGGTGGTGCTGGTTCATGGGCTGCTGCTGCCGCACCGGGCGACCGATTTCGTTCCCTCGCCGCCCGACTTCAGCGACGCGCTCCAGGAGGCGGCCTCGGGGCGGCTCAACGGCGCCGCCGAGGCGGCGCGGGCCCGCGGCGTCGAGGTGGTGGTCGAGCTGCGGCTGGGGGTGCCCTCGCAGACGATCATCGAGACCGCCCGCGAGGAGCAGGCCGACCTGGTCGTGATCGGCACCCGCGGACTGTCCGGCCTCAAGCACATGCTCCTGGGCAGCACCGCGCAGCGGGTGGTGCAGCACTGCGAGTCCCCGGTGCTGGCGGTCCATCCGGGCGACGTCGACAAGCACCGCCAGATCAGGACCATCCTGGTCACCACCGACTTCTCGCGCGACGCCGCGCTGGCCAGCGACGCCGCCCTCCGGCTGCTGGGCGAGGACGTCGCCGGCGCCAAGCTGGTGCTGCTCCACGTCTATCACCTGCCCTACGAGTACACGGCCTACGGCGCCATCCCTACCGCGGTGGACTACTTCAAGGACGTCGAAGGCGCCGCCGAGGAGCGGCTGGTCGAGCTGGCGGCGCCGCTCCGCGAGCGCGGCCTCGAGGTCGTCACCCGGGCGCTCGAGGGCTTTCCGCCCGAGGTCATCGTGACCGAGGCCGAAGCCGCCGGCGCCGACCTCATCGCCATGGGCACCCACGGCCGCACAGGCCTCGCCCACCTGCTCCTCGGCTCCACCGCCGAGCGCGTCGTCCAGCGCGCCGGCTGCCCCGTCCTCACCGTCCGCCGCCCGCGTTAGGAGGCACCGAAAAGGCACTGCCGGGTGGTTCGGCTTCAAGTCGAAGTCCAAGCCCGTCGAGACAGGACCCGGAACCCAGGCAGCAAGGTCACCGGCGGCCGAGCGGTAGATCGAGCTCCAGGTAAGAGTCCAAGCCGGCCAAAAGCGGCCCGTCAACTCAGGCAGAGAGGCCGACTCTGGCGTGGGCAAGGCCGCGGCGGCGCGCGCAGTGGGTCAGCCCCACCGAGCGTGCGAGCCGGCCGGGGCGGGGCTCGACAGGGGTCTGGAGCCGAGCGCTTGCGCTCACCCGCGAAGTCCAAACCCCGTCCAGGCGCTATGGCGGACAGGAGGAGCCGGCCTCCCCCGTGAAGTTCCTCAGGCCGGCTCCGTCCCCAGGCGCGCCCCGCCCCGGCCGGCCCCTCGCCACCGGGCCTTCAAGCTGACCCACTGCCCCCCAAGGGCACTGAGCACCACGCGTTCAGACTGGCGGAGAGGGAGGGATTCGAACCCTCGGTCCAGGTTGACCCCGGACAACTGCTTAGCAGGCAGCCCTGTTCGACCACTCCAGCACCTCTCCGCGGTCGAAGCGGTCGCCCCGATTCTACGACGAGAGGCGCCCCCTGTCGCCTCCGCTCCGCAGCCGCCATCCGCGCCCGGCGAGGCCGGCGCGCGGCCGCCGGCCGACATTTGGCAGATCCCCGCCGCCCGGCTATGCTCGGCCCGCGCCGAGCGGCGCGCCCCCTCCATCCCCACCGATGCCGGAATCGCTGACCGGACCCGTGACCGAGGACGGCGAGCCGCGTCTCCGGGCGGCGAGCGCCGTCGAGGAGCGCCAGCCCGGCGACCCGGCCAAGGCCGCCGCCAGCGCCGCCGAGATCGACCGGCTGGCCATCGACACCCTGCGCTTCCTGGCGGTGGACATGGTGGAGGCGGCCCGCTCGGGCCACCCCGGGGCGCCGATGGGCCAGGCGCCCATGGCCTACGTGCTGTGGACCCGGTTCCTGCGCTTCGCGCCGGGCGACCCGGGCTGGCCCGGGCGCGACCGCTTCGTGCTCTCCTGCGGGCACGCCTCGGCGCTGCTCTACGGGCTGCTCCACCTGAGCGGCTACGACCTGCCGCTGGAGGAGCTGCGCAACTTCCGGCAGCTCGGCTCGCGCACCCCCGGCCACCCCGAGCACGGGCTGACGCCGGGGGTCGAGACCACCACCGGCCCGCTCGGTCAGGGCTTCGGCAACGCGGTGGGGATGGCGATCGCCGAGCGCCAGCTGGCGGCGCGCTTCAACCGGCCCGGGTTCGAGCTGTTCGACTACCGGACCTGGGTGTTCGCCAGCGACGGCGACCTGATGGAGGGGGTGGCCTCGGAGGCCTCGTCGCTCGCCGGGCATCTCCGGCTCGGCCGGCTCAACGTGCTCTACGACGACAACGAGATCTCGATCGACGGCCCCACTTCGCTGGCCTTCAGCGAGGACGTCGAGGCCCGCTACCGGGCCTACGGCTGGCACGTCCAGAGGGTCGAGGACGGCAACGACCTGGCGGCGCTCGAGGCGGCGATGGCGGCGGCCCGCGACGAGACCGGGCGCCCCTCGCTGATCGCGGTCCACACCCACATCGGCTACGGCGCCCCCACCAAGCAGGACACCGCCAAGGCGCACGGCGAGCCGCTGGGGACCGAGGAGGCGGCCGCCGCAAAGCGCAACCTGGGCTGGCCGCTGGAGCCGGCCTTCCACGTCCCCCGCGAGGCCCGCGACGTCTTCCGCGCCGCCGGCGAGCGCGGCGCCGCCGAGGCCGCGGGCTGGCGTCGGCTCCGGGGGCGCTGGGCCGAGGCCCACCCGGAGGCCGGGGCCGAGCTGGCGCGGCGGCTGGCCGGCGAGCTGCCGGCCGGCTGGAGCGAGGCGCTGCCCGCCTTCGCCCCCACCGACGGGCCGCTCGCCACCCGCAAGGCCTCGGGGCGGGTGCTCGCGGCGCTCCGCGACCGGCTCCCCGAGCTGACCGGCGGCTCGGCCGACCTCACCGGCTCGAACAACACCTATCTCGAGGGCGAGGGCGACTTCACGGCGGCCACCCCGGCGGGGCGCAACTTCTACTTCGGGGTGCGCGAGCACGCCATGGGCAGCCTCATGAACGGCATGGCGCTCTCGGGGCTGGTCCGCCCCTACGGCGGCACCTTCCTCATCTTCTCGGACTACATGCGGCCGGCGATCCGGCTGGCGGCGCTGATGGAGCTGCCGGTCGTCTACGTCTTCACCCACGACTCGATCTTCCTGGGCGAGGACGGGCCCACCCACCAGCCGGTGAGTCAGCTCCTGGCCCTGCGGGCCATCCCCGGGCTGACCGTGATCCGCCCGGCCGACGCCAACGAGACCGCCGCCGCGTGGCGGGTGGCGCTCGAGAACCGGGCCGGTCCGACGGCGCTGGCGCTGACCCGCCAGAAGCTCCCGGTGCTGGCCGCGACCGCGGAGCGTGCCGCCGCCGGGGTGCCGCGTGGCGGCTACGTGCTGGCCGACCCGCCGGCCGGCGAGCCCCGGATCGCGCTGATCGCCACCGGGTCGGAGGTGGTGCTCGCCCTCGACGTCCAGCGCGGGCTGGCCGCCGAGGACGTCCCGGCGCGGGTGGTGCGCCTGCCGT
>JBFGCA010000192.1:0-5009 GCA_041567315.1 Thermoanaerobaculia bacterium | reverse complement strand
GTTGATGAGCCGCGCCTCGCCGGCGTAGGTCGAGCCGGGGACGACGAGCCAGGGCAGCACCTCGATGCGGTAGGTGCCCGCCGGCGGGTCGAACAGCGCCACCCGCTCGAACGACCCGGAGGAGGCCGAGTCGTCGATCGCGTTGCCGTCCGGGCCGTAGACCGTCAGGTCGTAGTCGTCCTGGTCGGCGGCGGCGCCGGAGGAGTCGATCTCGATGATCACGGCGTAGGGCGAGAACGAGGGCGGCACGATCTCGAGCGAGAAGTCGTCGCACGACGGGTCGCCGGCGCCGGAGCAGCCGATGGGGTTCGAGACGGCGAACGGGCCGCCGACCCAGGAGACGGTCGGGCTCCCCTCGGAGACGGTGCCGGAGGCCGGGGTGGCGGCGGCGAGGGGCGCGGCGGCGCCGGTGAGCGTCGTGAGCAGGGCGACGGCGGCCGCCGTCGGCAGCGCGGGGTTGCGGATCATCGGTTCGTCCTCCAATCTCGGATTCGGTTGATGAGCTCGTCGACGCGCGCGTCGGCATCGCGGTACGCGGCCTCGTGCGCGGGGCCGCCGGCGCCGCCGAGACGCGCCCGCACCAGGTCGAGGCGCTCGGCGTGGGCCCGGGAGAGCTCGCGGAAGAGCCCGGCGAGCGGCTCGGAGTCGACGTAGCCGGCGTAGGTGACGCGGATCTTGGCGGTCTGCAGGTCGGCGCGCCCGTCGAGGATCGGCTCGGACGCGCGGGCGCCGAGGCCCCGATCGAGGCGCGCCAGCAGGCGGTCGGTCCACTCCTCGAGCTGGCCGTGCGCGTTCTCCACGTAGTGGATCGCCTTGAGGTCGTGCCCGCTGACCGGGCCGGCCTCGCCGCTGGCGGCGGGCGTCGAGAGCGCCAGGCACAGGACGAGGCACAAGGCGAGGCGCGGGGCGAGGCCGGGGACGGACGCCCGTCCCGGGCGGGGCTCCGGAGGCTTTTTCATGTCCGCCCTACCGTGACCGCGCCCCGGCGCCCGGACAATAGGGGGTTTCCCTCATCCGGGGGGTCGAGAAAGCCTCAGAGGCGAATTCGGTGACAGGATACGCACTTCGCCGCGGGCTCCCGCCGACGGGGGCCCGCGGCAGTCGGAGGGAGGGTTCCGGCCGCCGGCCCGAGCGAAATGAACGTCCTCTCGCCCCACGGGACCGAGGCGCTGCTCCTCGTCGTCCTCGTGCAGCTCGCCGTGATCCTGGTGGCGGCGAGGCTCGGGGCGGGGCTGCTGGCGCGGCTCGGCCAACCGCAGGTCGTCGGCGAGATCGCCGCCGGGCTCGCCCTGGGGCCGTCGCTGCTGGGCCGTCTCGCCCCCGATCTCTCGTCGTGGCTCTTCTCCCCGCAGACCGACCCCGTCTTCCAGGTGCTGGGCCAGCTCGGCCTCGTCTTCCTGATGTTCCTGGTCGGCATGGGGTTCGACTTCGGCCACCTGCGCTCGCTGCGCGGCCCCGCGGCGGCGGTGGCCGGGGCCGGCATCGCGCTCCCGTTCGGCCTCGGCCTCGCCCTGGCCTGGGTGCTCTACCCGCAGGTGGCGACCTCGCCGGGCGAGCCGCCGGCGGGCTTCGCCCTCTTCCTGGCGATCGCGATGTCGATCACGGCGATCCCGGTGCTGGGGCGCATCCTGGTCGAGTTCAACCTCCACCGCACCCGCCTGGCGGCGCTGATCATCTCCGCGGCGGCGGTGGACGACGCCATCGGCTGGATCCTGCTGGCGGCGGTCACCGCGGCGGTGCGCGGCCACTTCCAGCCGGCGAGCGTCGGCTGGATGCTGCTGGCGACCGCCCTGCTCTGCGTCGTTCTGCTCCTCGTCGCGCGGCCGCTGCTCGGGGCCTGGAGCGAGCGGGCGATCGACGCGGCCGGCGACCTCCGTCCGGGCGGCTTCGCGCTGCTCCTGGTCCTGGTCCTGGCCTCGGCCGCGGCCAGCAACGCCATCGGCATCTTCTCGATCTTCGGCCCGTTCGTTTTCGGCGCCGCGCTCTGGGACCGGCCGCGGCTCCGGGAGGCGGTGGAGCGACGGCTGCGCGACGTCGTCTACGTCTTCTTCCTGCCGATCTTCTTCACCTACACCGGGCTGCGCACCGACGTCGGGCAGCTCGAGGGGGCGCGGCTCTGGCTGCTCTGCGGCCTGGTCTGCCTGACGGCGATCGCCGGCAAGATGGGGGGCTGCGGCCTCGCCGCGCGCGCCTGCGGCCTGCCCTGGCGCGACAGCGGCTGCGTGGCGGTGATGATGAACACCCGGGCGCTGATGGGGCTGGTGGCCATCCACGTCGGCTACGAGCTCGGCGTCGTGCCCGACAGCGTCTTCTCCATGCTGGTCCTGATGGCCCTGGCGACGACGTTCATGACCACGCCCCTGCTGCGCCGCCTGATCCGCGGCACCGAGCTCGAGGCGGCGTATCGACAGCGCCGGGGCGACTAGCTCGGCTGTGGCTAGTCGTCGAGCAGCGGGCCTTCGAGCACCGGGCGGCCGCCGACGGCGACGCGGAAGGCGTAGACCGCGAGCAGCGCCAGCGCCAGCAGCATCAGCCAGGAGCCGCGGGTCCACCAGGCGGAAAAGTCCCAGGAGAGCGCCGGGTTGGTGATCAGGGTCGCCGAGGCCAGGGTCGAGATGATGGCCAGGAGGCCGAAGCGGGTGAGGATCAGCAGGAAGAGGCCCCCCAGCACCAGGGCCGTGATCATGCTCACCCAGGAGAAGGAGGTTCCGCCGCTGAAGCTCAGGACCAGGATCGCCAGGTAGACGATTCCCGCGAGCCACCTCCAGCGCAGGAACCTCGAGAGCAGGAACCAGAGGAAGACGAAGAGCATGGCGCCGAAGGTGGCGTTGGGGATCGTGTCGAGCAGGGCGGCCACCGTGGCCCGCAAGCCCAGGAGAGGCTGGGTCCACGCTCCCAGCGGCAGGATCGTCTGGGTGCCGATCCAGAGCTGGAGCGGCCGGGTCACCCCCACCGCCAGGCCCACCACGGCACCGGTCAGCAGGCCGACCAGGACGTCGCGCCCCACCAGGGGGTCCTTGAAGCGGCCCGCCAGGAGCCGGCTCCAGGCCACGATGCGCTGCGGGCTGTGCTTGCGGACGGAGGGCTCGAGGGCGAGGTAGAGCATCCAGGCCGCCGCGCTGTTGAAGAGCGCCACGCTCGCGGTCAGGATGAACATCCTGAACTCCTCGTTCAGCCGTCCGGTGTGATGGCTGAAGACGACCCAGCTCAGGAGTTGGATCGCGAACATGAAGAGCGCCAGGCGGGTGGCGCCCCGGTAGTCGCCGCGGCCGCCGCGCAGGTTGCGGCGCGCCATCCAGGTGCCGACGCCGAGGGCGATCAGGATGATGACGAGGTTGATCACCTGCCTCGCCCGGATGCCGGCGGACCGCTCCTCCTGGGTCTCGCGCTCGGCGCGGCTCCAGGGGCCGACCAGCCGGAAGTAGACCGGCTCGCCCCGATAGGCCGCGGCCTCCACCCGCACCGGGGCGCCGGGAAGCTCGGGAAGCTCGCCGCTCCAGGCGGCGCGCTCATCGGCGAAGACCGGCGGCACCCAGACCGGGGCGACGGACGAGAAGCCCTCGATCTCGAGGTCCGCGGCGGCGAAGAGCCCCGCCCAGTCGGGAGCGGGAGGGCCGGCCTCCGCCTCGTCGCGGTCGTCGGTCTGGCGCGGAACCCGCACGTACTCGACGAGATTGCCGCGCATGTCCAGGCGCAGGGCGACGCTGTCGCTGATCTCCTGGGCCGGGTCGCTCCAGTCGACCCGGGTGACGAAGACGAGGGGCACCATCGTCCGCGGGCTCTGCCGGTACCAGAACCTGAGATAGGCGGGTCGGCCGGCGGCCAGCGTCTTCCAGGCGTCGCCGGAGAACGCGTCGCCCTCGAGATAGCGACGGTAGTCCCAGTCCCAGTCGAAGCCGTGGGCGGTGTCCACGCGGCTCTCGTCCTCGACACCCAGAGCCGACACGAGCTCCTGCGCCCGGTCCTCCAGCACGTCCACGCTCTTGTCCATCGGGATGACGGAGGTGACCTGGTAGCGGCCCGAAAGACCCACGTAGCCGGCGGTCGCGACGACGAGCCCGACCAGCAGGCCGAGCGCCACCTTCGGCGCCAGGCTCCCCTCCTCTCCCGCCGCCGCCACCATCTCCGGCGACGGCGTCTCTCCCGCCGCCAGCGCCGCCGCCAGCGGGTCGCCGCCCGGCAGCGCCGCCGCCACCGCCAGCGCCGAGGCGGGCCGCTCGCCCGGGTCCTTCTCCAGGCAGCGCAGCACGATGCGCTCCACCGCCGGGTCGAGGCCGGCGACGAGGCTCGACGGCGAGGTCGGGGTCCCCTCGCGGTGGAGCCGCGAGATCTCGGCCAGGGTGTCCGCCTGGAAGGCCGGCTTGCCGGTGAAGAGCTGGTAGAGGACCAGGCCGAGGGCGTAGAGGTCGCTCTTCTCGGTGACCTCCCGCCCGGCGAGCTGCTCGGGCGCCATGTAGGCCGGGGTGCCCGAGATCACGTCGTCCCCGGAGATCGTCTCGGCCAGCCCGGCGAGGCCGAAGTCGGTGATGCGGGCGTTGCCCTGGCCGTCGATCATCACGTTGGCGGGCTTCAAGTCCCGGTGCAGGACGCCGCGGGCGTGGGCCGCGGCCACCCCGGCGCAGACCTGGCGGGCGATCTGGACCGCCTTGTCCTCGGGCAGCCGGCCGATGCGGCGCAGCAGCGAGGCCAGGTCCTCGCCGTCGATGTACTCCATCGAAAGAAAGTGGTGGCCGTCCACCTCGGCCACGTCGTAGACCCGGCAGACGTTCGGATTGGAGATCTGGCGTGCGATCTTGACCTCGTTGAGGAAGCGCTCGAGCCACTGCGGGTCGCGGGCCACCGCCTCGGGCAGGAACTTGAGCGCCACCTGCTGGCCAAGCTTGAGGTCGTCGGCGCGGTAGACCTCGCCCATCCCTCCACGACCCAGGACCGCGACGATCCGGTAGCGGCCGGCGAGCACCGCGCCGGGCAGGAAACGGCCGCCGTCGGCCGTGGCCGCGGCGGAGCCT
>JBFGCA010000191.1:0-5067 GCA_041567315.1 Thermoanaerobaculia bacterium | reverse complement strand
CGCAGCAGCTCGGCCATCCGCTCCGAGGCCAGCAGCTCCGAGGGGTTGGGCGGGTGGGGTCCCGAGGTGCAGAGGAAGAGGTTGTGGATGGTGGTCGCCTGGAAGACGGCCTCGGGCTCGACGCCGCCGGTCAGACAGTTGACCAGACCGAGCCGGTTGGTGACCTCGAAGATGCGGTGCAGCCGCGGCTTGCGGAGGTCGGCGTCGAGCAGCAGCACCCGCTTGCCGAGCTGGGCGAGGACCACCGCGAGATTGGCGCTGGTCGCGGTCTTGCCCTCGCCGGCCCCCGGCGAGGTCACCGCCACCACCGCCACCCGCTCGGCGCTGGCCAGCAGCAGGGCGGTCCGCAGCGACCGGTAGGCCTCGGAGACCGCCAAACGGGGATGGCTCTCGGGCAGCAGCTCGATGCCGAGGATCTCGGGCTCCTGACGCCTGGGCCGCCGTTTGCCGCTGCCGCTGCCGCCGCCGTAGCCGTAGTCGCCGTAGCGGCCGCCCCGGCCGCCCTCGGAGACGTCGGGGATCACCGCCAGCACCGGCAGACCCAGCAGCCGCTCGACCTCTTCGCCGCTCTTGATGGTGCGGTCGAGAAAGTGGATCAACAGCGCCAGGGCGATCCCCAGCCCCAGACCGCTCGCCAGCCCGAAGGCCAGGTCGTAGCGCAGCGACGGGCGGAAGGCGGAGCCCGGCGTCAGGGCGCGGTCGATCACCCGCACGTTGGACTCGCCGCGGCTCTGCAGCCGGGCCGACATCCCCGCCTCCGACAGCTTGCCCAGCAGGTCGTCGAGCAGCTCGCGGCGGTTGGCGATCTCCATCTCCAGGTTCTTGAACTCGACCGCCGCCGAGCTGATGTCCATCGCCTCGCCCTTGACGCGGCGGATCTGCTCCTCCAGCGACCGCTCGCGGCGCAGCGCTGCCTGGTAGTCGGCGAAAGCCCTGCGGCGCAGCTGGTCCGCCTCGTCGCGGGTCACCCGGTCGAGGTTCTGGCGGACCTCGTCGATCTGCGAGCGCAGCTCGGTCATCTGCGGCCAGTCGGGCTTGTAGACCTTGAGCTTGGTCTCGTACTCGCGCTCCAGACTGAGCGCTTCGCGCCGCAGCTCCTCCAGCAGGCCGTTGGTGGTGTCCTGGACGACGGTCTCGGCCGGCGCCGCCCGCTGGGCGTTGTAGCGCGCCTCGCGTTCCAGCCGTTCGCCGATCGCGTCGGTGAGTCCGGCGTTGAGCTGGCTGAGGCGGCTGAGCACCACGTTGGAGTCGGGGTCGAGGTTGACGATGTCGGTGTCGCGGCCGTACTCCTGGAGCTGGCGCTCCTTGGCGTCGATCTCGCCCTTGAGGGTGTCGATCTGCTGGGCGATAAAGGTCGAGGCCCGCTCGACGTTCTCGGTGCGGCGCTCGATGCCCCAGTCGATGAAGGCCTCGGCGACGCCGTTGGCCACCCGTGCCGCCAGCTCCGGATCGGTGGAGACGTAGGAGACCTCGACCAGCTCGGTCTGCTGGATGGGCTCGACCGACAGACCGGCGAGGATGCGGTTGGCCAGCGCCGCGATCAGCGCCTCCCCCGGAGGAGGCGGCGCTTCGCCCTCGGCGGTGTCGCCGCCGCCGGCGTGGAACCGCGGGTCGTCCATCAGCCGCAGGTCGAGTACCACCCGCTCGGCCAGCCCGCGGCTGCGCAGCAGCCGGTACTGGGTGGGGTAGTACTTCATGCTCGCCCAGGCGTCGAGCCACGGGTTGAGCTCGCCGCTGATCGACAGCAGGCTGCGCTGCTCGATCTGCAGGGTGGTGATGGCGCGGTAGAGCTTGGGAGTCAGGAGGTAGTGGGCGATCCCCAGGGCCAGGCAGAGCGCGGCGACGGTGGCGATCAGCCGCCAGCGGGCGAAGACGACCTGGACGTATTCGCCGAGATTGAAGCTCAGCAGGCCGGAGTCGTCGCTGGCCTGCTGCTCGGGCGGCAGATAGACCTCCTGCAGGCTCAGAAGAACGACTCCTTGACGTAGATCAGGTCGCCGTCTCGCAGCTCGAGGTCGGGCTCCTTGCCGGCCAGCAGCCGCTTGTAGTTGACGACGATCTCGCGCCGGGTGCCGTCCTCCTGGAGGCGCTTGATCGACACCCGTGAGGAGGCCCGCGTGGTGAGCCCGCCGGCCTGGGCGATGGCGGCCAGCAGGGTGACCCGGTCGTTGCTCTGGAAGGTCACCGCGCCCACCCGCTGGATCTCGCCCATCAGGTAGATGGTCCGGCTCTCGGCGGCCGGCACGGTGACCACGTCGTTGGCGAACAGCGGCACGTTGACCCGCGGGTCGGCCCGCATCAGCAGGTCGTCGAGGCGGATCTCGAGCTGATCGCTCAGACCGTTCTCGGCGCGGCGCAGCACGTGCACCACCTGGCCGTGATCGGTCGCCAGGCCGCCGGCGTCGGTGAGCGCCTCGAGCAGGGTCCACTTGCCCCCCAGCTCGAGATTGCCGGGCTTGTTGACCGCGCCGAGGACCGAGATCGGCCGCGAGCGGAACTCCAGCACCCGGACGGTCACCGTCGCGCGCTGCAGATAGTCGCGCTCGAGGGCCTCCTTGAGCCGTCCGGCCACCTGCTCCTCGGTCAGGCCGGCGACCGGGAAGTCACCCAGCAGCGGCAGGTTGAGCGAGCCGTTGTCGGCCACCCGGCGCTCGACGTTGAGCGAGGATTCCTCGAAAACCCGGACCTCGATCAGGTCCTTGGCGCCGAGCCGGTAGGTCTGCCCGGCGGCATCGGGCGGCTGCGATCGGGCGGCGGCCGTCCAAACCAACCCCACCAGGAGGCCTGCGAGGAGCCCTCTCATCAACGCAAACTCTACTACAAAGAGGGTTAGCGGCTGTTGCAGGGGTCACCACGGAAACAGGTCGGCGCCGATCACGAGCGAGCTGAGGAACGAGCGGGACTTGCGGTCGAAGCGGTCGTCGGTGGATACGCGCTCGGTTTCGACCAGCCCCAGCCGCAGCCGGGTGCGGGTGCTGGGCTCGAGCGAGGCGTTCAGCCCGTAGGAGCGGTAGTCGTCGATCCGCTCGTCGAGGCCGGTGGCCGAGTTGTTCGAGCGATCACGCCCGTCCTCGCCCCACGCTTCGACCTGCACTCGTTCGGTCACCCGCCGGCCGAGGGCCAGTCCCCAGCGCCGGGAGATCAGCACGTTGGCCGCGTCGAGACCCGAGTAGTTCAGGTCGCGGCCGCCGAACAGGGTGACCTCGTTGCGGTTCCCCAGCCGCCAGCCGATGCGGCCGTCGGCGGTCGGCTCCTCGAGGTCCGCCCGCGCCGGGTCGTCGTACTCGAGCGTGCGCAGCACCGCCGAGAGGTCGACGGTGAGCCTCTCGCCCCGGTACCGGACCCGGGCCAGCGGTCCGAAGGTGCTGTTGCTCCGCCCGCCCGGATCCTCGGGGAACAGCGTCTCGGTGGCCTGAGCGCCGACGCCCACCACCCAGCCGCGCTTGGAGGTGTACTGAACGCCCAGCTCGCCGTGATCGGTGTCGCGCTCGAGAATCGCCAGCCGCAGCCCCGGGACCTGGTTCGGCGCCGCTCCGGAGAGCCGGGTGCGGACGCTGCCGGCGGCGCCGAACAGGGCCAGTCGGCGCCGGACCTCGAGCTCGGTTCGCAGGGCGGCGCGCGCGTCCTGGACGTCGACCGGGACGTCGGTCTCGCTGCCGAGCTGGCGCTGGCGTTCGACGACGCCGACGTCGCCCTCGACGATCAGGCGGTTGAAGAGGCCGAACAGCCGCAGCCCGAGACTGCCGTTGAGCTGGCGCAGATCCTCCTGGTCGCGCCACCAGGTGTAGTCGGCGACGGCGAAACCGGTGACGATCACCTTGGGGCCGAGGTTGAGGTAGCCGTGCAGGCCAAGCGCCGCCCCGGCCTTGAAGTCGGAGATCCTGTCGCCCTCCTCGGCGGCGTCGTAGACGTTGTCGAGGTAGGCCAGCTCGCGCAGGGTGAGCCGCGGGTCGAGCCGGATCGGACCCAGCTTCCAGCGGGCGTCGGCGGCCTCGTCGCGGACCGTTTCGCGCGGTTGCAGGCGGGGCTGGGCGAGGCTGCCGGGCGGGCTGTAGTCGGCGAACTGGGCGGTGGCCGGGGCGGTCGCCAGCGCCAGGAGGCACAGGACGGCGGCCGGCGGCAGGGCGTTCGTCATTTCCGTTGTAGGTTGTGGCCGGCGGCCGGGCGGGTCGTCACGACCCGGGCGAGGCGCATGATACCCACACCCCCGCGCGACGGCTGGCCGGTGGCGGCGCTGCTGGCGCTGCTGGTCTTCTGGGCGCCGCTGCCCTGGGCCAGCGTCACGCCGGCAGGGACGCTCGTCCTGCGCTCGGGAGCCGCCGGGCTGCTGGTGCTGGCGGTCTTGACCTCGGGCTCGGCCGCCCGCGGGCTTCGTCACGTCGGGGTGGCGGCCGCCGCCCTCGCCGCCGTGGGCCTTCTCGGTCTGCTCCAGGCCAGCCCGTGGCCCCCGGGGCTGGTAGCGGCGGCCTCGCCGGAGCACCTGGAGTTGTTCAAGCGCGCCCGCGAGGTGAGCGGAGCGGAGGACGGCGCCGCCTGGACGCCGCTGTCGCTGGCCCCCGCCGCCTCCCGCTCGGCGGCGCTCTCCTGGGTGATGGCCGGTGCCGTGCTGGCGGCGGCGGCGGTCGCCGGGCGCCACCGCCGCCATCGCCGCTGGCTGGCGCTGGCCGTCGCCGCCGCCGCCGGGGTGCAGCTCATCTGGGGAGCAGCGGTGACGAGCGGCGCGGCGGCCGACCTCGGGCTCCCCGTCCACCGCCCCGACTACCGGCTGCGCGGCACCTTCGCCAACCCCAACCACCTGGCCGTCTTCCTGGAGATGGCGCTGGCGGTGCTCTTCGCCTGGGGCTGGTGGGGCGCCACCCGCCGCTACCCGCCGGTCGGCGTCGAGCGGCGGCTGCTGCTGGCCGGGCCGCCGTGGGTCCTGTGGTGCGCGGTGGTGGTGGCCCTGGCGGTGAGCGGCTCGCGGGCCGGGCTGGCGGCGGCGGTGCTGGGCACGGCGGTCCAGGCGCTGCTCCTGGCGCGCTGGCGGCGGCGGGCGGGGCCGGCCCTGCTGGGAGCGGGGGGGGGGGG
>JBFGCA010000190.1:0-5198 GCA_041567315.1 Thermoanaerobaculia bacterium | reverse complement strand
TTGCTCGACGCCGTCGTCTGGCCGCTCTGTTTCTTCGGCAGCTGACCGCCCGCCCGCCGACCTCCGAGCTCCCGCTGGTCGAGCGCCGGGGTGAGGACCCTTCGCGGCCTCGGGTGACGCCCGACCCCTTCTGTCAGAATCACCAGGTCCACGCGCATGGAGTCGCTCCTCGTTCCGGCCTCGCGGCCGGGACGATCCCAGGAGGTTGCCAATGGAGAAGCGAGACGGCAAGGACCGACGCAGCGGAGACGACCGGCGCTCCGGGCAGGACCGCCGGACGGAAGACCGCGGCCTCCGCAATCTGCCGCTGCTGCGGCTCTTCCTCGACCGGCGCTCCGGGCAGGAGCGTCGCAGCGGCCGAGATCGCCGCAGCGGCAAGGACCGGCGCCGCAGCCCGCCCGAAGCGTGACCTGTCACCGTTTTTCCGCGGGCTGAAGCAGGCGTAGGAGGCCGAGCAGGCTGCGCGGCGGCTCGGGGCTGGCCTGCCAGCGCGGGGAGCGCTCGACGATCTGGGCGGCCCACTCGGCGGCCGCCGGACGCGACGTGACCAGCACGCCGCGCGACGGCTGCGGGCTGCGCTCGAGGCCCGACACCAGCCGCTCGACGGCGTCGCGGTCGGCCAGTTCGTCGAGCCACAGGACCATCCCCGCACAGACCGCCACGATCGGCTCGATGCGCTGGATCCGCGCCGCCTGCAGCTCCTGGAGGTGGAGCGCCACCCGGCCGCCTTCGGCCGGAAAGGTGGCGGTGCCGCCGCGCCCCGCGCCCAGGCGGCGGCGCAGGCGGGCCAGAGGGCCCCTGGCCTCCCCCGCCCGGCCGACCAGGCCCTCGAGGTCGCTCCAGGCGCCGGGCTCGGCCAGCACCAGGAACGGGACCACCGACATCGAGAAGCCGGCCTGCCGGGCCGCCGCCAGCAGGTCGTCGACCGCCAGCTCGGTGAGGTACCGCGAGTCCAGCTCGGTGGTCGATGGCGACCGGGTACCGACCAGCGGCCGGGCGACCACGCCGCGCTCGACCAGCCAGGCGAGGATCAGGCGCAGCTTCTGCGGCGCCATCGGCAGCCGCTTGCCGAGGTCGTAGGGGGTGATCGCCCGCCGCTCGGGGAGCCCCTCGAGCACGCTGGCGATCGGCAGCTCGCCGAGCGGCGGCTCGCCGGCGGGCAGCTCACGCCTCGTGCGCCGGACCGGCTCGCCGGTGGCCGGCACGTGCTCGGCCCGCCGCGCCAGCTCGTCCTGCAGCCAGGCGGCGGTGAGCAGGAGCGGCTCGAGCGCCAGCCGCTCGCCGCGGGCCCCCGCCTCGCGCGCCGCCACCACGAAGCGGAAGCGCCCCTTCCTCAGCCCCAGCAGGGCGAGCATCGCCTCTTCGCCCTCCAGCCGCTCGTAGGTAGCCCCGACGATCGACCCCTGGTGGAGCTGCACCCTTCCGGAGAAGGAGGCGCGGCGCACCAGCAGGGTGCCGCTCAGACGCGACCGCTCGAGATACTGGAGAGTGTCCCAGAGCCGGCCGCCTGCCAGGTCGCCGTGCAGGGCCATGCCGGCGTCGGCCGGGGTCCCGAGCAGGCGGTCGACGCGCAGCACCACCTCCTCCAGGTGGCAGGGCCTCACCAGCACGTCGTCGGCGCCGGCGCGAAGCGCCTCCAGCCGGCGGGTCGAGTCGTCGTGGTCGGCTACTACCAGCACCGGGAGCGTTCGGGTCGCCTCCCCGGCCCGCAGCCGGCGCACGAGCTCGACGCCGTCGGTCCCGGGCTGGTTGAGCTCGACGATCGCCAGGTCGCAGCGGCCCGCCGCCGTCGCTTCCAGCAGGCGCCGGCCACCGGCCGCCTCCTCGACCTCGTGCCCCGCCAGGTGCAGCCGGTCGGCCACCAGGGCCGAGAACACGCGGTCGTCCTCGGCGATCAAGATGCGCGCCATCTCCCCTCTCCCCGGACGCAGCGGTCGGCCGAGGGGCCGCCGCGACGTTGTGCGGAGTATAAAGGCCCGCGCCCGGTGCCTTGCGACGGGCTCAGGCGCGGACCAGCGGCAGGGCAGGCCCGCTCCAACCCGGGAAGAGGAGTCCCTCGCCGCCGACGCCGAGGTGCTTGCCGGCGACCTCGGAGAAGACCGCACGGAAGTCGGTGGTGACCGGCAGGTCGCGCCCCTGGTGGAGGACGGCGGGGTCGAGGCCGGGGAACTCGCCATGGACGCGGCCGCCGTCGACCCGGTTGCCGATCACGAACAGGCACGAGCCGTGGCCGTGGTCGGTGCCCCCGGAGCCGTTCTCGCGCGCGGCACGCCCGAACTCGGTCATGGTCAGAAGCACGACGTCGTCCTGGTAGGGGCCGAGGTCGGTCCAGAAGGCGGCGATGGCGCGCCCCAGATCGGCCGCCCGCCGGGCGAAGCTGCCGTCCACCGTTCCCTGCCGGACGTGGGTGTCCCAGCCGCTGCTCTCGGCGAAGGCCACCTCGAGGCCGGCCTCGGCCTTGATCAGCATGGCGATCTGGCGCAGGGCGTGGCCCAGCGGGCTCGCCGGATAGGCGGCGCCACGGGCCGGGCGGTAGCGGCCGGGATCGAGCCGCTCGAGGAAACCGAGCGCCGCGAAGGCCTCGCGGGCGGTGGCGCGCAGGTGGGGATGCGAGGCGCCGCGGTACAGAACCTCCAGGCTGCCGGGGCCACAGCAACCGCCGTCGCCTTCGAGCGCCCGGCCGGCGTCCGCCGGATTCCCATCCGGCCCGCCGAGCTGCAGCTCGGCGAGATCGGCCACCGCGATCGCCGGCTCGGGACCGTCGAGCGAGCGCGGCATGGCGCGGGCCAGCGCCACCGAGCGGAACGGCGTGGCCTCGTGGCCGAGCAGCCCGCTCACCCGGTTGAGCCAGCCCGAGGCGGTGCTGCGGCGGCCCGGGGTGCCGGTCTCCATGTAGTCCTGGGCGTCGAAGTGCGAGCGGGTGGGATCGGGCGAGCCCACGGCGTGGACCACCGCCAGCCGGCCCTCCTGCCACAGCGGCAGCAGCGGCCCGAAGGCCGGGTGGAGCCCGAACCCCACCCCCAGGTCGAGCAGCCTCCCCGCCCCGCCGCCGGCGGCGCCCGGCATCGCCAGGCTGGGCCGCAGCCGGGCCAGCCGCCGCTCCTCGCCGAGCGGCGTGACCGCCATCAGCCCGTCCATGGCGCCGCGCTGGAACAGCGCCACCAGCACCTTGCGGCGCCCGAACGGGGCCGGCCCCGGCGCGGCCGCCGCCGCCCGCCCCAGGAACAGCGGTCCGGGGGCGCCCACGCCGACCGAGAACAGCGCCAGCCCCCCCGCCTTGAGCAGCGCCCGGCGGGTCAGCGGCGACCTGTTCGGAGGGGAGGCGTCCATCGCGTTATTTCCGCTGAAACTCGGGAGAGCCCAGGATCCAACCGACCGCCCGCACGACCGCAGGCTCGTCCGCGTCGAAGTCGCCGAGAGAGCGATCGCCGGGGCCCGGCGCCGCGCTCTCGGGCGGGCGCCGCGCCAGCCCATCGGACGCCGGGCCACCCGGACCGCTCGTCGGGACGCTCACCGTCGGCCCGGTCGCTGCCGACACGGCGAGGTGCGCGTCGAGCAGCCGAAGCGTCTGCCCGTGATCGCGCTCGGGCAGGAGCAGCGGCAGGTAGGCCGCGAGCGCCTCCCGATCCGACGCCAGCTCGAGACCACCGGCCAGAGCCGGCAGATCCTGGGCCACGCCTTCGACGCCGCCGCCGGCCAGCGCCGAGCCGAAGCGCATCCGCTGGACGAGCCGGCCGGCGTCGACCCAGGCCTCGGCGCGGTCCGGATAGCCGGTCGGCGCCCGGTACTCGTAGAGCGGCTGGCCCATCCGCGCCACCCACTCGGCCAGCGCGCGGGGCCGCCGCAGCTCGCCGCCCACCGCGCGCACCGCCGAGACCGCCAGCTCGAGCGGCGACTTGATCTTGTCGCGCCGCGCCGCCGCCTCCCAGAAGGCGCGCGACTGGAGCAGCGCTCGCATCACCCGCTCGAGGTCGCCGCCGGTCGAGAGATAGACCGCCACCAGCCGGTCGATGAGCGCCGGCGGCGGCTGGTCGCTCACGAAGCGCGCCGCCAGCTTGCGCGCCAGGTGGCGGGCGGTGGCCGGGTGGGCGGCCAGCAGGTCGAGGACCTCCTCGCCGTCCTCGATCCCACGCTCCGCCGCCAGGACGACCCCCAGCACCTGCTTGCGGCCGGCGTCGTGGAGATCGGCGCGGAACAGGAAGCCCTCGGCCGCCACGAAGCCGTGCGGGGCGGCCAGCATGCGCTCCAGCCGCTCGCGGTGCGCGACCGCCACCGACGGCGGCGGGTAGACCGTCCAGCCGGTGAAGGCGCGCGCCACCTCGACCACGTCGCGCTGGGTGAAGCCGCCGCCGGCCCCCAGGGTGTGGAGCTCCAGCAGCTCACGGGCGTAGTTCTCGTTGAGACCGCGGGGCGCGGCGACGCCGGTCTCCGGGGAGGGCCGCCGGCTGCGCGGCATCGCCCCGGCGGGCCGCCGGCGCAGACCCAGCCGGCTTTCCAGCGTGGTGCGACCGCCGGGAGCGGCGCTCGAGCGTGCGTTGTCGAGATAGAGCAGCATCGCCGGGTGCCGCGCCACGGCGCCGAGCAGCTCACGGAAGCTGCCCAGCGCGTGCGGGCGGATGGCGTCGCGCTCGAAGGCCAGCACGTAGGCGCGCGCCTCGCCATCGGCCAGCGACACGTTGAAGTGGTTGAACCAGAAGTCGGCCAGCACCTCGTGGAGCTGGCTCTCGGCGTGCACCGCCCGGATCAGCTTCTGCGACCGCAGCCCTGCGAACAGCTCGCGCTGCGGGCGGTAGCCGCGCTGGCGGGCGAAGACCTCGAGCCGCCGCTCGGTGGCGCGGGCGTCGCCCGTCGGCTCGATCCCCTCCCGCTGTGCCTCGCTGAGCACCCGGCCCGGGCCCGGGTAGCGCTCCGGGAACTCCCGCACCGGCACCCGCAGCGCCTCGATTCCCGCCAACCGGTGCTCCAGCCGCGGCTCGCGCCGCCCGCGGAGCTGCCGCTCCACCCAGCGCTCGAGCCCCCGCTCGAGGACCGTCTCGACGTCCCCCGGCCGCGCTCCGAAAGCCAATCGATCCAGCAGACAGGCGGCCGCCTGACGCTCGGTCAGCCCGGCCTCGCGCCAGGGCAGGCCGAGCGGCGTCTCGCCGGCCGGTTCGGCGTGAAGGGCACCCGCCGGGCCGATCGCCCAGACGACCAGCAGC
>JBFGCA010000189.1:0-5201 GCA_041567315.1 Thermoanaerobaculia bacterium | reverse complement strand
GGCCGGGCGCTGTCGGAGAACACCGGCTACCAGGCCAACCTGCGCTACGGCTCCCAGCAGTCGGTGACCCGCAACTGGCACATGCCGATGCACCAGACCGACACCCTGTTCCACAAGTCGAAGGTGTTCATGGGCTTCCTGTTCGGGGGCGAGGCCGACAACCACGCCTTGAACACCGTCCCCAAGGAGACCCTGGTGCGGGTCACCAAGGCCGAGGACGGCGGCCTCGGCGGCAAGGGGGTCTGGCAGCCGGCGACCACCGGCTACACCCCGGACAACGAGAACGACTTCATGCGGCGCTACCTGGCCGGCGAGGTCACCCGGGTACGGAAGGCCTGATGCCCTACGACGAGCCCCATCCGGAGGACCCCCACGAGCTGGTGGGGATGGCGGTGCCCGGCGGCCGCGAGTCGATGCGCGAGATGGCCTACACCTTCGCCGAGGAGTTCGCCGCCCTGGGGTTTGGCGAGGAGCGGCTGCTGGAGCTCTTCCGGCGGCCCTTCTACGCCGGCGCCCACCGCGCCTACCGGGCGCTCGGCGAGCCCGAGATCCGCCGCATCGTGCGCGAGGGGCTCGAGGTCTGGGGCCGCGTCCGGGTGGTGGTGAGAGGAGGATAGGCGATGCCCAAGGTCGGCAACTGGCAGCTCGGGCGCGAGATGGCCTACCCCTACGAGGCGCGCTTCCCGGAGCGGCAGTTCGCCTTCGTCTTCAACATCAACCGCTGTATCGCCTGCCAGAGCTGCACCATGGCCTGCAAGTCGACCTGGACCTTCAGCAAGGGCCAGGAGCACATGTGGTGGGCCAACGTCGAGACCAAGCCCTACGGCGGCTACCCGCAGTCCTGGGACGTCAGGATCCTGCGCCAGCTCGACGAGGCCAACCCCGGCGGCCAGTACTGGCAGGGCGCCGACGCCGAGGCGCGCTTCGGACCCTACGGCGAGTTCAAGGGCCAGACCATCTTCGAGGCCGCCGCCACCCGCTTCGAGCCCGAAAGCGCGCGGGTCCTGGGGTATCTCCCCACCGACGAGGAGTGGAACTCCCCCAACATCTGGGAGGACAACCCGCTCGGCAAGCCGGGGGTGCGCGGCGAGCTCGACCGGCAGGGCACCGAGCTGCCGGTCCACGACGTCTGGTTCTTCTACCTGGCCCGGATCTGCAACCACTGCAGCTATCCGGGGTGCCTGGCGGCCTGCCCGCGCAAGGCGATCTACAAGCGGCCCGAGGACGGCATCGTGCTGGTCGACCAGCAGGAGTGCCGCGGCTACCGCAAGTGCGTCGAGGCCTGCCCCTACAAGAAGACCATGTACCGCGGCAACACCCGGGTGGCCGAGAAGTGCATCGCCTGCTACCCGCGGGTCGAGGGCAAGGATCCCGAGTCGGGCGGGGTGCCGATGGAGACCCGCTGCATGGCGGCCTGCATCGGCCAGATGCGCCTCCAGGGCCTGGCTAAGCTGGAGGAGGACGGCACCTGGGCCGAGGACCGCCAGAACCCGCTCTACTACCTGGTCCACGTGGCCAAGGTCGCCCTGCCGCTCTACCCCCAGTTCGGCACCCAG
This sequence comes from Thermoanaerobaculia bacterium, assembly GCA_041567315.1. Classification (GTDB taxonomy): domain Bacteria; phylum Acidobacteriota; class Thermoanaerobaculia; order Multivoradales; family JAHEKO01. The sequence continues at coordinate 3,645 of JBFGCA010000189.1, read as the reverse complement.
CCCAACGGCTACTACATCCCGCCGCGCTGGGTGCCGCCGGCCTACCTCGAGCAGATGTTCGGCCCCGGCGTCGGGCGCGCCGTCGAGCGCTACAGCTACCCCGACCGCGAGCTGCTCTGCGTGCTCCAGCTCTTCCGCCGCGACAACCGGATCATCTACCGGTACGAGATCGAAGAGGGCCCCCGGATCTACGAGGGCACCTACCGCGGCCGGCCGTTCAGCCTCTACAACGACACCGTCATCGCCTTCGGCCACGACGGCCGCGAGCTGTTCCGGACCACCGTCGAGGAGCCGCTCCACGTCCGCACCAACGCCCACGCCAACTCGATCTGAGCGATGACGCTGGCAGCCACCACCCCACCCGAGATCGAGGCCGCCTGCGACCGGCTGCTGGCCCGGGGGGTGCTCTACCGGGCACTCAAGCTCGGCCTCGACCGGCCCGGCGAAGCGCTGCTCGCGGCCTTCTTCGAGCCCGGCGGGCGGGCGGCGCTCGCGCGGGCCGCCGAGCGTCTCAACGGCGCCGCGGGCGGCGAGCTTGCCCCGGCGGTCGAGAGCCTCCAGGCGCTGGCCGCGCCGACTCTGGACGAGCTGCACCGCTCTCACGAGCGCCTCTTCGGCCACACCCTCCGCGGCCGCGTCTGCCCCTACGAGTGCGAGTACGGCCGCCAGGCGCTGCTCCAGCAGGCCCAGGAGCTGGCCGACCTGGCGGGCTTCTACGCCGCCTTCGGCTTCCGCGCCCGCGAAGCCCGCCACGAGCGCCCCGACCACGTCGCCTGCGAGTTCGAGTTCCTCGAGCTCCTGGCCCGCAAGGAGTGCTGGGCGCTCGACAACGACGACGACGAGATGGCCGACGTCACCCGGACCGCGGCCCGCCGCTTCCTGCGCGACCACCTCGCCCGCTTTGGCCGCGCCTTCGCCCGCGCCCTTCAGGACGCCGCCCCCGGCGAGTTCTACGGCGCTCTCGGCGCCCTCTGCGAAGCCGTCCTCCACGCCGACTGCCGGCGGCTCGAAGTGCCCCTGGGCCCCGAGGTCCTCGAGCTGCGCTCCACCGCCCCCGACGGCGTTCCCATGGCCTGCGGCGACGACGAGCCCGAAGAGCTGGTCCAGCTCGGCGGCGGGGCGGCGAGACGCGACCCGGGCGGGCCCGTCCGTTCGCCCCGCGAAGAGACCGGAGGCCCCGCGCCAGGCGCTCCTGGGCCCCTCGCGGACCGGGCGCCGCGCGCGCGGCGCTCGCGGTCGAGATGAGCGCCCCGACGGCGGGTTCGCCAGCGCCTCAGGCGGCCGGCGGCCCGGACCCCAGCGGAACGCCCGACCACCGAGTGGCCGGCTCCGACCTCCAGGGCTACCCGCTCGAGTTCGATCCCCAGCTGGTCGAGGAGGCCGTCCTCCGCGCCGTCGAGAGCGCGCCCCCCGCGGACCGCCGGAGTTTCCGCGAAGAGCGCAACCCCCTCTACGAGCTACCCGAAGACGAGACGCGCGAGCGCAGCTTCCGCCGGCTCCACGGCCGCTGGTTCGTGCGCCTGGGGCTCGCCGATCCGGTGCGCCGCGCCCTCGCCGACGAACCGTCGCTGGCCGCCGGCACCTCCCGCTGCCTGGTCCTGCCCGTGGTCAAAGCCGCGCAGGAGTACGCCGACCTCCAGCCCGACCGCCGCGGCGACGGCCCGCCCACCCTGCTGCTGGCCCTGCGGGTGACCACCCTCCTCGACCCCGGTCGCCTCCTCCCCTTCCTGCGCCGCGAGCTGCTCCACGTCGCCGACATGCTCGACCCCGAGTTCGGCTTCGAGCGCGAGCTGCCCCCCCTCGACGGCTCCCGCGCCCTCGAAAACCTCCTCCGCCAGCGCTACCGCACCCTGTGGGACGCCACCGTCGACGGCCGCCTCCAGGCCCGCCACCACCTCGAGACCGGCGCCGCCGAGGCCCGCCGCCGCGAGTTCCACCGCACCTTCCCCATGCTCGCCGCCACCACCGACACCTGGTTCGACCACTTCTTCGACGGTCCCCGCCCGACCCACGCCGAGCTGGTCGCCTTCGCCACCGCCCCCGGCCGCCCGAGCGACTCCGCCCCCGCCGGCCGTTGTCCGCTCTGCCGCATGCCGACCCCCGCCCTCCACTCCGATCCCGGAGCCCTCGCCCGACCCACCCTCACTTCGATCCACCGCGACTTCCCCGCCTGGTGCCCCGACCACGGCATCTGCCTCCAGTGCGCCGACCTCTACCGGGCGGCGGCCCGTACCGCGACTGAACGGTAGCCCGTACGGGATTCGAACCCGGCGGTCACGGGCATTGGCGGGGTAGCCACGCTCGGCGCGGCAATTCATCGGGTGACGATCGTGGTACACTTCTGGTTATGTCTGGGGTGACTGCATGAAGTTCCTGTCGGTTCGAGACCTGAGGAGCAAGCCGGGTGAGGTCTGGAAGAGCCTGGCGGCGGCGCGGGAGATGGTGCTGACCTCGAACGGGCGGCCGATCGCCGTCTTGTCGGCGGTAACGGAGGAGACGCTCGAGGAGACGGTGGCCGCGATCCGGCGGGCGCGGGCGGTGGCTGCGGTCGCCGAGCTGCAACGGAGCGCGGCGGCGAGTCGTAGGGACCGCCTGACGCCCGAGGAGATCGAGGGCGAGATCGCGGCCGTGCGGCGCGAGCGGCGACGGCAGACCGTCGCCGAATGAGGATCGTCCTCGACACCAACGTGCTGGTGTCCGGGCTGCTCCGGGCTCCCGGGCCGGCAGGGCAGATCGTGCGGCTGGTCGCGGCGGGCGAGCTCGAGCTCTGCCATGACCCGAGGATCCTGGCGGAGTACGAAGAGGTCTTGCGGCGCGAACGCTTCGGTTTCGCTCCCGAGCGCGTCGAGGCGCTGATGGCGCAGATCAGGGCCTGCGGATTGCCGGTCGCCGCCCCGCCGCTGGCGATCCGGCTCGACGACTCGGACGACGAGCCCTTCCTGGAGGTCACGCTAGCGGCCGGCGCGCGCTGTCTGGTGACGGGCAACCTGAAGCATTACCCACGCGCGGCGCGCCAGGGCGCCGAGGTCGTCGGTCCCCGCGCCTTCGTCGAGCTGCTCAGGCGCGAGCGCGGCAGCGAGTAGAGCGGATCTGCCCCGGGTGGGTCACGTCGCTTCACACCTTTCCGCGGAAACGTCTTGAGCGGATGAATTGACCTGGGGTGGAGAACGTCTGCGGTTATCTTGACCTGCGGTAGAAATCATGGGTGCTGGCGGTCATCGACGGACTCGAGTCGGGGCCTACCTGTAGCAGCCAGCCGATGAGCGGCTGCAGGGGAGCTTAAAGACGGAGCCTGCGTTGCCGGGTGATGGGTGCTAGCGTCCGGCCATGGCCACCGCTAGATCGAAGATCAGCAGGCATGGGCAGGTGACGGTCCCGGCGGAGATTCGGAATAAGCTGGGTCTCGTCCCGGGGTCGATCATCGAGTGGCGAGAGATCGAGGGGGAGATCGTAGTCGCTCGGGCTTCCAAGTACGTCTCCGAGGAGATCCACCGGGCGCTCTTCCCGAGCCGGCCCGCGGGCAGGTCGCTGGAGGAGCTCGACGAGGGCGTGCGGGATCGCATGCGCCGCAAGCACACGGGCGATTGAAAGTGACGTTTTGGTTCGGCCGCTGACTCGCGACGGCGCCGAGCAGATCTGAGGCGG
>JBFGCA010000188.1:0-5227 GCA_041567315.1 Thermoanaerobaculia bacterium | reverse complement strand
GTCCGGCAAGCGCCCAGGAGCCGGCCGGGGTGGGGCTCGACAGGGGCCTCGCCGCAAGCGCTTGCGACAGGCCCCAAAGGCTGCGGGCCGAGCAGCGCGCAGCGGTGAGGAGCGGCCGGCCTGCCCTCTGAAGTCTGTCAGGCCGGCCGCGTCCCCTGGCATGCCCCGCCCCGGTCGGCTCTCGCCACCCGCCCTTCAACCGTCAGCACCACAGCCGTATTGATGCCCTCTTGTCCCGGGTGCTATGGTGGTCGGTGCTCGAGCGGATGGGAGCAGTGCTCCAGGATCGTCGGCAACGCGCGACACCCGTTCCCCGCCGCCGCGATGTATCCTCCGCTCCTCCGAGTCCCCGCCTTCCCGCCGACAACGACCTCGGGTCGCCCCCGGCGCCCGAAGCAGGAGAGTGCAGATGCCGCAACCCGAGACCCCGGACCCGCTGAAGGAAGAGCTGCTGGCCACCGACGAGACCTTCCGCCGGCTCCACGAGGAGCACCAGCGCCACGAGCGCCGTCTCGCCGAGCTGGCCGCCAAGTCGCTGCCCTCGGCCGAGGACGAGGTCGAAGAAAAACAGCTCAAGCGGCAGAAGCTCCAACTCAAGGACCGCATGGAGGCCATGCTGCGGGCGCACCGGGAGTCCCAGGTCCCGGCCTGAGGGCCGGCCGACGACCCGGCCGCGGCGCGTCCCGCCGCTCGCTTCCCCGCCGATGACCTTCGCCCGCGAGGCGATCCCGTTCGTCACAGTGCCGGCCCTCGTGGGTCTGCTGGGACTCTGGCGCGGCTGGCCGTGGGCGGCGGTGCTGGGTGCTGGCCTCGCCCTGGGTGTGCTGCTGTTCTTCCGCATTCCGCGGCGCGCCACCGACTGCGCTGAGGAGGTAGTGCTGGCCCCCGCCAGCGGCCGCGTCACCCGTATCGACACGGTCGAAGCGCCGGACCTCGGCCCGCGGCCGTTCCAGCGGGTCGTCACCTTCCTGTCGGTGTTCGATGTCCACGTGCAGCGCGCCCCGGTGGACGGCGAGGTGCTGCTCAGCCGCCGTTCGGCGGGCCGCAAGGTGGCCGCATTCCGGGCCGACGCCGACCGCCTCAACGAGGGGCACCTCACGGTCATCCGCCGGCCGGGCGGCGAGCTGGTGGCGGTGCGTCAGATCGCCGGCCTGGTGGCCCGCCGGGTGGTCTGCTACCTGCGCGCCAGCCAGGCGGTGCGGCGCGGCGAGCTGATGGGGTTGATCAAATTCGGATCGCGGGTCGACCTGCTGGTGCCGGCGGGCTACCGGCTCGAGGTCCGCGAGGGACAGCGGCTGCGGGAGGGCGAGACTCCCGTCGCCCGGCCGGTCGAGGGCTGATGGAGCGCCCTCCACGTCGCCCCCGCCGGCTGCGCCGCGGCGCCTATCTGCTGCCCAGCCTGTTCACCATCGGCAACATCCTGCTGGGCTTCTACGCCGTGGTGCGCGGCCTCGACGGCGATCTGCGGCTGGCCGCCTGGCTGGTGGTGGCGGCGGCGGTGCTCGACGGGCTCGACGGCGGGCTGGCTCGCCTGACCGGAGTCGAGACCGACTTCGGCCGCGAGTTCGATTCGCTGGCCGACGTGCTGACCTTCGGTGCCACCCCCGCCCTGCTCAGCTACCTGCTGCTGGCCGACGGCGAGCTCGGCCGGTTGCGCTGGCTGATCCCGCTCTTCTACCTGGTCTGCACCGCCACCCGCCTGGCCCGCTTCAACGTCCAGACCCACTGGGCCGACCGGCGCTACTTCGTCGGCCTGCCGGCCCCGGCGGCGGCGGGCTCGGTGGCCGCGCTGCTGATCTTCCTGCCCGATGGACCTCTCGAGTCGATCGGCAAGCCACCGGTGCTGATCCTGCTGGCCGGTCTCGGACTGCTGATGGTGTCCACGTTCCGCTACCGCAGTTTCAAGCAGCTGGGGCTGCGGCGGCCGCGCACCTACCGCACCGCCCTGCCGCTGGCCGCCCTGCTGCTGCTGATCGCCTTCCGGCCCGAGGTCTCGCTGCTGGCGGCGGCGATCGGCTACACCCTCTCCGGGCCGGTGGTGTGGGCCGTCGGCCGCCTGCGGAGGGCGGTCGCCCAGCACCGGCAGCCGGCGGCCGACGAGCAGTGAGCCGGCTGGCGCTCCTCAACCCGACCACCCTCCTGGGCAACGAACTTCGCGAGGCCCTCGAGGGGCGGCCCGAGCTGTGGCAGGAGCTGCTGCTGCTGGCCACCGACCCCGAGGGCGCCGGCGCCCTCACCGAGCTGCGCGGGACCCCCGCGCTGGTCGCCGCCTACGAGGAGGGCTCACTGGAGGGAGTCGACGTCGCGGTGTGCTGCGCGCCGGCCGGCGCCGGGGAGGTGCCGCGCGGGGTGCCGCCGGCGACCAAGCTGATCGTTGCCTGGCCCACCGAGCCGATGCCGGCGGCGGTGCCGGTGGTGGCCGGGGTCAACCTCGACCGCGCCGGCGGCGGCGCCGTGCTGATCAGCCCGGCCCCCGCGGTGGTGGCCCTCGCCCACCTGCTCCACCCGCTCCGGCGCCACGGGCTAGAGGAGACCGTCGCCCTGCTGGTCCAGCCGGCGTCGATGCACGGCAAGCAGGGCATGGACGAGCTGTTCGAGCAGACCCGCTCGATCTTGAGCTTCAGCTCGCGCCGGCCCAAGAGCGTCTTCGGGCGGCAGCTCGCCTTCAACCTGCTGCCGTCGGCGGCGGCCGGCGACCACCTGCCGGCCCAGCTCCAGGAGGTGCTGGCGGCGCCGCGGCCGGCGGCTCTCCACCTGGTCCAGGGGAGCGCCTTCCACTGCCTGGCGGCCGGGGTTTTCGTCCGCCTCGGCGAGGATCCTGGCCCCGAGGGCGTCCGCGAGTCGCTCGCCGAGCACCCCTACCTGCGGCTGGCCGAGGAGCCGGAGCTGCTGGGGCCGATCGACGCCGCTGCCAGCGAGGAGGTCCTGGTGGGGGCGGTGCGCCAGGCCCCCGGCCGCCCAGGCGGCTACTGGCTGTGGGCGGTGATGGACAACCTCACCCGCGGCGGCGCCCTCAACTGTCTGGAGCTGATCGAGGCCGTCCTCGGCTCGTCCGGCGCCAGCTAGTGTTCCGTGCGGCAAGTTCCTTTACATTCGAGCGGCGCTGCATCCCGCTGGGCGGCGCCGCCGCCTACCCTTCCTCCCCGGCGCTCTCCGCGCGGCGGGCGAGGAAGCCCTCGACGTGCAGCAGACCGCCGTCGCCGGCGCGCTCGACGACCTGCAGCAGCTGGCCCATGGTGTTGACCTCCTCGAACTGCTCGTCGACGAACCAGTCGAGGAAGCGGAGCGCGATGTAGTTGGCCTCCTCCCGGGCGATCTCGACCAGGGCGTAGATCTGCCGGGTGACCTCCTGCTCCCACTCGAGGGCGAGAGCCACGGCCTCGCGGGCGCCGGCGAAGACGCTCTTGGGCGCCGGCACCGCCGGGATCTCCAAACGGCCACCGGCGTCGACGATGAAGCGCACGAACTTCATGGCGTGGTCGCGCTCCTCGTCGGCCTGACGATAGAAGAAATCGGCCAGCCCGCCCAGCGCCTCGCCGTCGAAGTAGGCGGCGATCGACACGTACTGCAGCGAAGCGCCGAACTCGTGACCCACCTGGCGGTTGAGGGCCGCCAGGAGCTTTTCGCTTGCCAACATGCTTGCACCCCCTCTTGGATGGGCGTTCGATGGGCGCCGCCCCGCCGCGGCCGCTCGCGCGCAGCATAGCGGAAGACCGGCCCGGCGACCGTGGGGGCATAAAGTCGGCCCGCCGGCGGTTGCTATACTCGCCGCCTCCCGGCCGGGGCGGACCCGGCTCGGCGCCCCGGCCTTCCAGAGTACCGGCGTTTCAAGGCAAGACTCCGAACGGACCGAGCGGCTGATGACCAGCTCAGGCGAGAACCTTAACAACCGCCACCGGGTGGTGATCCTCGGCTCGGGGCCGGCGGGGATGACCGCCGCCCTCTACGCGGCGCGCGCCAACCTCGCACCGCTGCTGCTCGAGGGCAACCAGCCCGGCGGCCAGCTCACCATCACCACCGACGTCGAGAACTACCCGGGCTTCCCCGAGGGCATCCTCGGCCCCGAGCTGATGGACAAGATGCGCGACCAGGTGCGCCGCTTCGGCGCCCGGGTGCGCTTCGAGCACGTCACCGCGGTCGAGCTCGGCGATCGCCCGTTCCGGGTGATCACCGACGAGGGCACCTATCTGGCCGACGCGCTGATCGTCGCCACCGGCGCCAGCGCCAAACAGCTCGGGCTGGAATCGGAGAGCCTGCTGATGGGCTACGGGGTCTCCGCCTGCGCCACCTGCGACGGCTTCTTCTTCAAGGGCAAAGAGATCGCCGTCGTCGGCGGCGGCGACACCGCCATGGAGGAGGCGACCTTCCTCACCAAGTTCGCCAGCAAGGTGACCGTCCTCCACCGCCGCGACGAGCTGCGGGCCTCGCGGATCATGCAGGACCGGGCGCGCGCCAACCCCAAGATCGCCTGGCAGTGGAACAAGGTGGTGACCGAGATCCTGGGCAACCGCGAAGAAAAGGTGCGGGGGGTGAGGCTGCGTGACACCGTGACCGGCGAAGAGAGCGAGCTGGTGTGCCAGGGGGTGTTCATCGCCATCGGCCACCAGCCCAACACCGAGCTGTTCCGCGGCTCGCTGGAGATGAACGAGGTGGGCTACATCAAGGTCCGCGAGCCCTCCACGCACACCAACGTCGAGGGCGTCTTCGCCTCCGGCGACGCCACCGACCCGGCCTACCGGCAGGCGGTGACCGCCGCCGGCACCGGCTGCAAGGCGGCGATCGACGCCGAGCGCTGGCTGGAGACGCAGGGCGAGTGAGCCGGCGTCCCGCCACCCTCGGCGAGCTCAAGGCGGCCGGCTACCGCGGCCGCACGGTCAAGCGCGAGATCCGCGACAACCTGCGCCGCGCCTTGGCCGCCGGCGAGCGGCTCTTCCCCGGCGTCCTGGGCTACGAGCGGACGGTGATCCCGGGGCTGGTCAACGCCCTGCTCGCCGAGCACGACTTCATCCTGCTCGGTCTGCGCGGGCAGGCCAAGACCCGCATCCTCCGCGGCCTGGCGGCGCTGCTCGACGAGGAGCTACCGGTGCTCGCCGGCAGCGAGCTCAACGACTACCCGCTGGCGCCGATCTCGACCACCGGCCAGCGGCTGGTCGCCGACCAGGGCGACGCCGCCGCCATCGAGTGGCTGCCACGCGAGGCGCGCTACAACGAGAAGCTCGCCACCCCC
>JBFGCA010000187.1:0-5268 GCA_041567315.1 Thermoanaerobaculia bacterium | reverse complement strand
GGCGATCGAGTGGAAGGTGTAGAAGAAGGCCCGCCGCACCTGGAAGAAGCAGGCGAACAGGTGCTCGGGGGCCGGGCGGGCCTGCGGCCGGATCTGGGGCAGCTCGACGAAGCGCTCGAGATCGCGGCGGAAGTCCTTGTAGAAGGGCGCCTGGCGGGTCTCGCGCTCGCCGCCCTCGCCGAGCACCATCTCGAGGAACCGTTCGTGGTAGCGGTAGTAGAGGAGATAGACCACCAGATCCTGGTAGAGCCCGAGGTCGCGCGCGCCGGCGCGGGCGCCGCCGGCCAGCCTCTCCCGCAGCGTCTCGGCCAGCCCGGTCGCCAGCTCGGAGATCCGCTGCACGTTGGGGTTGTTGCCCAGCAGGTCGGCGCGCGGATGCCAGACCGCGAAGAAGGGCGTGAACTCCTCGCCCAGGGCGCGCCGCTCCCACTCGATCCGTTCGGCCAGGAACGGGTTGCCGTAGGCCAGGTGGGAGATGGCCTCCAGCAGCTCGCGCTCGTGAGAAGTCAGCAACGGCATCTGTACGTCGAATGTATGTTACTCGACATCTGATGTCCAATCTGAGCCTGCCCAAGCGTCCGACCGCCTGCTCCAAAGATCCTCGTAAGCTATTTTTTTGCAGATAGATAGAGCGCCAAAGACTGTCCTGGCACGGCCGTCGCTCCCCGCTCCCGCCAAACGGGTGGCACCTCTCGCCGCTCGTGATGAAAGGAGGTCGGAGATGCGATCGATGACGCGAAGGACGGGACGGATCGGGGCCCTGGCGCTGACCGCGGCCCTGATGCTCGCCGGCGCGCCGGCGGCGCGGGGGGCGGGGCTGCTGATCGCCGACGGCGGCTTCGGCGGCGTCCTCGAGATCGAGGAGCACGCCGTCCGGGTCACCATCAACAACGGCATCGCCGTCACCGAGGTCACCCAGGTGTTCCGCAACACCGAGAATCGGGTGGTCGAGGCCCTCTACACCTTCCCGGTGCCGAAGGGCGCCTCGGTGGCCAACTTCTCGATGTGGATCGAGGGCCGCGAGATGGTCGGCGAGGTGGTGGAGAAGGAGCGCGCCCGGCAGATCTACGACAGCTACAAGCAGCAGCGCCGCGACCCCGGCCTGCTCGAGCAGACCGACTACAAGACCTTCGAGATGCGGATCTTCCCCATCGCCGCCGGCGCCGAGCAGCGGGTCCAGATCGCCTACTACCAGGAGCTGGAGTTCGACGCCGACTGGGCGACCTGGGTCTACCCGCTGGCGACGGTGACCCGCGCCGGTCTCGACAGCCGCACCACCGGGCGCTTCGCGCTCACCCTGGAGGTGGCCTCCGAGGTGCCGGTGGTGGCGCTCGAAAGCCCCAGCCACGGCGGCGCCTTCGCGGTCGCCCGCCACGGCCCCGGCCACCTGCAGGCCAGCCTTGAGACCACCGAGGGCGACCTCGGCCGCGACGTGGTGCTCGCCTATCGGCTCGGCCGCCCGCGGACCGGGCTCGACCTCGTGGCCTCCAAGGAGCGGGGCGAGGACGGCTACTTCCTCATCACCTTGACCGCCGGCGAGGAGCTCGAGCGGGCCGACGAGGGCATGGACTACGTCTTCATCCTCGACGTCTCGGGCTCGATGAACGACGGCGGCAAGCTGGCGGTCTCGCGCGACTCGCTGGGCGCCTTCATCCGCGCCCTCGGCGAGGACGACCGCTTCGAGGTGATGACCTTCAACGTTACCGCCGAGAACCTGTTCCGCCGGCTGCGCGACGCCGACGAGAGCGCCAAGACCGCGGCCGTCGAGTTCCTCGGCGAGCAGCGCGCCCGCGGCGGCACCTTCCTCGAGCCGGCGCTGCGCGGCGCCTTCCGGTACAAGGACCTCGACCGGCCGCTCAACGTGGTCATCCTCTCCGACGGCATGACCGAGCAGACCGAGCGCCAGACCCTGCTGCGATTGAGCGCCGAGCGCCCGCGGGCCACCCGCATCTTCGCCATCGGGGTCGGCAACGAGGTCAACCGGCCGCTGCTCGAGCAGCTCGCCGAGGACGCCGGTGGTCTCGCCGCCTTCGTCTCGCGGGGCGACGACTTCGAGCGCCAGGCGCGCGCCTTCCGACGCAAGCTGCTGCGTCCGGCGGCCAGCAACGTCGAGCTCGAGTTCCTGGGCGGCGGGGTCTACGACCTCGAGCCCGAGCGGCTGCCCAGCCTCTACCACGGCATGCCGGTGCGGCTCTACGGCCGCTACCGCGACCCGGGGCCGGTCGAGCTCCGCGTGCGGGCCGACGTCGGCGGCGAGCTGCTCGACCGGACGCTCGCCATCGAGCTCCCCGGCGACGGCGCCGAGAACCCCGAGATCGAGCGCATGTGGGCCTGGCACCGCGTCCAGCGGCTGCTCAAGGAGGCCGACCGCGCCGGCTCGCGGGCGCCGGTCACCGCCGAGATCGTCCGCCTCGGCGAGGCCTTCTCGATCGTCACCGAGTACACCTCGTTCCTGGTGCTCGAGAACGACGCCGAATACAAGCGCTGGAAGATCGAGCGCCGCAACGCCCTGCGCCTGGAGCGCGACCGCGCCAAGCAGGAGCGGGTGCGCGAAGGCCTCGAGAAGCTCCGCCGGCAGGCCGCGGGCGAGCTCGGACCGGTGCCGGTCGAGGCCGCCAAACCGGTCCCGGCGCAGGCGCCGCCGGTCCAGCGGATCGCCCAGGCGCCGCCCACCCGGCGCTCGCGGGGCTGGGACCTCGACTTCGGCGGCGGCGGCGCCCTCGACCCGGTGAGCGCCGGCATCGCCGCGGCCCTGGCCGGCCTCGGCCTGGCTGCCCGCCGGCGGAGGGACGGCCGGTGAGGTCGATGGCGGCGGTCCGCACCTGGCGGTCCGGCGAGCGGCGGGCGGGGCGCTTACGCGGCGCCCCGCCCGCCATCCCCGTGGCGGTCCTGCTCACCCTGCCGGCACTGTCGACTCACCTCAGCCCGGCCGCCGCCCGGGCGCTCGAGTACGACCGGGCGGCGATCGCCGCGGGCGAGCTGTGGCGGCTCCTCACCTGTCACTGGACCCATTGGTCGGGCGAGCACCTGATCTGGGACGCGCTGGTCTTCGCTCTGCTCGTCGCGCTCGCCTGGAGCCACGGCCGCGCCCGCCTGCTGGCGGCGCTGGGCGCCGCGGCCCTCGCCATCCCGCTCGCGGTCTGGACCTTGCTCCCGGCCATGGAGCGCTACCGCGGCCTCTCGGGCCTCGACGCCACGCTCTTCGTGCTGCTCGCCGCCGCCCTGCTCCGCCGCGACCTGGCCGCGGGCGGCCGCCTCCGGGCCGCCGTGGCTCTCGCCCTGCTGCTCGCCTTTGCCGGCAAGGTCGCCTACGAGACCCTGACCGCCTCCACCCTCTTCGTCGACGCCGCCTCCTCCGGCTTCATCCCGGTGCCGCTCGCCCACACCGTCGGCGGCGCCTGTGGCCTCGCCGCGGCGCTCATTCCGGGTCGAGGTCGGATACCTCGGCCTCGGAAACGATCTCGGCCCAGTTCTCCAGCGGCTTGACGACGCAGGAGATCAGCTCGCGCACCTCCGCAAGGCGCTCCTCGGGCACCAGGAGCTTGGCGCCTTGGGGGCTCCACCCGGTCATGCCGGGCCCGAACATCCCGGTGTCGGCGCTCTGCACCAGGAACGGGATGTCGTACTGGTCTAGGGCGTGTCCGACCGCCTCGGCCTCGAGCCGGGAGGGGAACCAGGAGACCTCGACGTAGCCCATCGGGCGGTTAAGGTACCAGCCGGCCGACGGAGCCGGTGCCCGTCAGCCGTCGGGCAGCATCAGCCAGAGCCGTTCGAGGGCGGCAGCGGGCCGGCGCTCGAGCGCCTGGTGGAGGAGCTGCGTGAAGCGCTCGAGGTCGAGATCGCCGTGGCGGGCGCCGAGCGGCGGCATGGCGACGGCGTGGAGGCTCCGCTGGTCGACCAGCCGGAGGACCTCCTCGAGGGCGGCCGCCACCCAGGCCTCCTCCCACGTGGGCTGCCGCTCGAGGTCGTGGACGACTGCGAGCATTCGCAGCGGGGTGCCCGGACGGACGACGACCGTGCCCGGCTCGAGCGGCTCGGCCTCCCAGAGCGCGGTCATCAGCCGCAGCGGGTGCTCGGGCCGCGCCGGCACCTCGGCCGGGGCACTCAGCACCAGCCAGGTGTCCTCCTCCTCGACCACGGCGTCGACCGGGAAGGGGGCCCGGTTGCGGGGAGCCGCGACGATCCGCGGGCCCGCCCCGCGGCCCCGCCGGCCGCCACGGATCAGTCTCAGGCTCCGAGAGCGGGTTGCCATGGCCGCTTCGGGGTCGAGTATAGGAGGGGCCGTCGTGGAACCGTCGCCGCTCAGGGGCGTTGAGTAGAGTGGAAAATCGCGGCGGGCCCGCCTGGCCCCCACCCGGCACACCTGACAAGGAGAACACGATGACCGATCGCCCAGCCCCGAGCGTCACGCCCCTTCGGCGCAGCCTCGCTACCTTGAGCTTCATCGCGCTCCTGGGTGCAGCGGGCGCCTGGAGTGCCACGCCCGCCGATGGAGGGGAAGCCACCCACGAGGTGGAGATCCACAAGGTGGTCGTCGGCTGCCCCGACGGCGAGGCCGGCTGTGAGGGCGAGCGCCGGATCATCCATCGTGTCCACGGCGGTCACGGCCACGGACACCATCACGGGGGCGGCTGGATGGTCCGCGGCGGGAGCTACCTGGGCGTGGCGATGGTCGAGCTGACCCCCGAGCTGCGGCGCCACTTCGGCGTCCCCGAGGACGTCGGGGTGATGGTCTCGCAGGTGATGGAGGACAGCCCGGCCCAGCGCGCCGGCGTCCGGGTGGGCGACGTGGTCTCGGCGGTGGCCGGCGACAGCGTCGGCTCGGCCCGCCAGCTTGCCCAGGCCATCGCCCAGCGGCCGGAAGGGGAGGCCGTCGTCCTCGAGATCTGGCGCGACGGCAAGCTCGAGACCCTGACCGCCACCCTCGAGACCCGTCCCTACCCCGAGCGCGCGGTCGAGCTGAGCTGCAAGGACGCCGATCACGACTGCCGTTTCGAGGTCTACCACGGCAGCGCGGCGCCGGTCCCCGCGTGCGAGGGTCTGGAGGAGTGCGAGGTCAGCGTCCGGTGCCAGGCGGCGGGTGAATGCGAGTGCGAGGTCAACGGCGCCCCCGTCGACTGCGTCAGCGTGGGACAGCCCGGCTTGGACGAGTAGCAGCGCGGTTTACCGACCCCCCTCGGCCGCCCGGGGCCGGGGGGTTCCCTTCGCTCCACTCCCCCTCCCTCTCCAACACGTTCCGCTGCCGGGAACCCCCCGGCCTGGGCGGCG
>JBFGCA010000186.1:0-5327 GCA_041567315.1 Thermoanaerobaculia bacterium | reverse complement strand
CGCTCCGGGTACCCCCCGGCCTGAGCGGCGGCCTCCCGCCCGCGGCTGGCGGGTCAGCGCACCGGGTGGAGGGGGCGTGGTCGGCGGTGGGTGCCGCCCCCGGGGGCACACGAAGATCGCAAGGTGACGAGTGGGGTAACCCTCAGCCGTCCGGGCTCGCCGGCCTCCCGGCGATGGCCTCGAAGAGCTCGCCGAGGATCTCCTTGAGGGTGAGGGTGTACTCGGCGAGGTCGCGGTAGCGCTCCTCGAGCTGCTCGAGGGTGTAGTGGCTCGAGTGCGGCCGCGGGCGGACCCGGTAGGTCATCCGCTCGTCGAGCGCCTGGAGACGCTCGTGGGCCTGGTGGAAACGGTTGGCGTCCATGGCTCGAATCCTTTACTTGGGCTCGGTTGGCGGTCGGCGGTGGATCTCGGTGGCGGTGGCCTGGTCGCGCGGGCGGACGACGATCTCGTCGACGTTCACGTGCGCCGGGCGGGTCGCGGCCCAGACGATGCAGTCGGCGACGTCGGCGCTGGTGAGCGGGGTCATCCGCTCGTAGACCGCGCGCGCGCGCTCGGCGTCGCCGTCGAAACGGACCAGCGAGAACTCGGTCTCGACCAGGCCGGGGCAGATCTCGGTCACCCGTACCGGGCGGCCGAGCAGCTCCAGCCTGAGCGTCCGGGTCAGCGCCCGGGCGGCGTGCTTGGCGCCGGTGTAGCCGGCGCCGCCGCGGTAGGTCTCGAAGCCGGCGATCGAGCCGACGTTGACGACGTGGCCGTCGCCCGAGGCGAGGAGGGCCGGCAGCAGTCGGCGGGTCATCCGCGCCACCGCCAGGAAGTTGACCTCCCACATCGTGCGCCAGCGCTCCTCGGGCACCTGCTCGACCGGATCGAGGCCGAGGGCGCCGCCGGCGTTGTTGACCAGCAGGTGGAGGACCGGGAGCCGGGCCGCCAGGGCGTCGACGGCGGCCGGGTCGGTGACGTCGAGGCGCTCGACGCGGGCCGCGTCGCCCAGCGGGGCCGCCACCTCGCGGAGCCGTTCCAGCCGGCGGGCCGCCAGCACCACCGCGAAGCCGGCCTCGACCAGGGCGCTGGCGGTGGCGGCGCCGATGCCGGCGCTGGCGCCGGTTACCAGCGCGATCCGCCGCTCGCTCACCGCCAGCCCTCCGGTCGGCGGCAGCAGCATGGATGCCGTGGGGCGCCGCCGGTCACAGCTCCGCCGAGGGGCACAGGTCGGCCAGCACGCAGTTGGGGCAGTCGGGCTTGCGGGCCTTGCAGACCCGCCGCCCGTGGTCGATCAGCAGGTGTGCCCACAGGGTCCAGTCGCCGCGCGGCACCAGCTCCGTCAGGTCGCGCTCGATCTTCTCGGGGGTGTTCTCCGCGGTCAGGGCGAGACGCTGGGAGAGCCGCGAGACGTGGGTGTCGACGACGATTCCCTCGTCCCTGCCGAAGGCGTTGCCGAGCACCACGTTGGCGGTCTTGCGGCCGACCCCGGGGAGCTTGACGAGCGCCGCCATCCGCGCCGGCACCTTCCCGCCGTGCTCGTCCTCGAGCGCCTGCCCCAGACCCTTGAGCGAGCGCGCCTTGTTGCGGAAGAAGCCGGTGGTGCGGATCAGCTCCTCGAGCTCGGCGCTGTCGATCGCGGCGTAGTCGGCGGCGGTCGGGCAGCGGGCGAAGAGCGCCGGGGTCACCATGTTGACCCGCTTGTCGGTGCACTGGGCGGAGAGGATGGTGGCCACCAGCAGCTGCAGGGGGTTCTCGAAGTGGAGGGCGCAGCGGCTGTCCGGGTACTCCTCCTTGAGCCGCGCCACCAGCTCGGCGGTGCGCCGCCGCCGCGCGGGCGCCGACTCGCGGCGCGCCTGGGCCGCCGTGAAGCGCCGCCGGCGGGCCATCAGTGCCCCGCGAAGGCGCGCACCAGCCAGTTGAAGAGCGCCAGGACCAGACCGCCCAGGAGCGCCGGGACGAAGCCGGCGATGGTGAGGCCGTCCAGCAGCAGCGCGGCCAGGGCCAGCATCAGCCCGTTGATGACCAGGAAGAAGAGCCCCAGGGTGAGCACCAGCAGGGGCAGCGACAGCAGCACCGCCAGCGGCTTGACCAGCAGGTTGATGAGGCCGATCACCAATCCGGTCAGCAGCAGATAGAGCAGTCCCCCCTGGTAGGCGATCCCCGGCACCAGCTCGGCCGCGATCACGATGCCGATGCCGTTGAGGAGGATCTGGGCGAGGGCGCGCATGAAGCGTGGTCTGGAAAGCGGAGTCTCTCGGACTCGAGGCTCAGTTAGCGCCGTTGTCGGCGCCGCCGGCGGTCCACGAGGGCAGGGTCGCCGGGTCGACGCCGACCGAGGCGAGCGCCGTCTCCCAGGCGCTCTCCGGCTGGTCGCAGAACAGCAGCTCGCGGCGGGCTGGGGCCATCAGCCAGTCGTTGCGGACGATCTCCTCGATCAGCTGCCCGGCGCCCCACCCGGCATAGCCCAGGAAGAGCCGGAAGCTCTCGGGCGGCCGGCTGGCGAGGCGGCCCAGGTCGCCCAGGTGCTGGCTGATGCGGATCCCGGGCACCACCTCGGCGGTCGAGTCCTGGGCCGCCTCCAGCTCGACCTCGCCGGGGCCGAACATGACGGTGCCGAGCTGCGACTGCACGGGGCCGCCGAAGAAGGCGGTAGCCGAGCTGTCCCCCTGCCAGGCGATCTCCATCCCGGTGAGGATCTCGGTCAGCGGGATCTCGGTGGGGCGGTTGACGATGAAGCCCAGGCTGCCCTCGTCGGAGTGCTGGATCAGCAGCACGACGCTGCGGTGGAAGAAGGGGTCCAGCACCTGGGGCATGGCCAGGAGGAGAACCGGCGTCTCCAGCTCGGCGCCGACCTTTTGCACGCCGGTCATCTTATCCCGCGGGAGAGGCCCGAGCGGGCCGGCGCCGGCCCGTAATCCAGGGAGAAACCCGAAAAGAAACGGGCCGCGAACGCGGCCCGGGGGTGGCTGGTTGCGGGGGCAGGATTTGAACCTGCGACCTTTGGGTTATGAGCCCAACGAGCTACCGGACTGCTCCACCCCGCGCTTCAAGGCTCGCACAAGGGCGCGGGGCGTGTCAATCGTGGATGCGCGCTGGAGGCGGGGCCGTGCGGCCGGTAGCGGGTCGGCTTGTGGGGATAGTGGCGAGGGGCCGGCCGGGGCGGGGCCCGCCTGGGACCGGAGCCGGCCCTGAAGAGCTTCACGGGGGAGGGCCGGCTCCTCCTGTCCGCCTTCGCGCTGGACGGGGTCTGGCCTTCGAGGCTCCGCGCAGCGCGCTCGGCTCCAGGCCCCCCGCTCGACTGAAACAGGGCGCACCCCGCCCCGGCCGGCTTCACGGTCCGGGGGCTGACCCGCTACCTCGACGACCTGCGAGGGCTGGCCCAGAGCCGGATACGGACTGGCCCGGTGGTCGCCGAGTGGGCGGACGCGGGGGGCCGGAACGGAGGGCCGGCTTGCACGGTCCCTGGGATAGGGAGAAGGGTTTGTACTCTTACCTGGAAAACTCGCGGACGCTTGCGGAGATCGACGGACCGCTGAAACACGAGAAGGCGACCGAAGGGGGCAGCCCCCAAGAAACCCGTTTCGGGACGCGTCGCAGGAGTTGGCGGCCCGGTGGGGTAGGCTTCCGGGGTCGGCGTCGGGGGCGGGGGCCGCCGGCGGGAGGGAGTCATGTTCGAGATCGAGGAGATCCGGGCCCGCGAGATCCTGGACTCGCGCGGCAATCCGACGCTGGAGGTGGACTGTCTGCTGGCGGGGGGTGCGATGGGGCGGGCGGCGGTGCCGTCGGGGGCCTCGACCGGGAGCCGCGAGGCGCTGGAGCTGCGGGATGGCGGGGAGCGCTACGGCGGCAAGGGGGTGGAGACCGCCGCCGCCAACGTCGAGCGCCAGCTGGCGCCCGAGCTGGTGGGCGGGGACGCCCGCGACCAGGCACTGATCGACCGCGCGATGGTGGCGCTCGACGGCACGCCGACCAAGAGCCGGCTGGGGGCCAATGCCATTCTCGGGGTGTCGCTGGCGGTGGCCAAGGCGGCGGCCGAGGCCTGCGGGCTGCCGCTCTACAGCTACCTGGGGGGGCCGGCCTCCACGGTGCTCCCGGTACCGCTGCTCAACGTGCTCAACGGTGGCGCCCACGCCGACAACTCGGTCGACGTCCAGGAGTTCATGCTGGTGCCGGGCGGCTTCGAGAGCTTCTCCGAGGCGCTGCAGGCCGCGGTCGAGGTCTACCACCGGCTCAAGGGCGTGCTCAAGAAGCGGGGGCTGACCACGGCGGTGGGCGACGAAGGGGGGTTCGCCCCCGATCTGGCCAGCAACCGCGAGGCGCTCGATCTGCTGATGGAGGCGATCGAGGGGGCAGGCTACCGGCCGGGCGAGCAGATCGCGCTGGCCCTCGACGTGGCGGCGAGCGAGCTGGCCGGCGGCGAGGGCGGCGGAGCGCCGGTCTACGCCCTGCCCGGCGAAGGGCGCGAGGGGCTGTCGGCCGACGATCTCATCGCGCTCTACGCCGACTGGCTCGACGCCTACCCGCTGGTCTCGATCGAGGACGGGCTGGCCGAGAACGACCGCGCCGGCTGGCAGCGGCTGACCGCGGCGCTCGGCGAGCGGGCGCAGCTGGTGGGCGACGACCTGTTCGTGACCAATCCGGAGCTGGTCGCCGAAGGGGTGCGCGACCGCCTGGCCAACGCCCTGCTGGTCAAGCTCAACCAGATCGGCACTCTCAGCGAGACGCTGGCCGCGGTCGAGCTCGCCCGCCGCCATGGCTGGGCCAACGTCATCAGCCACCGCTCCGGCGAGACCGAGGACACCACCATCGCCGACCTGGCGGTGGCCACCCGCGCCGGCCAGATCAAGACCGGCGCTCCGTGCCGCAGCGACCGGGTCGCCAAGTACAACCGCCTGCTCCGCATCGAGGAGGAGCTGGAGGGCGCCGCCACCTATCCGGGATGGTCGGCGCTGGCGCGGCGCTGATGCCCGCCGTCCGCGCAGGAGCGCGCCGGCGCCCGTCGTTGTTGGGGCTGGCGCTCCTCGTCCTGCTGGCGTTGCTGGGGGTGGGTGCCCTCAAGAGCCACCGCGAGCTGGCCGACGCCGGCGAGCGGCGCGACGAGCTGGTCGTGCGCCTGGCGCAGGCCGAGGCGCGCAACGCCGTCCTCGAGGACCGGATCGAGCGGCTGGAGAACGACTCCCACGCCCTGGAGCACCAGGCGCGCGGCCTGGGTCTGGCGCGGCCCGGCGAGATCGTCTGGTACTACCTCGACAAGGAGAGCGCAGAACCGCCCGCCGGAGCCGTCGGGGCGACCTCCGCGGGGCAACCCCGCCAGGGGCCGAGCTCCGCTCCGGAATCGTGGGGGG
>JBFGCA010000185.1:0-5565 GCA_041567315.1 Thermoanaerobaculia bacterium | reverse complement strand
GAGCAGCATGAAGCCGGCGAAGGCGAACGCCAGCCGCCTCGACAGAAGCAGCCCCTGCGGCGAGCGCCGCGCCCCCGCCATGTAGGCGATCGGCGCCCCCGCCGCGCAGGTCAGGAGCGCCAGCAGCACCAGGATCTGTCCGAGCGCCGAGATCATGTGCCCTGCTCGTCGAACTGCATCGACTTCATGAGCTTCTCGACGTCGATCTCCTCGCCCTCACCGGGGGCGCGGTACTCGTTGTCGTGCTTGACCATCAGCCGGTGGGTCTCGAAGCGGCCGTCGTTGCCCAGGGTGCCCTCGACCACGACGCCGATGCCCTCCCGGAACATCGCCGGCGGCACCGCCTTGGCGCTCACCGGGATCGAGTTGCGGCCGTCGGTGACGGCGAAGTCGAGGGTGAGCCCGTCGTTGCCGCGCTCGATCGAGCCCGGGGCCACCAGGCCTCCCAGCCGGATGCTGGCGCCCACGGCGCGGTCGCCCGAGCTCAGCAGCTCGGTCGGGCTCCAGTAGTAGACGAGGTTCTCGCCGATGCCGCCGAAGGCGAGGTAGCCGAGCACCCCGACGGCGATCGCGATCGCGATCACTGCGACGACTCTGCGGCGGCGTCTTTCACTGCTCATGTTCGACCTTTCTTGTGGATCCGGCGGCGCCGGCGGACGAGGCTCAAGGCGTAGAGGACGAGGCCGGCCACCGTCAGCGCATAGGCCGCGATGACGTAGCCCCAACCACCGATTATAACTCCCTCAGGCATGCTCGGCTCCTTCGCTCGGGGCCAGCCGCGAGGGCTCGGGCACCCGCTCGCCGCTGGCGCTCTCGGCCTCGAGACGGGCCCGTTGCACGATCATCCAGATGGCGATGAACAGCACCGCGAAGGAGTTGATCCGCAGGGGCAGCACCATCGCGGGGTCGACCGTCGACGGGGTGGACTGGATCTGGTGGATGCTCCGCCACCAGCGCACGCAGAAGTAGACCAGCGGCACGTCCACGAACGAGATGATCGCCGCCACCGCGCTCCACGCCGCCCGTCGCTCGGGGTCCTCGATGAAGGCGCGGAAGGCCAGGACCCCGGCGAAGAGCAGCATCATCACGAGCGAGGTGGTGAGCCGCACGTCCCAGTCCCACCAGACCCCCCAGGTCGGCCGCGCCCAGATCATCCCCTGGATCAGGAGCAGGGCGTTGAGCACCACCCCGACCTCGATCGCGCCGGTCATCGCCCGGTCCCAGCGCGGCTTGCTGGTCCAGAGCGAGGCCACGGCGAAGCCGAAGGCGGCGGTGAAGCAGAGCATCGAGATCCAGGCGGAGGGCAGATGCACGTACATGATCCGCTGCACGTCGCCCATGTGGCGCTCCGCGGGGGCGACGAAGAGGCCGATGTAGCTTCCCACCAGGAAGAGGAGGACTCCGGCGATCCCCAGCGCCCCGTCCCAAGTCAGTCGTTTGGTCATTGAGCCTCCTGGACGGCGTACGGGAAGAGCACGCCGCAGAGCGACCAGTAGATCACATCGAAGCCGATGAGAAGAACGAGCCACGACCGCATCTGGGCCATCGGGTCGCCGGTCAGGATCAGGTCCGCCGACTTGACCGAGGCCATCAGCACCGGCACGACGAGCGGAAAGAGCAGCAGCGGCAGCAGCACGTCCTGGCTCTGGAGCCGGCTGGTCATCGCCGCGTAGAGGGTGCCGGGAGCGGAGAGCCCGGCCGCCGCCAGCGCCCAGAGCCCCAGCAGGCCGAGGATCCGCGCGGCCTCCAGCTCGACCGCGTAGAGCACCAGCGCCACCGGAATCAGGATCGGGGCCAGGAGCAGCAGGAAGACGGTGTTGGCGAGCGCCTTGCCGTAGAAGAGCGCCACCGGCTCGACCGGCAGCAGCAGCAGGCCCTCGAGCGCCCGCTGCTCCTGCTCGACGCGGAAGCTCTCGGAGAGGCCCATCGTCGAGCTCAGGAGCAGGGCCAGCACCAGGAAGCCGGCGGCGGCCGCCCGCAGCGCCAGGCTGTCGGGCCCCACCGCGAACGAGAACAGCAGCAGCGTCACCGCCCCGAAGAGCAGCACCGAGAAGAGCCGCGCGCGGCCGCGCCACTCGACCAGCAGGTCCTTGCGCACCAGGGTCGCGATCTGCCCCAGCGCCCTCATCGGCTGCGCTCCATCCGGGCGGGAAGCTCCGCGGCGGCACCCTGCCAGGCGATCTGCCCGCGCTCGAGCAGCAGCGCGCGGTCGGCGATCCGGGTCGTGCGCTCGAGGGCGTGCGAGGCCATGAGCACCGCGATCCCCTCGTCGCGGAAGCGCTCGATCCAGCCCTCGACCATGCGCCGGCCGCCCGGGTCGAGGGCCGAGAAGGGCTCGTCGAGCAGCACCAGCCGCGGCCGCTCGAGCCGCGTGCGCAGCAGCGTCAGCCGCTTGCGCATGCCGGCGGAGAAGCCCTTCACCTGGAGGTCGCGGCGCTCGGCGAGCTCGACCTCGGCGAGGAGACCGACCAGCTCGTCCTCGCCCGCCGGCCGCCCGAGCAGCCGCGCCCAGACCGCCAGCGTCTCGTAGGCGGTGAGGCGGTCGTAGAGATAGCTGTCGTGGGACACCAGGGTGAGCGCCCGCCGGCAGGCGAGCCGCTCTTTCGCGGGGTCGAGCCCGAAGATGGCGAGGCTGCCGGCGGAGGGCCGGTAGAGGCCGGCCAGCAGCCGCAGGAGCGTCGTCTTGCCCGAGCCGTTGGGGCCGGCCAGGAGCAGGATCTCGCCGGGCTCGACCGCGAGGTCGACGTGGGCGAGCGCCCAATGGCGCCCGAAACGGCGGCCGAGGCCGAGCGTGCGGACGGCGAGGGGCCGGGCGTCGTCGCGAGTCACGGGAACGCTATTGTACGGGGCGCGCCGCCGGGCGCCGCCGCCCCGCGGGGGAGCGCCGGCCGCCGCCCCTCCGGGCGGCCCGGGAGCCGAATAGAATCAAGAAGAGTCTTGCCGTGAACCTCGAGGAGCACTTCGCCGACTACGCGGCGCACCACGCGGACCCGCGCAACCGGGCCACCCACTACGTCGGGCTGCCGCTGATCGCCCTCTGCCTCTTCGGCCTGGGATCGAAGGTGCGGCTGGCGGAGCCGGGCGGGGTGCCGGTGGACCTCGGCCTGCTGCTCGCGGCGGCGCTGGTCGCCGTCTACCTGGCGTGGCGCTGGCGGCTGGCGCTCGGGGTCGCCGCGCTCTTCGTGCCGCTCTACCTCCTGGGCGCGCGGCTGCCCGTCGGCTGGCTCCTCGCCCTGCTCGCCCTGGGGGTGGGCCTCCAGTACCTGGGCCACTACGCCTTCGAGAGGCGGGCGCCGGCGTTTCACCGCAACCTCGCCCACACGCTGGTCGGACCGCTCTGGATGGCGGCCGGCTTCTTCCGCGCGCTCTCCGGCCGGTCCGCCGGCCGCCGGTAGGCCGCCGTGGCTCGCCGCTCCCGGAGAGTCGTTCCCGGCCTCTGGGTCGCCGTCGCGGCGGCGGCCCTGGCGCTCGCCTGGCTCCTGGGCTGGATATTGGTGCCCATCGACTACGACGACCCCCGCCACCTCGAGGCCAAGCGCGAGTACCTCGAGGGGCTGCGAGCCGGAGCCGAGCGGGGCGGCGGGCGGCCGAACCTGGTCTTGATTCTCTTCGACGATCTCGGCTACGGCGACCTCGGCTGCTACGGCTCGGCGGCCGTGCGCACCCCGAACCTGGACCGGCTGGCCGCCGCGGGGGCGCGCTTCACCCAGGCCTACGCGACCTCCCCGTACTGCTCGGCCTCGCGCGCCGGGCTCCTGACCGGGCGCTATCCGGCGCGCGCGGGGCTCGACCACGTCCTGCAGGCGCCGTGGACCACGACCGACCTGCTGCTGCGGCTCGGGCGGCGGAACCGGCGCCTGCCCTCCGACGAGATCACCCTGGCGGAGGCGCTGTCGGCGGCGGGCTACGCCACCGCGATCTTCGGCAAGTGGCACCTCGGGGACTTCTCGCCGTCGCTCCCCACCGAGCGCGGCTTCGACAAGTTCTACGGGCTGCTGCACAGCAACGACCAGGGGAGGCCGGCGGTCCGCGAGGGCCTCGAAGTGGTCGAGGACCCGCCGATCGACCAGTCCACGCTGACCCGCCGCTACACCGAGCGGGCGGTCGCGTTCCTCGAGGCGCACGCCGGCGGGCCGTTCTTCCTCTACCTGCCGCACACCTTCCCGCACGTGCCGCTGCACGTCGCCGGCGATCGGCTCGGGCGCTCGCCGGGCGGCCTCTACGGCGACGTGGTGGAGGAGCTCGACTGGAGCGTCGGCGAGGTCGTGGCGGCGCTCGAGCGGCTGGGCCTGGCCGCGCGCACCGCGGTCGTCGTCACCAGCGACAACGGGCCCTGGTTCGAGGGCAGCCCGGGCGGCGCCCGCGGGCGCAAGATGGACGTCTTCGAGGGCGGCATGCGGGTGCCGCTCCTCGCCGCCTGGCCGGGAAGGATCGCGGCCGGCCGGGTCATCGAGCGGCCGGCGATGGGGATCGACCTCTTCGCGACGCTGCTGGAGTGGGCGGGGATCGCGCCGCCGCCCGACCGCGAGATCGACGGGCGCTCGCTGGTCGCCGTGCTCGAGGGGGAGGGGGCGGCGCCGCGCCAGCCGATCCTCTACTTCCAGCTCGGCGTGCTGCGGGCGGTGCGGGACGGGCGCTTCAAGTACATGGCCCGCCGCCGCATCCTCTACGGCAACCCGATGAACTGGGTCTGGGGGCCGATGACCGAGCGCGGCCCCTGGCTGTTCGATCTCGAGCGCGACCCCGACGAGTCGTACGACACCTCGCGGCACCACCCCGCCGAGGCCGAGCGGCTCGCCCGGATGCTCGTCGAGCGTTCGCGGAGCTTTGCCGAGAACCCCCGCGGCTGGCTCTGAGGTCGGGTCCTAGCCGGGGCCGAAGCGGGGCACGAAGCGGGGCACCCGGCGGCAGTACTCCTCGAACTCCTCGCCGAAGCGCTCGCGCAGCTCGCGCTCCTCGAGCACGACGACCAGCCAGAGCGCTGGGAACATGGCGATGACGACGATCCACAGCGCCAGGTAGTTGGCGAAGAGCGCCCAGGCGAGGGTGCCCAGCATGAACGACAGGTAGCGGGGGTTGCGCACCCGGCCGTAGATGCCCTCGGTCAGGAGCTTCCCCGGGTCGCGGGAGGAGACCTCGGGGGCGCCGGCGAGGATCGGGAACGTCAGGTGCTTGCGGCGCTTGAGGTCGAGCCAGATCGCCACCGCGTAGACGAGGACGGCGAGGACCACGAGCGGCCAGCGGATCCCGAAGCGGACCGCGAGCAGCGGCTCGCGGAATCGGAAGATCGCCGCCACGAAGGCGAGGCAGACGATCGCCACGATGGTGAACGTGGGCCAGGCCCCCAGCCGGCGCCAGTAGCGCGCGAAGGGGTGGATCAGCAGCCAGTAGAGGATCGCGCCCGGCATCGTCACCACCACCAGCAGGGCCATGTAGTAGGCGACCGTCTCCACCGCCGATCCCCCGCAGCGGCTCTCGCTAGATCGAGCGGTAGTTGGTGAACTGCATGTCGATCCCGAGGTCGGCTTCCTTGATGAGCGCGATCACCTCCTGCAGGGTGTCGCG
>JBFGCA010000184.1:0-5694 GCA_041567315.1 Thermoanaerobaculia bacterium | reverse complement strand
CGAGATAGATCTCCTCCGGGAACCGGACGTCGAACTCGCCCTCGGTGAGGGTGCGGACCTCCTCGATGGTGAGGGCGCGCACCTCGTCGTTGCCGGGCCAGGGGCCGTCCACCACCACCCCGACGCGGATCGTGGGCGGCTGGGCCGCGAGCGGAGCCGCCGCCAACATCAGCGCCGCGACGTAGCACGACGCGACGAATCTGGGCCCGCTCATTGCTGGGAGGCCGGCGGGAAGGCACTGCCCGGCGAGGACAACGATGCTAGCAGGACGCTTCCAGGCCCATGCGGCCGGCACCGGCCGCGCGGCCCGGCGGCGCTCGCTTGACCGGCCCGACGCCCGATCGGCGACCGGAACGCGGAGGCCGGCAGGCGGCTGGACGCCGCCCGCCGGCCGGTTCCGTCAGTTGTTGCCGAGAGCTACCAGGAGAAGGTCACGCTGCCCAGGGCGCGGCGGCCCAGCAGGTCGCCGCCGAAGGACTCCCAGTGCTCGTCGTCGAACAGGTTGGCGACGTTGAGGCCCAGCTTGATGGCGTCGTTGACGACGTAGTTGCCGACCAGGTCGACCGTGGTGTAGGAGTCGACGTCGCCCTGGAAGGGCCCCACCGCCCAGCGGAAGCCGTCCGACCAGCGGGCGCTGGCGCTGCCGTCCCAGCGGTCCGCGGTGTAGACCACCCCGACGCTGCCCTTGGTCTCCGGCGAGTTGGGGAGCAGGATGTTGCGCAGGGTGGGATCGGCGCTCTGGATGTCGAAGTCGAACCAGGAGTAGGAGAACGAGAAGTTCCAGCCGTCGCCGAAGTAGTAGTTGAGCCCCAGGTCCGCACCCTGGGTGTCGACGTCGCCGAAGTTGGTGTAGGAGGCCGCCGCCAGGATCGGGGTGCCGTCGAGGTTGTTGGAGAGCACGGCGAGCAGCGGGTTGAGCTGGATGGCCTGGAAGATGGCGGCCAGCAGCGCCTGTGCGGCCGGCGCCGGCAGCGCCGCCGGCGGACGGTAGAACAGGAAGTTGTTGTTGATCCGGCCGAGGCTGGTGCCGAGCTGCGGCAGCAGGTCGGTGATGAAGTTGGTGTTCTCGCTGTTGTAGTAGTCCACCGTCAGGAACGCCTTGCCGCCGAGGATGCCGCTGTAGCCGATCTCGAAGGTCTTGACCTCCTCGAGCTCCAGGTCCTTGTTGCCCAGGGCCAGCACCCGGGTGGGGCCCGGAGCGAAGCCGCAGGAGATCCCGAAGGGGGCGCAGGCGGCCTCGAAGAAGCTCAGGTTGACCGGTGGCGCGGCGTTGGCCTGGAGGAAGAACTCGGAGTAGTTGGCGACCTGGAAGGCCTCGTTGTAGGTCAGCCGCACCGTGTTGTTGGGGTTGATCGAGAACACCACCGAGCCCTTGGGCGAGAACTGGGCGTCGTGGAGCGAGCTGTCGTCGTAGCGCCCCGCCAGCACCAGCTTGACCTTCTCGGCCACCTGCCAGTCGAGCTGCGCGAAGACCGCCTGCTTGTCGGCGTCGACCGGCTCGAAGAGCAGGGTCTGGCGGCCGGTCCGCGGATCGGCGCTGTCGATGTCCTCCTCGGTGTAGGAGACGCCGCCCACCACCCGGCCCTTGTCGCCAAGGGCCCAGTTGCCCTGCACCTCGACGCCGATCCGCTCGGTGTCGAGCGCCAGGTTGGTGCCGGCGGCGAGCGCCGTCTGCCGGGGCGCGTCGCGAGCGGTGTAGACGCCCAGCACGTTCCAGTGGTCGGTGTTGAAGTTGAAACGCGCCCATGGCCGCTCGACGTCGGCCAGCTGCACGCGGCCGATGCCGGTCTGGATGACGGGCCCCTCGATCGCGGCCTGGCCGCCCTCGAAGGTGAGCGAGCTGCCGTTGGCCAGGTACTTGTCGAAGCGCAGACCGCCGAAGAAGATCTCGTCGTCGTCGAACGGGTTGAGCCCCACCGCCTCCTGGGGCAGGCAGTCCACCGGCGCCGGACAGGGCACCGCGTACTCGGCGAAGCCGCGGCGCGAGACCGTGAAGGTGCCGTGGCTGCGGTAGCCGCCGATCAGCTTGGCGTACCAGTCGCTGCCCAGGCCTCCCGCCCAGCGCAGGTCGGCGTTCAAGGTGGACAGCTCGCCGCCGGTGAGCCGCAAATGGCCGCCGCGGGCGTAGCGCGGCGCCTTGGTCACCAGGTTGAGCACGCCGCTCGAGGCGTTGGCGCCGTAGAGCGCGGCGCTGGGGCCGCGCACCAGCTCCAGGCTCTGCAGGTCGTCCAGCGGGAAGGCGATCGCCGCCCACTCCTGGGCGCCGAGGAAGGGAATCGAGGTGTCGCGGCCGTCGATGATGGTCGCCACCCGCCGGTTGAGCGAGCTGTTGAAGCCGCGGGTGTTGAGGTTGTAGTCGTAGATGCCGCTCTGGGTCACCTCGGCGCCGGGGGTGAACTCGAGCAGCTTGGGGAGCTGGCCGTGCGCGGCCTGGCGCTCGACCTCCTGGGCGGTGACCAGGGTCACCGCGGCCGGCGCCTCGACGATCCGCTCCACCCGGCGCGAGGCCGAGGTGACGGTGATGGTCTCGGCGAAGCTGATCTCCCAGTCGACCGCTTTGTCGAGGCGGGTGATCGAGCCGGCGGCGACCTCCACCCCCTCTTCTGTGGCGGCGTTGTCGCCGAGCGTGAAGGTGACGGAATAGGTACCCACCGGCACGGTCGAGAACCGGTAGTCACCGTTGTTGTCGGTCAGCTGGGCGAGCCCGGCCTCGTTGACCACCACGCTGACGCCGCCGACGCCGGCGCCGTTGGCGCGGCTGAGGCGGCCTTCGACCCGCCCGTGACCCTGGGCGAGGATCGGTGCGGCGGCGAGCAGAGCGGCCGCCGGCAGGACGCACAGGTATCGCGAAGTACCCATAGTTGCCCTCCCTGGTTGGTTCGAGCCCCGGTTTGTTGCCCGCGATCATACCGTGCGGCCGCCGGCCAGGGAAGCGCGAGGTCACGCCGCACTAGCTAGAATCGTCGCCGCCCCATCGGCTTCCCCGGACTCCTTCATGAACCTGCGCGCCGCGCTTCGCTTCCTGGGCCAGCTGACGCTGATCCTCGCCGCCACCGAGCTGGCCCCGGCGCTGTGCGCGGTGGTCTACGGCGAGGGGGAGACGGCCGGGGTCTTCGCGGTCTCGGCGCTGGTCACCGCCCTGTGCGGCACCGTGATGGTGGTGCTCGGCGGCCCGCCGCACAACCTCTACCGCCGCGAGGGCATCCTCATCGTGGTCGGCGGCTGGGTGCTGGCCTCGGTGTTCGGCGCCCTGCCCTATCTGCTGGACGGCACCTTCCCCCACCTGGTCGACTGCCTGTTCGAGTCGGCCTCCGGGTTCACCACCACCGGCGCCTCGGTGATGACCGACATCGAGGCCCACGGCCGGGCGATCCTGTTCTGGCGCAGCTTCACCCAGTGGCTGGGCGGCATGGGGATCATCGTCCTCTTCGTGGCCCTGCTCCCCGACCTCGGGCCGGGCGCCCGCTTCCTCTACAAGCTCGAGGTGCCGGGGCCCACCGCCGAGTCGCTGCAGCCGCGGATCCACGACACCGCGGCCACCCTGTGGCGGCTCTACCTGGCGCTGACCGGCGCCCAGACGGTGCTCCTGCTGGCCGCGGGGCTGGACCTGTACGACGCCCTGACCCACACCTTCTCGACCATGTCGACCGGCGGGTTCTCGCCGCGCAACGCCTCGGTGGCGGCCTTCGACTCCCCGCTGGTGGACGTGATCGTCATCGTCTTCATGGTGCTGGCCGGGACCAACTTCTCGCTGTTCTACGGGCTGCGGCGCCGCCGCGGCTGGAACCTCTACCGCGACCCCGAGTTCCGCCTCTACCTCCAGATCCTGCTGGGGGCGACGGCGATCGTGGCCTGGGACCTGGTCCGCAAGGGCGTCTACCAGCCGGCCGGAGAGGGCTGGCTGGCGGCCGCGGCGACGCTGCCGCGGGCGGCGCTCGACGCCGCCTTCCAGGTGGTCTCCATCACCACCACCACCGGCTTCGCCACCGCCGACTTCGACGCCTGGCCGGTGTTCAGCCGCATGCTGCTGGTGGGGCTGATGTTCGTCGGCGGCTGCGCCGGCTCCACGGCCGGCTCGATGAAGGTGATGCGGATGGTCATCGGGCTGCGCTCGGCGGTCCGCGAGATGCGGATCATGTTCAGCCCCAACACCGTGCTGCGGGTGTTCGTGGGCGGCAAGGCGGTGCCCGACGAGGTGGTGCGGAGCGTCGCCGGCTTCTTCATCCTGTATCTCAGCATCTGGGGGGCGGCCACCCTGCTGCTGAGCTTTGCCGGGCCCGACCTGGTGACCACCGCCACCGCCACCGCCGCCACCATCGGCAACGTCGGCCCCGGCCTGGCGGCGGTGGGGCCGACCCAGAACTACGCCTTCTTCATGGCCTGGGACAAGCTGCTGATGGTGCTGCTGATGTGGCTCGGGCGGCTGGAGATCTACTCGATCGCCGCCCTCTTGACCCGCGCCTTCTGGCGGCGCTGAGGGACGGTGGCGCCCACCGCTAGGCGAAAAGGGTCGGCGGCTCGACGACCGGCGGCGCCTCTTCGTCGTCGCCTTCGAGGGCGCCGTCGGCGGTCTTGAAGCGGCCGTCGCCGAGGTGGAGCAGGCTGCAGTTGCGGCCGCCGCGCTTGGCCTTGAGCAGCGCCTCGTCGGCCAGCACCAGCAGCTCGCGCCCCTGCCGCACCGGCAGCTCGGGGTAGGCGGCCACTCCGGCGCTCATCCGCAGCGGGATCCGCCGCCCCTGGTGGAGGAAGACGCAGCGCTCGACCTCGACCCGCAGGCGCTCGGCCACCCGCTGGGCGGTGGCGCCATCGGTGCGCCCGAGGATGACCGCGAACTCCTCGCCGCCGTAGCGGCAGCAGACGTCGCCCTCGCGCCGATGAGCCTCGAGCACGCTCGCCACCTCGCGCAGGGCGCGGTCGCCGACGTCGTGGCCCCAGCGGTCGTTGATCCGCTTGAAACGGTCGAGGTCGCACATCACCACCGCCAGCGGCCGGCCCTCGTCGCGGCTCTCGGCGAACGCCCGCTCGAGCTGCGCCTCCAGCTCGCCGCGGTCGGCCAGACCGGTGAGCGGGTCCTGGCGGCTGCGGCGGTCGAGCAGCGCCCGATGCACCGAGATCGCGATCTGCGGCAGCAGCGCGTCGAGCAGCTCGACGGCGGTGGGCTCGAGCTTGCGGGGATCGCACCACAGCCGCAGCCGCCCGACGACGTCCTCCTCGACCTTCAACCGCCGGTCGAGGACCCGCCAGGCCGAGCGGCGATGGATGCCCGGCAGCGCCGGCGGCGACTCGGCCGGCTGCGCCTCGCCCACGACCGGCGGCTCGCCGCCCGGCCCGGCCGAAAAGCAGCTCCAGCTCTCGTCGGCCTCGCGCAGCTCGAGCTGGAACCAGCCCACCGGCACCACGCTGCGGCACTCGAGCAGCACCTGCGCCGCCACCTCGCGGGCACCGCCGGGGCCGGCCGCCATCCGGTGGGCGGCGTGGGTGACCCGCCACAGCTCGCCCGCCTGCGCCACCGCCCGATGGCGCAGCCCGACGTTGCGGGCGGCGTCGGCGGCGACCAGCGCCGGCGCCGCCAGCAGCACCAGCGCCACCGGCCAGCCGCCGGCGGCGGCGGTCAGCGCCGCCGCCACCCCCGCCGCCAGACCACCCAGGTCGATGGCCAGGGCCGCCGCCAGCCGCGCCCACGAGCCCGGCCGG
>JBFGCA010000183.1:0-5829 GCA_041567315.1 Thermoanaerobaculia bacterium | reverse complement strand
GCGCAGCAGACGTAGCCCGGGTAGACCGGCACCTTGCCGCCGAAGCCGCCGCCGATGTCGGGCGAGATGATCTGGATCTTCTGCTCCGGCAGGCCGCTCACCAGCGCGAAGACGGTGCGGTGGGCGTGCGGCGCCTGCGAGGTCATGTAGATCTGCATCTGCTCGGTGGCCTTGTTGTAGTTGGCCACCATGCCGCAGGTCTCGATCGAGGAGACGTGGAGCCGCGGCAGGTAGATCCGCTGCTCGACGACCTTCGCCGCCTCGGCGAAGACCTTGTCGGCGGCCTCCTTGTCGCCGGCCTCCCAGTGCCAGATGTGGTTGGTCTTCTTCTCCTTGTCGTCGCGCACCAGGACCTTGTCCTCGAGCGCCTTGCGGGGGTCGACCACCGCCTCCAGGGGCTCGTACTCGACGTGGACCTTCTCGACCGCGTCGGCCGCGACGTACCTGTCGGTGGCCACCACCGCGCAGACCTCCTGCGCGTAGTAGACGACCTTCTCGATCGGCAGCACCATCTGGGTGTCCGACATCAGGGTCGGCATCCAGTGGAGGTTGCCGGCGGCCTTGAGGTCCTCGCCGGTGATCACCGCCAGCACGCCCTCGGTGGCCAGCGCCTCGCTGGCGTCGATCTTGACGATCCTGGCGTGGGCGTAGGGGCTGCGCACCAGGTCGAGGTAGAGCATCCCGGGCAGCTTGACGTCGTCGACGTAGCGGCCGCGGCCCTGGATGAAGCGCGGGTCCTCCTTGCGCTTCATCGCGTGGCCCATGCCGCAGACCTTCTCGGGGGTGGTCACCCGGAGCTCGGCGGTGGTCTCGACCCGGGCCGAGGCGCCCTCGGGGACCGGCGTGTGGTGCTCGAAGCGGTCGTCGAGCTGGGTCATGCGCTCACCTCCTCGGCGGCAGCTTCGGCCGGGGCTTCAGCCAGCTTCTCGGCCGCGTAGCGGATCGCCTCGACGATCTTGTTGTAGCCGGTGCAGCGGCAGAGATTCCCCGAGATCCCCCAGCGGATCTCCTCCTCGGTGGGGTCGGGGTGTTTCTCGAGCAGGTGCTTGGCGCTCATGATCATCCCCGGGGTGCAGTAGCCGCACTGCAGGCCGTGCTTCTCCCAGAATCCCTCCTGCAGCGGGTGGAGCTTGCCGTCGGCGGCCAGCGCCTCGATGGTCTCGACCGCGGCGCCGTCGGCCTGCACCGCGAAGACCGTGCAGCTCTTGACCGCCCGACCGTCGAGGAGCACGGTGCAGGCGCCGCAGCTGGTGGTGTCGCAGCCGATGTGGGTGCCGGTGAGCTCGAGCTCCTCGCGCAGGAAGTGGACCAGCAGCAGGCGGCTGTCGACCTCGCGGGTCTGCGGCTGGCCGTTGACGGTGACGGTGATCGCGTGGCGGCTCATTGCGCGCCTCCTTCCGGCAGGCCCTGCCGCGCGCGCTCGAAGGCGCGGCGCACGGCGCGCTTGGTCAGCACCCGGACCAGGTCGCGCTTGTACTCGACCGGCCCGCGGAGGTCGGCCGCCGGGTCGCACTGGGCGGCGGCGGCCCGGCCGGCGGCTTCCAGCGTCTCGTCGGTGGGCGCCTCTCCGGTCAGCGCCGCCTCGGCGTCGGTGGCCCGCATCGGCACGGGGTTGACGTTGGTCAGGCCGATGCGGATCGACTCGATCCGCTCGCCGGCGGCGACCAGCTGCACGGCCACCGCCGCCACCGCGTAGTCGCCGACCTTGCGCTCCAGCTTGAGGTAGGCGCCGCCCGACCCCGGGCCGGGGACGGGAACGCGGATCTCGGTCAGCACCTCGCCGGGCTGGAGGGCGCTCTCGAAGAGGCCGGTGAAAAACTGGTCGATGGGGATGGTGCGGACCCCGCCGGCGCCGCGGGCGTCGATCTCCGCGTCGTAGGCCAGCATCGCCGCCGGGTGGTCGTTGGCCGGGTCGGCGTGGGCCAGGTTGCCGCCCACCGTCGCCAGGTTGCGGACCAGCGGGTCGGCGATCACCCGGGCGGCGTCGGCCAGCAGCGGATAGCGGCCGCCGACCAGCCCCGAGGCCTCGAGCTCGGACTCGCGGGTCAGGGCGCCGATCGCCAGATGGCCGCCCCCGTTGGCGTCACCGTCGTCCAGCGTCTCGTGGAGATAGGAGAGCCCCGAGACCCGGTTGAGGTCGATCAGCACCCCGGGCACGGCCAGCCGGAAGCGCATCGCCGGGATCAGACTCTGGCCGCCGGCCAGCAGCTTGGCCTCGTCGCCGTGCCGGGCCAGCAGCTCGATCGCCTCCTCCAGGGTGGCGGGAGCGTGGTAGTCGAAGGACCCTGGGATCACGATGCCTCCTTTCTGGCGGGCTTCTCCCCTTGCGAGCCCCGCTGTGGGATCAGCTCACCGCAGGAGCAGGTAGAGGATCAGCAGCACCACGAGCACCGCCGCGCCGATCCACACCGGCCGCGGGATGAGGTCGCTCGCCACCTCTTTCGCCACCTTGGCGGCGAACCCGGCCTGCGAGGGCGCCTGCGGCGCGGCCGCGGCCTCGCCCGGCGCCGCCTCCGAGCGCGCCTTCAGCGTGGCGTCGAGCCCCTCCAGGCTCTGCTTGATGATCGCCTTGGCCGAGCTGTCGAGCAGCCGCTGCCCGACGCTCGCCACCCGGCCACCGACCTGGGCGTCGCCGTCGTAGCTCAGCAGGGTGCCGCCGCCCTCGGCGGCGGCGATGGTCACCCGGGCGGTGGCCTTGACGAAGCCGGGGGCGCCCTGGCCGTCGACCTTCATGGTGTACCCCTTGGGCGGGTCGATGTCCTCCAGCTCCACCCGGCCCTGGAACTTGCCCTGGACCGGGCCGACCTTGATGTTGAGCACGCCCTGGTAGGTGTTCTCGCCGGCCAGCTCGAGCTTCTCGCACCCCGGCATGGTGGCGGCCAGCACCTCGGGGTCGAGCAGCCCCTCCCAGACGGTCTGGGGCGCAGCCTCGAACGCGTACTCGCCGGCCACCTTCATCGTTGCGGACCCCCTCCGGGGCGAGGCCCCGTGGTCGTTGCGGACCAGAAGAAAGAGGGTTCGAAGGTATCACAGGCGGGTGCTGGTGGATCGGTGGGCGGGGGGCGCTTGCGGCAGGTTCGCGGGACCTTGCTGGTGCAGTTGCTGCTCGCATGAGGCGAGAGCCGGCCGGCTCTCGGGCGGCCTACCTGGAACCTGAGGCCGGGGTGCCTTTGGCAGTGGTACGGGCGCGGCGGGGGAGGGCGGCGAGGTGGTCGGCGAGGGTGCGGAGCGCGCGCAGGTTGTGGACCGGGAGGAAGTCGTCGACGAAGGGCAGCGCCGCGGCCATGCCTTCGACCAGCGGCCGGTAGCCGGGCTGGCCGAGCAGCGGGTTGAGCCAGACCAGGCGGTGGCAGCGGTGGTGGAGGTAGCGCATCTCGCGGCGGAGCTCGGCGACGTCGCCGCGCTCCCAGCCGTCGCTGACGATGACCACCAGGGCGCCGCGGCGGAGCACCCGGCGGCTCCAGTCGCGGTTGAAGCGGCCGAGGCATTCGCCGATCCGGGTGCCGCCCGAGAAGTCGACGATCTCCCGGGTCGCCTCCTCCAGCGCCCGGTCGACGTTGCGCAGGCGGAGCTGGGTGGTGATCCGGGTGAGCCGGGTGCCGAAGACGAAGCACTCGGCGTCGCGCAGGCTGTGCGAGAGGCTGTAGAAGAACTGGAGCACCAGCCGCGAGTACTTCTCCATCGAGCCGCTGACGTCGGCCAGCAGCACCACCGGGCGCTCCTTGACCTTGCGGCTCAGCCGCCACAGCTTGAGCGGCGAGCCGCCGTGCCTGGCGGCCTCGCGCAGCACCCGCCGCAGGTGGAGCCGGGGGCCGCGCGGATCGGCGACCCGGCGGCGGGTCTCGCGCAGGCTGGCCCGCCAGCGGGTGTCGCGGATGAGCTGGCGCACCGCCTCCAGCTCCTCGGGGGTGAGCTCGGCGAAGTCCTTGCGGCGCAGCACCTCGAGCGAGCTGTAGGTGCCCGAGCGGTCGGCCACCGGCTCGCCGGCGCCGTCGGCGGCGGCACGGGCGGCGACCGCGGCGACGATCTCGAAGCCGGTCCGGCGGGTGGCCGGCCGCCGCCGCCGCGGGCGCCCCTGGGGGGCCACCCCCGGTGCCCGCCAGAAGCGGTCGAAGAGGGCGGCGAACAGCTCGAGGTCCTCGCGCCGGTGGACGAACAGCGCGCGGGCGGCGTGGAACACCTGTTCGCGGCTGCCCAGATCCACCCATTCGAGGGCGTGGGCAAAGCCCAGGCTCTCGGCCGGCGACACCGGCAGCCCGGCGCGGCGCAGGGCGCGGCCGAAGACCAGGACGTTCTCGAGCAGCGGGGCGAGCGGCGGGTGGCCGGCCATCGGTGGCCCGGCCGGCGGCTCAGCCCGCCGAGCCGGCGGCGGAGGGGCCGGCGGCAGAGGAGGAGCCGGTGGCGGGGGGGGCCCCCGCCGGCGCCCAGGGTCTCGGCGAGCAGCGCCGGCGCCGTGCGCCGCAGCTTGTCGACGTCGTCCTGGTACTTGAGCAGGAACCCCAGGGTCGACTCGACCAGCGCCGGCTCCAGCCGCTCGGCGCTCAGGTGGGTGAGCGCCGCCGCCCAGTCCAGGGTCTCGGCCACCCCGGGCAGTTTGTAGAGGTCCTCGGTCCGCAGCCGCTGGACGAAGGCCACCACCTGGTGGGCGAGCCGCTCCGAGAGCCCGGGCACCTTGCGGGCGACGATCTCGATCTCCTTGTCCAGCGACGGGTAGTCGATCCAGTGGTAGACGCACCGCCTCTTGAGGGCGTCGTGGATCTCGCGGGTGCGGTTGGAGGTGATCACCGTGATCGGCTTGTGCTCGGCCACCAGGGTGCCGATCTCGGGCACCGTCACCTGGAAGTCGGAGAGCAGCTCGAGCAGGAAGCTCTCGAACTCCTCGTCGGCGCGGTCGAGCTCGTCGATGAGCAGCACCGGCGCCCGCTCGTGGCTGGCGTCGATGGCCTGCAGCAGCGGCCGCTTGAGCAGGAACTCCTCGCCGAAGATGTCACGGGTGACCCGCCCGGCCCCCTCGCCGGCGTCGCGGCGGGCCTGGATCTCGAGCAGCTGCCGCGGGTAGTTCCACTCGTAGACCGCCTGGCCGAGGTCGAGGCCCTCGTAGCACTGGAGGCGGATGAGCGGCGTCAAGAGCGCCCGGCTCAGGACCTTGGCGACCTCGGTCTTGCCCACCCCCGGCTCGCCCTCGAGGAACAGCGCCTTCTCCATCCTGAGGGCCAGGAAAAGGCTGGTCGACAGCCCGGCGTCGGCGATGTAGTGGTGCCGCGCCAGCGCCTCGGCGGTGCTGTCGATGGAGTCGAACATCTCGCGCCAGCGTCCTTCGGAGGTACCGATCAGGCTACCAGAAGGCCGGACCCTGACGGTCGGCCGCGCGGTTTGCCGGTGAGGAGCAGTGCGCTATCTTGAGGGCATGAAAGACAGTTTCTCGACCCTCTCGAAACTCGTGGTCGGGGGCACCGAGTACCGGCTCGCCCACCTGCCGACGCTGGAGAAGCGGGACTTTGCCATCTCGCGGCTGCCGTTCTCGATGCGGGTGCTGCTCGAGAACCTGCTGCGCCGCGAGGACGGCGAGACGGTGCCGGCGGAGGACGTCGAGGCGGTGGCCCGCTGGGACCCGGCGGCCCAGCCGTCGGTCGAGATCGCCTTCATGCCGGCGCGGGTGCTGCTCCAGGACTTCACCGGGGTGCCGGCGGTGGTCGACCTGGCGGCGATGCGCGACGCCATGCGGGCGATGGGCGGCGACCCCGAGCAGATCAACCCGCTGCAGCCGGTGGAGCTGGTCATCGACCACTCGGTGCAGGTCGACGAGTACGGCACCCAGGCCGCCTTCCT
>JBFGCA010000182.1:0-5912 GCA_041567315.1 Thermoanaerobaculia bacterium | reverse complement strand
GGCGTTGCGCTTCCTCGACATAGTCCCCGCTATGCCTGCGTCAGCGCGCCTTGGCAGCACCAACGAATGACTCGCCTATCTGGCAAGCCAAGTCGGAGACGCCACACTAGCGAGCTCCCGGTGCAACGGGAGCGAGCCTGGGGCCTGGCGGCCGAGCTGCACCCTCCACCGATCGGGTCAGACACGCACCGCGCGGTCCCGCGTCAGGTGCCCGGTAGCGGGCGCTGGAAACGCGGGGCCGATCGCGCGCAGGCCGTCGACCCAGGCCTCGAGAAGCTCGGGGCAGCGTGCGAAGAGCCGCAGGGCCAGGTCCTGCGACAGGGCTCGCTCGACCTGGTTCCCGTAACCGGCGATCTGCCGCTCCCAGAAGGCTCGCTCCCGGCGTGGCGGGGGCAGGGGAGCAGGGACCCCCTGCCCGCACAGGATCACGTCGAGGCCCTCCGGTCCCCAGAGCGGGTCGGGGTAGTCGAAGCCGTCGCGCTCCGCACGCGAACGCGTGAGCGGTCCATCACGGCGAAAGGACTCCAGCAGCTCCGCGTGCCGCGACACGTCGACGTCGCGCCGGCAGGCGCGCCAGAAGGGGGTGGTCATCCGCCGGTTGAACTTGAAGTGCAGGCCCACGAACCAGGCGACGTAGTCCCAGAAGGCGCCAACCCGCCGGTTGAAGACCGTGCGCAGGCGGCCGG
This sequence comes from Thermoanaerobaculia bacterium, assembly GCA_041567315.1. Classification (GTDB taxonomy): domain Bacteria; phylum Acidobacteriota; class Thermoanaerobaculia; order Multivoradales; family JAHEKO01. The sequence continues at coordinate 5,226 of JBFGCA010000182.1, read as the reverse complement.
CCGGCCCGCGCCAGGGAAAGGAGCCGACCAGCAGGCCGATCTGGCGGATCAGCAGGTGGAGCGCCGTCGACTCCAGCGGCTCGACGAAACCGTAGGCGTTGCCGAGGGCGAAGACGTTGCCGAGCCAGAAGTGGCGGTGCCGTCCGGGCCGGAAGGCGAGCACGCGCAGGCCGCCGCCGGTGCGGCCCCCGGCGGTCGGCGAGGCGCGGCGCAGCTCGGCCGCCGCCTGCTCGTCGCCCACGAAGCGCGACGAATAGACGTAGCCCACGTGCCGCTCCTCCGGCTGCGGGATGCTCCACGCCCAGCCGGCGGGCATTGCCGTCGCCCGGGTGAACGGCGGCAGCCGGCTCTGCGGGTGAGCGCGGCCCACGATGGCGCGGCCGACGACGGCACGGTCGGTGAACAGGCTGCCCTCGTAGCTCTCGAGCGGGGAGCCCAGCGCCCGGCCGGCCAGCAGCGAAGCGGCGCCCGTGCAGTCGACGTAGTAGTCGAAGCAGAGCCGCCGGCCGTCGGCCAGCCGCAGCGCCCGGACCTCGACGCTCGTGGACCCGTTGCCCGCCGTTCCGCCGCGCCCGTCGCCGATCTCCCCGCCGTCGACGCTCGGGCGGTCGGCCCCGCCGGCGCTACCGACCTCGACGTCGGCCACGGTGGCGAGCACCCGCTCGACGCCGCGCTCGGCCGCGCGCCGCTGCAGGTAGGCGACCAGCCGCGGGTTGTCCAGGTGGTAGGCGATGCGGGCGGCCGTGCCGGACAGCCAGAGCGGCCGCTCGCCGCCCGGTGCCCCGTGCCGAGTTCCCGGCCGCGCCGCCGCCGGCGGGTAGTCGCCGTCTCGAGCGGCCGTCAGCGGCAGCGCGCCGGCCGACATCAGCATCGACTGCAGCGAGCAGCGGTCGAGGTCGCCGTCCCAGCGCAGCGCGTCGGCGACCTCGACCGGACCGAACGGGTAGTTGAAGCCTCCGGGGCCGCTGTTCGGACCGCCCCAGTCGAAGCGGATCCCCAGCTTGAAGGTCGGCCGCACTTCGCGGAAGAGCTGGTGGACGTCGAGGCCGAGGTCGACGTGCAGAAACTGCGGGGTGAGCGGCGTGGTCGCCTCGCCGACCCCGAGGACCGGTACCTCCGGCGACTCGATGAGGGTGACCGCCACCCCCGGCAGCTTGGTGCGCAGCGCCAGCGCGGTCAGGTAGCCGGCGGTGCCGCCGCCGACCACGCCCACGGTGACCGCCTGCCCTCGTGTGCTGGCTCGGTGGTTTCCGTGCTCTTGAACGGAGAGACCGGGTAGGAGGGTGCCAGGGACTGCCGCGGCGAGCGCAAATTCGCCCGGTCTCCGAGCTCCGTGCACGGAGCTCTGGGCGGGCGCCCCTGCTCTCGTGGCGGCTTGCCGACGGCACAGCCGGAGGGCAGCGACTTCCCCGAAGATCGGGTGGAGATCGGTTTCATGGCCGAGCTCCAGTCGGGCCACGGCGGCGGTCAGGGCGAGCTCGCCCGGAATCGTCGGCGGTGGCCAGCTCAAGGTAAGCCGGTTGAAGCCCGGCCGCAGCAGTCCGCGCGGGAGCCGCAGCCCGTGTGTGCGCCAACGTCCGCTCAAGTCGCAGCTGGCGATCGCTTGCCCGTTCAGCTCGACTCGCAGGTCGCCTATTGCTGCGGCGACCGCGCCAGCCGCCCCACCAGTCTTTTCTCTACCTGTTCTTTTCTCTTGCGTGTCGTCTGTCCGGGGTCGATCCGGCCTGGGGGCGAGCAGTCCAGCGGCGTCGATTCCGAGGTCCGTTCCGGTCGATCCGGACTCCGGCTCCGGCCGGCGCACGGTCAGCTCGGCGGTGAGGTCGTGCTCCGCGTCGGTGACGAAGCAGAAGGTCGTGCTCGGCCAGGCGGCGCGGTAGGTGGCGCGGCCGGTGTGGCCGGGGGTCGCCAGCGCCTCGGGAAACAGACGCTCGAGCGGCTCGGCCAGGTGGCGCGGCGAACCCGCGAGGTCGATCCCCGAGACGTCGGACCAGCGTCGGTCGAGCAGGGTGCGGGGCAGCGGCTCTGGGACGGGCCGCCCGTCCTCCTCCAGCACCTTGACCAGCACCTCGATCAGCTCCAGGTCGGAGCCCTCCCAGCGCCAGCCGTGCTGGGCACCCAGGGTGTACGGCGAGCGCCAGACCCGCTGCTGGGCGGCGGTGAGGACCGCCGGCAGCGGCGTCGAGCGGGCCTCGACGAGGGCCTGCATGGTCTCGGCGATCGCGGGCGAGGCGGCCAGCGCCGCCCGGCACCAGTGCTCGAGGATCGGTGCCTTGGACCCCACGGTCAGCAGGCGGTGGGCGCCGTGGACGGCGGCGCCGAGCTTGGCGCTGGCGTCGGCCTCGGCGGCGACCTGGGGCGGGGGAAGCCGAGCCAACAGCTCCGCCAGCTCGGGCTCGCCCTCCAGCAGACCGAACCGGCTGGCCACCCGGCCGGCGGTGGCCGCCATCGCCGCCTGCATGCCCTCGACGGTCAGGTGGCAGTAGTCCAGAAACAGCCGCCGGCCGGTGAGCGGCGAGCCGGTGTGGCGGGCGAAGACCGCCGGGAGGTCCACGAGCTCGAAGCCGTGGTGCGCGGCCGCCCGGCGCTGCAGCTCCTGGACCATCGGGCCGGCCTGCGGGGCGCTCAGGAAGCCGAGCGTCGCGTAATGGCCCACCGCCAGCTCGGCGCGGCAGGCGGCGGCCGCCCGCTGCTCGTCGCCGGCGCCCATCCACGCCCTGGCGAACAGCCGGAAGGTGGTGGGGCAGGTGCCGTCGTCGAGGGCGAGCATCTGCCCGGCGAGCCGCCTCGTTTCCCGCCAGTCCTCCGCCGCCAGCGCCGCGGCCGCCCGCTCGTACAGCTCGTACCAGCGCGCGGCGCCGTCCCCGGCCGGCCAGAGCACCGGCTGCCGGTTCTCCCAGTCGGCCAGGTTGACCTCGGGGACCATCAGCACCACCGGGATCGAGCGCCGCGCCGCCAGCCGGTGGATGCGGGCCAGCGCCGCGCCGGCGCGCTCCAGGACGCGGCGCGCCGCCAGCTCGATCGGTCCGTAGAGGACCGTGGGCGACCCCGCGGCGCCGCCGGACAGCGCCCGGGCGAACCGCTGGCGGGCGCGGATCGACGGCGCGTAGGCCGAGACCTCCGGCGTCTCGAGCAGCGTCCAGTTGTTGCCGGCGAAGACCACCAGCAGGTCGGGCTCGAGCTGGAGCGCCGCTTCGAGCGTCGAGACCAGCGAGTTCAGGGTCTCGTTGGTGCGCGCCAGGTCGACCACCTCGAAGGCCTCCTCGCCGGCCAGCGCGTCGAGCTGCTCTTCGAGGACCCGGGCCGGCGTCAGGTGGGGCGCGTAGAGGTAGCCGGCGGCGGCCGACTCGCCGAACAGGCAGATGCGGTGGCGGCGCCGCTTGCGGGCGGGGACCGCCTCGCGGGCCGCGTAGTGGTCGCCCTCCGGCCACGGCTCGGGGCGCACGAAGACCAGCCCGTCGCGGCGCTGCCGCGGCTCCCAGATGCTGATCGGCCGGGGCTCTTCGGCGGAGAGGCGGCCGCCGGGAAGCTCGCCGCGCCGCGCGGCGGCCTTGACCGGCGCGCCGGAGATCTCCCCGGAAGGGTCGTGGGCGGGCGCGCTGCGGCCGCTCGCACGTTCCGGAGGCCGAGCCTCCCCGCCTGCACCGACGCCCTCTGCCTGCCGCCGGCGCGCTTCCCGCAGCCCCTCCTCGGTGGCCAGCCAGGCGGCGAGCTCGCCGCAGGCCACGGGGTCGAGCCGCCCTGGGTGGTCGGCCGCCCCTGGTGCGCCGGCGGCACCGCCAGCAGCCAGCCAGGCTTCCAGGAGGGCGGCGAAATCAGACAAAGCTGTAGAGGTTTTCGGACACAGGGAGCTCGGCGGGCCGGGGCGCCCGACCGCGCTCGCTCTCCCAGCCGGCCAGCAGCCGGCCGAGGTTGGCCGGCAGCGCCTCGCGGTCGAGCAGGAAGTCCTCGATCACCAGCGAGTCGAGACCGGTGGCCGCCATCGTCGCCAGGGCGTCGACCGGCGAGCAGACGATCGGCTCGCCGGCGCGGTTGAACGAGGTGTTGAGCAGCACCGGGCGGCCGGCGCGCCGGCCGAACGCTTCCAGCAGGGCGGCGAACCGCGGCTGGGTGGCGGGCGACACCGTCTGCGGGCGCGCCGAGCCGTCGACGTGGGTGACCGCCGGCAGGTCCGCCCCGGGCCGCACGGCGCAGGCCTCGAGCATGAACGGGGAGGCGCTCGAGAGCTCGAAGGAGTCGCCCGCCGCCGACTCCAGCACGCTGGGAGCGAAGGGGCGGAACGGCTCGCGCCGCTTGATCCGCCGGTTGAGCCGCTCCCGGACCGCCGGGTCGAGCGGGTTGGCCAGCAGGCTTCGTGCCCCCAGCGCCCGCGGCCCCAGCTCCATCGCCCCCTGGAACCAGCCGACGACGCGGCCCGCCGCCAGCCGTTCGACGGTGGCCTCGAGCAGCTCCGGCTCTCGACCCCGGAAGTCGTGGGCCGCCAGCCCGGCCGCCTCGAGCAGCGCCGCCACCTCGTCGGCCGCCCAGCTCGGCCCTAGGAAGACGTGCTCGAGCGGCGCCGGCCGCCGCCCGCCCGAGAGGCGGTGCCAGGCCAGCGCCGCCGCCCCCAGACAACCGCCGGCGTCCCCGGCGGCCGGCTGGACGAAGAGCCGCGCGAACGGCCCCTGGCGCCGCAGCCGGCCGTTGGCCACGCAGTTGAGCGCCACGCCACCGGCCAGACAGAGGTCGGGCAGGGGCACGACGCCGGCCAGGTAGCGGACCTCCTCGAGCAGCACCTCCTCGAGCAGCGCCTGGAGGCTCGCCGCCACGTCGCGGTGGAACGGCCCGATCTCCTCGGCCCGGTGGCGCGCCGGCCGGCCCAGCAGCTCGGCGAGCGCCGGAGACTCCATCCGCCGCCCGCCGAGAAAGCCGAAGTAGTCCATGTCCAGCTCGTACCGGCCGTTGCCGCCGCGCCGCACCAGCCGCCGCAGCCGGTCGAGATAGCGCGGCTCGCCCCAGGCGGCGAGACCCATCACCTTGCCCTCGCCGTCGTTGACCCGGAAGCCGAGGTAGGCGGTGAGCGTCGAGTAGAGCAGCCCCAGCGAGTGCGGGAAGCGGACCTCCTCGAACTACCGGCAACGGTTCCGCGTTTCGACGGCCAAGTGTCACGCGACGAAAGACGGCGCCTTGCAACAACTCTCGAACGAAGTGCAGCAGATCATACGCGACTGGGAAGCGGAGTTGGTGCGG
>JBFGCA010000181.1:0-5970 GCA_041567315.1 Thermoanaerobaculia bacterium | reverse complement strand
TGCGGCGACGGCGCCCACCTGGCGGCGGTGATCGACGCGTTGGGGGGCGAGGGCGGCGCGGTCGGCGGGCGGCGGCTCCGCGGCTGGGACCGGGTAGCGCGCCCGCTGCCGCCGGGGGCCGACGCAGCGGCGGACCCCGCCGGGCTGGCCGCCGGGGAGGTCGACGGCCTGGTCTTCTCCTACGAGCTGTTCGACGCCCTGCCGGTCCACCGGCTGGTAGGGCGCGACGAGGGCGGCCCGGGCGAGCTGTGGGTGGGTCTCGCCGCCGACGGCCGCCTCGCCTTCCAGACCGGCGAGCTGTCCGACCCGCGGCTGGCCGGGCTGCTCGGCCCCGAGGGGGCGCCGCTAGCCCCCGGGCAGATCGCCGACCTGGCGCCCGGCTGGCGGCCGCTCTACCGCGCGCTCGCCCGGCTGCTGGGCCGTGGCCTGCTGGTCACCTGCGACTACGGCTTCGAGCGCCACCGCCTGCTCGACCCCAGGGTGCGGCCGGCCGGCACCCTGGCCTGCTACCGCCGCCACCGGGTGCACCGCGATCCGCTGGTGGCGGTGGGCGAGCAGGACCTCACCGCCCACGTCGACTTCACGGCCCTTCGCGAGGAGGGCGAGCGCGCCGGTCTGGCCACCGTGACCCTGACCCGCCAGGCCCGCTGGCTGACCGCCTGCGGGCTCTTCGACGGGCTGGCCGCGGCCCCGGCCGCCGAGCGTCTGGAGGCGATGACGCTGCTCGACGGCGAGGGCATGGGCGAGGACGTCCGGGTGCTGGTCCAGGCCCGCGGCGTCGCTCCGGAGGCGCTCTTCGACCTCGGACTTCTGGTCCCCTCGCCGGCCGCCGGCGGGATTGCTAACATCGCTCGCAAATGACTGAGCGACCGGGACTTCCGACCCGCGAGCGGCTGCTCGGGCTGATCGGCGCCATGGCCGGCCGGCCGGTGGTCATGGTGGTCGACCTGGTGGCGGACCGCTTCGTGACCGGCAGTCCCAAGCGCATCAGCCGCGAGGCGCCGGTGCTGATCCTGAGCTACGAGGGCGAGCAGCTGGTCCCCGGCGGCGGCGCCAACGCGGTGGCCAACGTCGCCGGCCTCGACGGCGAGCCGCTGGTGGTGGGCCGGGTCGGCAACGACGCCAGCGGCCGCGGGCTGCTCGACGCGCTGGGCCGGCTGGGGGTGGCCACCGGGGGCGTCCTGGTGGCGGACGGCTATCGCACCCCCACCAAGACCCGCATCCTGGCCGGCGGCCGCCACGGCATCAAGCAGCAGGTGGTGCGCTACGACGTCGAGGACCGGCGCCCGCTCAAGCCCGAGGAGCGGCGGCTGTTCGAGGCCACGCTGGCCGGCTGGCACGGACGGGCGACGGTGGCGGTGCTGAGCGACTACGGCTACGGCGCCGTCGAGCCGGCGCTGCTGCCGGCGCTGCGCGAGCTGCTCGGACCCGGCGGCCGGATGCTGGGCGACAGCCGCCACCGGCTGACCGAGCTGCGGGGTCTCGACGGCGCCACCCCCAACGAGGAGGAGGCCGAGGCGCTGCTCGGCCGGCCGCTCGAGGAGTCGCGGCGCGCCGCCCTGGAGGCCGGCCGCCGGCTGCGCGAGCGGCTCGACGCCGGCTTCGTCCTGATCACGCGCGGCAGTCTGGGGATGGAGCTCTGCCAGGCGGACGGCGGCTACCGGATCCCGGTCCACGGCACCGATCAGGTGGCCGACGTCACCGGCGCCGGCGACACGGTGATCGGCGTCATGGCGCTGGCGCTGGCGGCCGGCGCCACGCCGCTGGAGGCGGCGCTGCTCGCCGACTACGCCGGCGGCGTGGTGGTGATGAAGGCCGGCACCGCCACCCTCGGCCGCGGCGAGCTGCGGCAGGCGGTCGAGTCCGATCCCCGCCCTCTGGAGGAGGTGGCGTGGGAGAGGTGGTGACGGTGGCCGAGCTGGAGCGCCGCGCCGCCGCCGCCCGCGCCGCCGGCCGCACGCTGGCCTTCGCCAACGGCCACTTCGACCTGCTCCACGTCGGCCACCTGCGCTACCTGCGGGCGGCCGCCGAGCACGGCGACCTGCTGGTGGTGGGTCTCAACGACGACGCTTCGGTGGCCCGGCTCAAGGGGCCCGGCCGGCCGGTGGTGCCGGCCGCCGAGCGCGCCGAGCTGGTGGCCGCCCTCGAGCCGGTCGACCTGGTGGTGGTCTTCGACGGCGATTCGCCGGCCGGGCTGCTGGCGCGGCTGCGCCCCGAGGTCCACTGCAAGGGCACCGACTACGGGAGCCCCGAGCGGGTTCCCGAGTTCGACGTGGTGCGCTCCTACGGCGGCCGCACGGTGCTGGTGGGGGATCCCAAGGACCACTCGACGAGCGCCCTGCTGGCCAGCGCCCGCGGTCTGCCCGAGCCGGGCGCCGAGTCGTAGTGGCCTCGCGCGTCCTCATCGTCCGCACCAGCGCCCTGGGCGACGTCGTCCACTGCCTGCCGGCGCTCGCCGCCCTGCGCCGCGGACTGCCCGCCGCCCGGCTGGGCTGGGTGGTCGAGGAGGTCTGGGCGCCGCTGCTGGCCGGCCATCCCGACCTCGACGAGCTGCTCGAAGTGCGGCTCGGCCCCTGGCGGCGTCGGCCGCTGGCGCCGTCGACCTGGCGCGGGGTCGCCGGGCTGGTGGCGGCGCTCGACCGCTTCGCCCCCGAGGTGGTGCTCGACCTGATGGGCAACCACAAGGCGGGAGTGCTGGCGGCGCTGACGCTGGCCGACCGGCGGCTGGGTCTCGACCGCCGGTTCCGCCGCGAGCCGTCGAGCGCGGTGTGGATCAGCCAGCGCCTGAGGCCGGGCGGGGGCCACGCCGTCGACCGCGCCCTGGCCGTGGTCGAGGGCCTGGGGATCGCCGGCGGCGAGGTCGACTTCGGTGGCGAGAAGCTGCTCTCCGCCGAGCCGGGCGAAGTGCGGCGCTTCGTGGAGGCCGAGCCCCCACCCTGGGTGCTGATCCAGCCGGGGGCCGGTTGGGGCAACAAACGCTACCCGCCGGCGGCCTGGGGCGAGGTGGCGCGCCGGCTGGCGGCGGCGGCGGGGCTGCCGGTCTGGGCGGTGTCCGGCCCCGGCGAGGAGCCGCTGGCGGCGGCGGTGGCGGCGGCCAGCGGCGGCGCCGCCCGGCCGCTTGCCGCCCCCACGCTGCCCTTTCTGGCCGCCCTCCTGCGGCGGGCCGCAATGGTGCTGGGCGGCGACACCGGACCGCTCCACCTGGCGCACGCCCTGGGCCGGCCGGTGCTGTGCGTGATGGGACCCACCGACCCGTCGACCCACGGACCCTACGCCGCCCCCGAGCGGGCGCTCTGGGTGCGACTGCCCTGCAGCTTCTGCCACCGCCGGTTCGACGACGCCAAGGCCTGCCTGCTCGAGCTGCCCCCCGAGCGGGTCGCCGAGCGCGCCCTCGCCCTGCTGGCCGAGCGTTGACCCCCCTGCCGGCGGCTGGCGGAATTCCACCACGGGCTGCTAGACTGCCTGGGCGTCGGGCTCGCACCGCTGGCAAGCCCGCAGGCGCCGCCGCGGTCTCTTCCCTCCAGACCCTGTTGATGCACTTCCGTCCGCCCCGGTCCGAGGAGACGCTGCGTTGAGCCGAATCGGCGAGCTGCTGGTCAAGGCCGGCAAGATCTCCCAGGAGCAGCTCAAGGGCGCCCTCACCATCCAGCGCGACGAGGGCGGCCGGCTGGGCACCCATCTCGTCAAGCTGGGCTACATCGACGACGAGGAGCTGGTCGAGTTCCTCTCCCAGCGCTACGGGGTGCCGGCGATCAACCTGGCCGAGGTCGAGATCGACGACTCGATCATCAAGATCATCCCCCCCGACGTCTCCCGCAAGTACACCATCCTGCCGGTCTCCAAGGCCGGCGCCAAGCTGACCATCGCCATGGTGGACCCCACCAACGTGTTTGCCATGGACGACATCAAGTTCATGACCGGCTACAACGTCGAGCCGGTGGTGGCGTCGGACACCTCGCTCAGGGCGGCCATCGACCAGTACTACGGCTCGACCCACTCGATCGAGCTCAAGAAGGTGATGGAGGACCTGGCCGACGCCGAGGAGGCCGATCTCGAGGTGCTGGAGGAGGAGGAGGACCTCGATCTGGCCGCCCTCGAGCAGCAGTCGGAGGAGGCGCCGGTCGTCCGGCTGGTCAACATCATCCTCACCGACGCCATCAAGCGCGGCGCCTCGGACATCCACATCGAGCCCTACGAGAGGGAGTACCGGGTCCGCTACCGGATCGACGGCCTGCTCTACGAGATGATGCGCCCGCCGCTCAAGCTCAAGGAGGCGATCACCAGCCGCCTCAAGATCATGGCCAAGCTGGACATCGCCGAGAAGCGGCTGCCGCAGGACGGCCGCATCAAGATCAAGACCAAGCTGGCGGGCCGGGTCAAGGACCTCGACTACCGGGTCTCGGTGCTGCCGACGATCTTCGGCGAGAAGATCGTGCTGCGGCTGCTCGACAAAGACAACCTCATGCTGGACATGACCCGGCTGGGGTTCGAGCCCGACTCGCTGCGCCGCTTCGAGCAGGCCATCTTCCGGCCCTACGGCATGGTGCTGGTCACCGGCCCGACCGGTTCGGGCAAGACCAACACCCTGTACTCGGCGCTGTCCCGCATCAACACCCCCGAGACCAACATCATGACCGCCGAGGACCCGGTGGAGTTCAACCTGGTGGGGGTCAACCAGGTGCAGATGAAGGAGCAGATCGGACTCAACTTCGCCGCCGCCCTGCGCTCCTTCCTGCGCCAGGACCCCAACATCGTGCTGGTCGGCGAGATCCGCGACTTCGAGACCGCCGAGGTGGCCATCAAGGCGGCGATGACCGGCCACCTGGTGCTCTCCACCCTGCACACCAACGACGCCCCCTCCTCGATCAACCGCCTGATGAACATGGGGATCGAGCCCTTCCTGGTGGCCAGCTCGGTGCATCTGATCGCCGCCCAGCGGCTGGTGCGCCGCATCTGCACCGGCTGCAAGGAGCCGGTGTCGGTCCCCGAGCAGGCGCTGGCCAACGTCGGCTTCACCGACCGCGAGCTGGCCGCGCTCAAGCTGTTCCGCGGCAAGGGCTGCGAGCGCTGCAGCGGCACCGGCTACAAGGGACGGGTCGGCCTGTTCGAGGTGATGGACGTCGACGAAAAGGTCCGCGACCTGATTCTCTCGGGGGGCAGCACCAACGAGCTGCGCCAGCAGGCGGTCGAGTCCGGCATGCTCAGCCTGCGCAGCAGCGGCCTGCAGAAGATCCGCGACGGCGTCACCACCATCGAAGAGGTGATGCGCGAAACGGTGGCCTAGCGGCGCCGGCGGGCCGGCGGACTCAGGCCCGGCTGTCCCACAGCACGTCGGGCACGCCCCGCTTGAGGTTCTCGTAGCGGGCCATGACGAACAGCGCGTCGGAGAGCCGGTTCAGGTACCGGAGGGTGAAGCGACCCACCCGCTCGCCCTCGGCGAGCGCCACCAGCTCGCGCTCGGCCCGGCGGCAGACCGTGCGGGCGAGGTGGAGCTGGGCAGCGGCCGGCGAGCCCCCCGGCAGGATGAAGTTCTCGAGCGGTCCGAGCTCGGCGGAGAGCTGGTCGATCAGCCGCTCGAGGGCCTCGACGTGCCGCTCCTCGATCACCGGCACCGCCGTCCTCGGCTTGTCCTCCTCCGGCACGCAGAGGTCGGAGCCGAGGTGAAAGAGCTCGTTCTGGAGCCGCGCCAGGGGGGGCCGCAAAGCGTCGTCCCCCCCGGCCGCCACCGCCGCCCCGAGCTGCGAGTTGAGCTCGTCGACGGTGCCGTAGGCGGCCAGCCGCGGCGACGCCTTGCTGACCCGCCGGCCGCCGCCGAGCGCGGTGGTGCCGTCGTCCCCGGTCCGCGTGTAGACCCTGGTGATTCTCGGCATCCCGGCGCCGCCGGCGCGAGTGTACTCCAGCGTCCGGCGGGCCGCGGAGGGACGGCGTGAGCCGCCTCCCGCGGCCGGCGGTGGCGAGTCGCCCCGCCAT
>JBFGCA010000180.1:0-6051 GCA_041567315.1 Thermoanaerobaculia bacterium | reverse complement strand
GCTAGCAGCCCGTGGTGGAAGTCGGTCGGGTCGGCTGGCGAGCGCGGCGGGGCCGAATGCCAGGCGCCGCGACGCAGGCAATGCCGGGCCATTGTCGAGGAGCGGCAACGCCGCAGACGGCGCCGCCCCGCCGCCAGACGGGCGGGCGGACTTCCACCACCGGCTGCTAGAGCAGCTCGTCGAGCGACCGGTAGGGCCGGCCCTGCGACTCGGCCACCGGCTGGCAGGTGATGTGGCCGGCGTAGGTGTTGACGCCGGCGTGGAGGCCCGGGTCCTCCCTGACCGCCCGGCGCACCGACTTGTCGGCCAGCGCCAGGGCATAGGGCATGGTGGCGTTGTTGAGCGCGAAGGTGGAGGTCCGCGGCACCGCCCCCGGCATGTTGGCGACGCAGTAGTGGAGGATGCCGTCGACCTCGTAGACCGGGTCGGAGTGGGTGGTCGGCCGGGTGGTCTCGAAGCAGCCCCCCTGGTCGACCGCCACGTCCACCACCACGGCGCCCTTCTTCATCTCCGCGAGCATCGCCCGGCTGACCAGCTTGGGCGCCGAGCGCCCGGGGATCAGCACCGCCCCGATCAGCACGTCGGCGCGGGCCAGCGCCGCCAACAGGTTGTGGTGGTTGCTGGCCAGGGTGGTGAGGGTGCCGTGGAACAGGTTGTCGAGGTGGCGCATCCGCTCGCCGGAGGTCTCGAGGATGGTGACCCGGGCGCCGAGACCGAGGGCCATCTTGGCGGCGTTGAGCCCGACGATGCCGCCGCCGATGATCACCACGTCGCCCGGCGGCACGCCCGGCACGCCCGACAGCAGGGTGCCGCGCCCGCCCAGGGTGCCCTGCAGGTAATAGGCGCCCATCAGGACAGCCATGCGCCCGGCGACCTCGGACATCGGGCTGAGCAGCGGCAGCCCGCCGTGACGGTCGGTGATGGTCTCGTAGGCGACGCCGGTGACCTTGCGCTCGAGCAGCACGTCGGTGAGCTGCGGAAGCGGCGCCAGGTGCAGATAGGTGAACAGGGTCTGCCCCTCGCGCATCCGCTCGTACTCGGCCTCGACCGGCTCCTTGACCTTGACGATCATCTCGGCCCCCGCCCAGACCGCGTCGGCGCCGGCCGCGATGCGGGCCCCCGCCTGCTCGTACTCCTCGTCGCTGATCCCGCTGCCGAGACCGGCCGAGCGCTCGACGGTCACCTCGTGGCCGGCCTCGACCAGGGCGTGGGCTCCGGCCGGGATCATTCCCACGCGGTACTCGTGGTCCTTGACCTCCTTGGGGATTCCGACCTTCACCGGTTCACCTTGTCATGCGACTGGGAGGGTGTCACTCGACCCGGAGGGGCGCCGATCGACCGTGTTGGGTGCGGCTAGCTGCCCGCCGGCTTGGGGCCGGGCGCGGCCGGCGGCTTGTTCTGGACCAGCGGCGGGGCCTTGGCGGCGGCCGGCGAGGCGCTCGCCGCCGCGGCCACCGGCTCGGGGATGGCCCCGACCATCTCCACGTTGCCCTTGAAGAAGGCGCCGTCGGCGATCGCCATGCGCGGCGCCGCCACGTCGCCCTCGACGCTGCAGGTGCCCATCAGCTCGAGCCGCTCGCGGCCGCGGACGTTGCCGATCACCCGGCCGTGGATGCGCACCGTACGGGCCGAGATCTCGCCGTTGACCATGCCCTTCTCGCCGACCACGACGTCGCTGTCGGGGGCCACCCGGCCCTTGACCTCGCCTTCGACGACCACGTCGGTGCCGCCGGTGATCTCGCCCTCGAAGCGGGCGCCGGGGGCGATGTAGGTGGCTCGGGCGCCGGGACCGGCACTTTCTGCGTCGCGCTGCAGGCTCGTCATCGTGGGGCTCCTCGCGTCGTTTGCGGGCGGCGGGCAGGGGATCGTGACGCCCGCTGGTGGAGTGGAGCGGGCAACGGGACTCGAACCCGCGACATCAAGCTTGGGAAGCTTGCACTCTACCAGCTGAGTTATGCCCGCTCGTGGGTCTCAGCGGCCGAAAATCTAGCCCAGCACCGGCGACCGGTCAAGGGCGCGGGCCACCGCGAGGTCGGGTGGGCCTGGGTTATACTGGCCCCGATGGGCGGCGCCGACAGCGGCTTTCTGTACTTTTTTCCCGACGAGCAGGTCACCGCCGCCCGGCTGCGTCGGGTGCTCGATTCGGGCAGCCCCGAGGAGCGCGCCTGGGCGATCTCGCACCTGCTGCGCTACGCCCAGTGGGACGACATCTGGAACCACGTCAGCCGCGACGAGGTGCGTGAGATCTTCCCCGAGCTGGATCTGCCCGACAACCTGCGCCAGGCCTGGGCGCGGATGCTCAAGATCGAAGCGCCGGTCTGAGCGCCCCGCCGCTCGCCGCCCCGCTCACTTCTCGACGAAGACCACCTCGAAGAGCTGCGGCCAGAGCTTGCCGGTGAGCAGGAAGGTGCCGCGCTCGGGCACCCAGGCGATGCCGTTGAGCACCTGCTCGGGGGTGCGGGCCGCGGCCGGGATCAGACCCGAGCCGTCGATGGTGGCCAGCACCTCGCCGGTTTCGGGGTCGATGCGGACGATCGAGTCGGCCTGGAACAGGTTGGCGTAGACCCAGCCCTCGGCGCACTCCAGCTCGTTGAGGTAGGGCACCGGCCGGCCGGCGAGCCGCACCTCGACGCTGCCGATCGGCGAGAAGTCGCCGGGCGAGCGCACGGTCAGCCGGCTGCCGCCGTCGCTCATGAACAACCGCCGGCCGTCGAAGCACAGACCCCACCCCTCTCCGCGGTAGTCGAAGCGGCCCGCCGGCTCGAAGCTGGCGCGGTCGTAGACCAGGGCCACGCCCTGGCGCCAGGTGAGCTGGAGGAGCCGCTCCCCGACCACGGCCAGGCCCTCTCCGAAGAGGTCGTCGGCGAGCGCCACCTCGGCCTCGACCCGGCCGCTCGAAAGCTCGACCCGGCGCACCTTCGAGCGGCGGTAGAGCCCGGTGCTCTCGTAGAGCCGGCCGTCGGCCCACGCGAGGCCCTGGGTGTAGGCCTCGGGGTCGTGGGGGTGGACGGCGACCACCCGCGCCTTCAGCTTGAGCGGACCCGCGGCCGGCGCGGCGGCCGGCGCTTCCTCGACAGCCGGCGCTCCGCGGCCTCCTCCGTCGGCCGGCCACAGCAGCCAGGCGCCGACCAGGGCGGCGGTGGCGACCCCCACCGCGGTCGCCCGGATCCAGAAGATGCCGGCCCCGAGCCGCCGCCGGCCGGGAGGCCGGCGCCGGGGGGTCAAGAGGCCGGGCGCCGGGTCGCCATGTAGGCCATCCAGCCGAGGATCGCCAGCACCGCGGCGAGCGCCACCCCCGCCGTCGCCACCGGCGGCAGGTCGAGCGGAAAGCCCTCGATCGGCCGGCCGCCGCGCACCCCGACCCAGATCGCCAGCAGCACCCCGGTGAGCCCGCCGCCGCCGACCAGCCCGGAGGCGAAGAGCACCCCCTGCTCCCGGCGCTGCTTGGCCAGCTCCTCGGGCTGCCGGCGGGTCACGGCCCAGCGCAGCAGCCCGCCGAGGAAGACCGCCGCCATCGTCGACAGCGGCAGGTAGACCCCCACCGCGAAGGCCAGCACCGGCATCTTGAGCAGCGAGGCCACCGCCGCGATGCCCACCCCGATGAAGATCAGCACCCAGGGCAGGTTGCGGTCCAGCACCCCGTCGATGACCAGCTTCATCAGCACGCCCTGCGGTGCCGGCAGCTCCTCCCCGCCCAGCCCGCCCGGGACGTTGCGGTGCAGCAGACCGACCACCAGACAGACCACCCCGGCCGAGGTGATGACCCCGATCAGCTCCCCGATCTGCTGCCAGCGCGGCGTCGCCCCGAGGATGAACCCGGTCTTGAGGTCCTGCGAGGTGTCGCCGGCGATCGAGGCGGCGATGCAGACCGCGGTGCCCACCATCAGCGCGGTCGCCTTGCCGGCGGCGTCGGTCCAGCCCATGAGATAGAAAATCAGGCTGGTGCCCAAGAGGGTGGCGATGGTCATCCCCGAGGTGGGGTTGGAGGTCACCCCGACCAGACCCACGATCCGCGAGCTGACGGTGACGAAGAAGAAGGCGAAGACGGCGATGAGCAGCGCCGCCACGGCCTTGATCGGGATCGACTCCAGATAGCCCAGGATGCCGGGCGCCAGCGTCAGGATCAGCAGGATCCCGCCCACGAAGAGCAGCACCGTGCGGAACCCGAGATCGCGGTCGGTGCGCTTCTCCTCGGTGTCGGCGCCCGCGCCCTTGCCGAGCTGGGCGACCCCGAGCTTGAACGACTCGATCATGGTGGGGATCGACTTGACCAGGGTGATGATGCCGCCGGTGGCCACCGCCCCGGCGCCGATGTAGCGCACGTAGCGGTCCCAGATGTCGCCCGCCGCCATGTCGCGGATCAGCTTCTCGGTCTCCGGGAAGACCGGCGCCGTCTGGGCGCTTCCCCACCAGTCGATGAGCGGGATGATGACCAGCGCCGAAAGCGCCGCCCCCGCCACCATCACCGTCGCCACCCGCAGCCCCAGGATGTAGCCCACCCCGATCAGCGCCGGCGAGACGCTGACCGCGATCTGCGCCTTGCCCGCCACCACGGTGCGGAAGGTCGACGCCACCAGCTTGAAGCCGTCGGTCAGCAGCTTGAAGAGCATCCCGGCGCCGATCCCCCAGAACACCGGCGCCGCCTGCTTGCCGCCGCCCTCGGCCGCCACCAGCACCTCGGCGCAGGCCAGCCCCTCGGGATAGGGCAGCTTGCCGTGCTCGCGCTTGATCAGGTAGCGCCGCAGCGGGATCATCGCCAACACCCCGATCAGGCCGCCGCACATCGCCAAGAGCGTGATCTGGCGCCAGGCCGGCTCCATCCCCCAGATGAACAGCGCCGGGATGGTGAACAGCACCCCGGAGGCCACCGACGAGCTGGCCGAGCCGATGGTCTGGGACATGTTGGCCTCGAGGATCGAGTGCTTGAGGCCGGCGGCGCTCAGCAGCCGGAAGGCCACCACGGTGAGCACCGCGACCGGAATCGAGGTGCTGATGGTGAGGCCGGCTTTGAGCCCGAGATAGGTGTTGGCGGCCCCGAAGACGAGACCCAGCACGATGCCCGAGATCGCCGCTTTGACGGTGAACTCGGTGAGGGTCTGGCCAGCCGTGTAGGGGACGTAGGGCTGGCCCTCGGCCGGCTCCTCGTAGGCGGTCGAGGACAGCTTGCCGGGCGCGTGGGACATCGACTTGCGGGGATGGACGGCCTCGCGGGCCGGAGGCGCGCTACGTTACCAGAGGGTGTGTCGATGGCATCTTGGCAACGCGCCGGCCGGCTCTCGGCGGCGCTTGTCGGGACTGACCCGCGACGGACCGTCGAGGTCCCGGGCGCAGGCTCCGAGGTTCTGAAAGGGCCAGGGGTGGCCGCCGTCGGTGGCGGTCTTTGCCAGCTTATTGGCGGTCGGGGGCCGGGCCTGGTGGCCTAGAGACCGAGGGCCTGGGCGGTTTGGGCGATGTCCTCGGCCCGGACGTAGATCACGTAGCCGTAGCCGCCGCGGCCGTCGGCGAGGCCGCTGGAGGCCGAGACGTTGATGCCGAGGTCGGCCAGGCGGCGGTGGATCTCGGCCAGCGCGCCCAGTTCGTCGTCGCCCTGGATCAGCAGCGCGTGATGCGGCCCCAGCAGCTCCAGGCTTCGCTGCCGGGCGACCTCGGACAGCAGCTCCGCGTCTTCCGGGAAGAGCACGAGCTGGACCTGCTCCAGTCCCGCCGGGACCGCGTTGAACGCCAAGAGGTTGACGCCCGCGGCGCTCAGCCGCGACAGCAGGCCGTAAGCCTCTCCCGGACGGTCCCGTACCGTCGTGTAGAAGTACTCGACCTGGCGAATGATGCGGGCCACTTCACCCCGGAATCTAGCAGGTCACGGAACTTCGTGGGGCCGTCGATGCCGGGCGCTCTTGGCAGCCCGCAAGCCTGCGGGGCGCGCGTCAGTCATGAGGGGCTTGTGGTGGGAGCCGACCGGGGCGGGGCCCGCCTGGGCACGCAACGGGCCTTGGGAACTTCACGGGGGAGGCCCGTTGCTCCTGTCCGCCGAGCGCTGGACAGCCGTCGGACTTC
>JBFGCA010000179.1:0-6111 GCA_041567315.1 Thermoanaerobaculia bacterium | reverse complement strand
GAGGTCGACGCGACGCGCGACAACATAGCCGTCTACGGCGATGTCGAGCTGCCGCTGAGCCCCAAGTTCCTGCTCGGGCTAGCGGCGCGTTACGAGGACTACAGCGACTTCGGCGACACCCTCGACGGCAAGCTGACCTGGCGCTACGAGGCGAGCGAGCGGTTCGCGCTGCGCGGCTCGGCCTCGACCGGGTTCCGGGCGCCGTCGCTGCACCAGTCCAACTTCAACAACATCAGCACCCAGTTCGTGGACGTCGGCGGCGTCATCACCCCGCTCGAGGTCGGCACCTTCCGGGTCAGCAGCCCGGTGGCGCGGGCGCTAGGCGCGCAGCCGCTCGAGGAGGAGACCTCGACCAGCTTCAGCGTCGGATTCACGGCTCGGCCGCGTCCCGGTCTGCTGATCACCGCCGACGCCTACAGCATCGACATCGACGATCGGATCGTCATCTCGGGGCGTTTCGCGGCCAGCAATCCGCAGATCGCGCCGCTGCTGGCACCGTTCGGGGTCAACGCCGCCCAGTTCTTCACCAACGCCATCGACACCGAGACCGAGGGGCTCGACGTGGTGGTGGCCTGGAGCCGGCCGCTGGCCAACAACGCGACCTTCAGCGCCACCGCGGCCGCCAACTGGACCAACACCGACGTGGTCGGTCCGGTGCGCACGCCGCCGCAGCTCGCCGGCCTCGGCGAGGACCTGTTCGACATCATCGAGCGCACCTACCTGGAGCAGGCGCAGCCGCACCAGCACTACATCCTCTCCGCGAAGTACACCCGGGCGCCGTTCGCGGTACTGGCGCGGGCCAACTACTTCGGCAAGGTGGCCTCGACCGAGTCCAACACCGATCCCACCGCGCTCCAGGTGTTCAGCGCCAAGACCATCGTCGACCTCGACTTCTCCTACAAATTCACCGACAACGTGCGCTGGCACGTCGGCGCCAACAACGTCTTCGACGAGTACCCCGACGAGCAGATCGCCCGCAACGACTTCAACGGCATCTTCGTCTACCCCCGCCGCACCGCCCCCTTCGGCTTCAACGGCGGCTACTACTACACCCGCCTCTCCCTGGAGTTCTAGCCGACCGCAGCGCTTTGACAGCGGGCGGGCCCATCCGGGCCCGCCCGGCCTCGCGGGCCGCCGTCGACTGCGGGGTCGCGGCAATCACACGCAAGAGCTTGCGGCCTGAGCGGCCGGATCAGACTATGGAAAGACTGTTCGTCTACGGATCACTCCAGCCAGGCGGGCCGAACGAGCATGTGTTAGCCGCTGTCGGAGGCAAATGGGAGCCCGCCGTCATCAAAGGCCGCTTGATCGAAGGAGGTTGGGGCCACAGCATGGGGTATCCGGGTTTGGTGGTTGACGAGTGCGGCAATAACGTCCACGGACATCTCTTCACCTCCTCGAACTTGACCGCCAGGTGGGCCTACCTGGATGCGTTCGAGGGTGGAGAGTACGAGCGTATTACTGCGTCCGTGTTTCTCGTAAGCGGAGAGCAGGTCCAAGCCGATGTCTACGTGCTTCGAGGACGATGAGCGCAGCCGCCGACCGTTTTCAGCAGGACACCGGTCGGTAGGGGTGCTTGTCGAGGCTAGTGGCCTGTAACACCCAAATCGATATTGCCTGAGCGGCCCTCCCAGCGATCTCGGCGTTGCGCCTCCTCGCCATAGTCCCCGCTCTGCCTGCGTCGGCGCGCCTGGATCTCGGCCGCGATCGCTCGCTCATCCACTACCGATTCGAGTGTTACAGGCCACTAGTCCGGCGGTGGTCCTGGACCGTTGCTTCGCGCGCCGACGACGGTGCGGATTTCGAGGCGGCGGTGGGTGGGGACGGAGACCTCGACGGCGTCGAGCTCTTGGGGCTCGAGGGGGCGGTCGGTGGTGAAGGCGAGGGTGTACTGGCTGCGGAGCTCGCGCTGGATGCTGTCGTAGGCGGGGGCGAGCTGTTCGACCTCGTGGATGTAGAAGATGCGGCCGCCGGTGGCTTCGGTGAGGCCCTCGAGGTCGATGCGGCGGGGGTTGCGGGGCGGACCGGTGATGCCGGCCAGGGAGACCACGTAGACGGGGACGCCAAGACGTTGGCCGTAGGCGATGGCGCGGCGCGGGCCGTAGCGGCTCTTGTAGTCGTCGCCGTCGGTGAGGACGACCAGGGCGCGGCGGCCGGGCGCGGCCTCGAACTGGAGCATGGAGAAGATGACCGCGTCGTAGAGCGCGGTGTAGCCGTCGGCGGTGAGGGCGGCGAAGGCGCGGGCCAGCTCGGCGAAGTCGCCGGTGGCGGCCCGGGCCAGCCGCGGCCGGGTGTCGAAGTCGACCACGAAGGCGCGGTCGCCGGCCTGCAGGGTGTCGCCCAGGAACTGGGCGCCGGCCTGCTTGGTGTCGGGCATCAACGGCCACATGCTCTCCGAGGTGTCGATCACCAGGCCGACCAGCAGCGGCACCTCGTCGGCGCGGGCGAAGCGCTCGACCGGCCGCTCGGCGCCGCGCAGCGTGATCCGGAAGTCGCCGCGTTCGAGGTCGGCGACCGGCCGCCCCTGCTTGTCGGCGACGAAGACGTGGAGCTCGACCAGGTTGACCTCGAGCCGCTCGCCGGCGCCGGCCTCGACCAGCAAGCGGGCGTCCTCGGCGGTCCGTCCGTCGGCCAGGTGGGCCACAACCTGGACGTAGTCGTCGGAACCGGGCCGGGCGATCTCGAGCCGGGCGCGGAAGGGCGGCTTCTGCCGGGTCGCCGCCAGCGCCTCGCCGTGGAAGAACTCCACCCGCTCCAGCGCCGCCCCCGGCGGCGTCGTCACCGCCGCTTCGACCTCGACCGCGCCCTCGGCCGGCCGTGGCTCGAGGCGGACGATCCGTACCGCCAGCTCCCGGCGGCCCGGGTTGACGGTCAGGGTGTGCTCGCCCAGCCGGTGGCCGCCGGCGCCGGAGGCGATCGCGGTAACGCGGCGGGTGGCGCCGTCGGGCCCGAGGTCGAGGGTGGCGGAGAAGGGCGCCCGGTCGTCGCTGCCCGCCGGCGCGCCGTCGAGCAGGAACTCGACCCGCTCGACCGCCGGGTCGCTGACCAGGATGGCGAAGCGGGTCGGTCCGGTGAGCGGTGGTCGGCCGGTCGGTGGCAGCAGGAGGATCGCCCTGCTGGCGCGGCCGCCGGCCGTGGCGGCCGGTGCCCGGCCCTCGACCACCGACACGGGAAGCGCCTGCCAGTGTCCGGTGGCCGGTTCCTCGACGAGGGCGACGAGGATCTCGTCGGGGTCGACCGTCCCCGCCACCGGCGCGCGGAGAGGGCCGCCTGCGGCAGCGAGCTCCCAGCCGGCGTCCTGGAGCAGCCGCGCCTCGCCTTCGAGCGGCAGACCGATCAGCGACAGCTGCCACGGCCGCGTTGCGACCGCCGGCCGGCCCTCGACCTCGAGGGTCGCCGGGCCGCCGCCGGCCGGCACCTCGAGCCGGGCCTCGAGCTCCCAGCGGTCTTCGGGCACGCGCTCCTCCAGGAACGCGGCGGCGCGGGCAAGGAGGATCGGCTCGGGGGTGCCGGCGCTGCCCCAGCGGGGCGCGGCGAGGAGCGCGCCGTCGGGCGTGCGGACCTCCAGCGGCGCCGGCGCGCGGCCGGCCCCTGGATCGACTGCCCGCCAGGCGACGGCCCACCGCTTCGCCAGGCGCTCGAGGGCCGCGTCGAGAGCGGCGGCATCGCGGACCAGCCAGCCGCCGGTGGCCTCGGCAAGAGAGTCCAGGTGGGAAGGAACCGGGCGCTCCTGCGCGGCCATCGCCAGCACGACGGCCGTCCAGCCCTCGGCCGCCAGCGTGCGGGCGAGCGGCGGCGCGGGGCCACCTTTCGAGACCTGCCGTGGCGTCGCGTCCGGCAGCCGATCGCGCCGGCCTGCCCCCGGTGCTACCGGACCGTCCTGCAGCAGAGTCATTGCCCTCGGACCGGGGGGAGCCGCCGCCAGCCACTGGAGCAGCGCCGTCTGGCTCTCGTCCATCGCCTCGTGGCCGGCGCCAGCCTCAAGGTCGGCCTCCCGGCCGATCTCATCGTCCTCGTACCCGGACCCGGTGTCGGGATCGAGGCCGCGGCCCGCCATCGGCGCCAGCTCCGCGAGCTCGGCCAGGGCCTCGCGTAGCTCGTCGGGGTCGCGGCTGGCCTCGAGCAGCGCCTCGGGCAGGGGATCGGCGACGACCACTTCGACGGAGCCAACGCCGGTCAACCGGTCGGCCGCCGCCGAGAGGGCGGCGACGGCCCGCCGGGTGCCGGCCGGCGAGGCCAGCGCCGGGTCGAAGTAGACGACCAGCCGCCAGCCGTCGGGCATCCCCGCGACCGGCCCGGTCAGGACGACCTCCTGGGGAGCGCCGTCCAGCAGCACCTGCAGGGTCGGTCGCGCGGTGCTTCCCACGGACCCCGCATCGGCCGGCGGCTCCACCGTCAACCAGCGGATCGCCTCGCCCCGCGTGGGTGTCGCCGCCAGGAGAATCGCGGCCATGGCAAAGAGGGCGCCGGCACGGCCACAGCGTGCCCGGCACCGCGAAGCAGGCGGTTCCGAGCCTGGGTCGAGACCCGGCGACGCCGCGGATGACCCCGACCCACCGCCAGATGGGCGCGCAAGTTTCCACGACCGGCAGCTGAGTGATCGACCGGTGGTCCGGAAGGGCCTCTCCGAGGGAGTGGACGCCCCCCGGCCGCCCGATGCTGCGATGCAGGTGGGCCTTATTCCCTCGGATGTCAACTCCGTTGTCTCCCTACCCAGTTCTTGTCTCTTTATCTCTGCCACGGTGCAATGGACACGCCACGAGCGTTCGGACCGCTCCGATCTCGTTCCGATCAGCCGAGCAAGGACTATGCCGGTCGATAGACTGGGTCGGATGCGGGCGCTCTATTTCAGCGGTGGCCGGGCCGAGCTGCGCCGCAACCACCCGGTGCCCGTTCCGGCGCCGGGCGAGGCCCTGGTGCAGGTCCGCTGCGCCGGGATCTGCGGTACCGACCTCGAGCTGCTGCGGGGCTACGCCGGGTTCGAGGGCGTTGCCGGGCACGAGTTCGTGGGCCGGGTGGAGGCGGCGGCCGACCGCGAGTGGTTGGGACGGCGAGTGGTGGGCTCGATCAACGTCGGCTGCGGCCGGTGCCGCGAGTGCAAGACCGAGGGCCCCGAGCACTGCCCTGGGCGCCAGGTGATCGGCCTGCGGGGCCGCGCCGGCGCCTTTGCCGACTATCTGGCGCTGCCGGTGGACAACCTGCTGGCGGTGCCGGAGGTGCTGGGTGACGGGGAGGCGGTCTTTGCCGAGCCGCTGGCGGCCGCCTGGCGCGTGCACCAGCAGCTCGGGCCGTTGGCCGACCGCCGGGTGGCGGTGCTGGGTCCGGGCCGGCTGGGGCTGCTCGTGGCCCAGGTCCTGGCCCTCGACACGCCCGAGGTGACCGTCCTCGGCCGGCGCCCGGAATCGCTCGCCGTCGCCGAGCGGCTGGGCCTGCCGACCGGTCTTGCGGCGGAGGCGGCGGGCGGTTTCGAGGTCGTCGTGGAGGCCACGGGGAGCGCGGCCGGGCTGGTGCGCGCACTCGAGCTGCTACGGCCGCGCGGCACGGTGGTGCTCAAGAGCACCTTCGCCGGGGCGGCGGCGATCGACCCCGCGCGAATCGTAGTGCCCGAGGTGCGCCTCGTGGGCTCCCGGTGCGGACCGCTGGCGCCGGCGCTGGAGCTGATGGCGGCCGGCCGGGTCAGAGTCGGGCCCCTGGTCGAAGCGAGCTATCCGCTGGCCGAGGGCCCGGCGGCGCTGGCCCACGCCGCCCGGCCGGGCGCCCTCAAGGTGCTGCTCGAGCCCTGACCGGCCGCAGCCGAAACCGGCCGGCGCGGGACGCGTGGCTGCATGGACCAGCCAGCCGCCAGCTCGCACCGCGCAGCCGGTGCCCTGGGGAGCGGCTGGGCCGGCTCTAGCAGAACGCCAGGTTGAGGAGATAGAGGGCCAGGACCGCGACCCCCAGGACGACGAGCTTGGGGGAAGGGCGCGCCGAGCCCGCCGGCCCGCCGGTCGGCCCCGGCGATTTGGCGGGAGCTTGCCGCCGGGTCGGTGGCCGGGGCCCGCGAGGTCGGGCCGCCGGCCGGCGCCGGGGCGAGGTGGCCGCCGCCGCTCGGGCGCGCGGGGTCGCGGCAGG
>JBFGCA010000178.1:0-6145 GCA_041567315.1 Thermoanaerobaculia bacterium | reverse complement strand
GGTCGACGAACTCGGTCCCCCAGCCGATGAGCTGCAGGGCTGGCTGGCCCAGGCCCAGGGGCGACGCCAGGTCGGAGAAGCTCATCCGTCCGGCCATCTCGAGCAGCCGCGAGTCGTAGAGAGCGTTCTCCTGGGCGATCCAGTGGGTGACGAACAGGTCGTCGTCGCCGTCGCGGTTCCAGTCGCCGGCCGCCAGCCCCATCGCCCCGCGGTAGTCGGCGACCCAGGCCGCCAGGCCGGCATCCTCGAAGGTGTCGCCACGGTTGAGATAGAGCGCGTTGTCCGAGATGTCGTTGGCCACGTACAGGTCCAGCCGCCCGTCGGAGTCGAAGTCGTGCCACAGCGCCGACAGGCTGCGGCCCTCCGGATTGGCGACCCCCCACAGCGCCGCCACCTCGACAAAGCCGCCGCCCCGTCTTTCGCCGAGGCGGTTCTCGAACAGCAGGTTGCGCTCGGGCTCGTAGGAGGCGGGGTTGAGGGTGTAGGGCACGGCGGTGCCGTACTGCTGGCTGACCCGCCGGCTGGCGCCGGCGTCCTCCTTGTACTGCACGTAGCCGCAGACGTAGAGGTCGGGATCGCGGTCGTTGTCGAAGTCGCCCCAGGCCAGCCCCGCCCAGTAGCCGTCGGCGGCCGGCACGCCCTCGCCGGGAAAGTCCTCGACCCGGCGCAGCTCGCCGCCATGGTTCTTGAACAGCAGCAGGGCGCGGTAGCCGCTGACCGCCAGGTCCAGCCAGCCGTCGCCGTCGTAGTCGGCCCAGGCCGCACCCATGCCGACGATCCGCAGCTCGGGGAACGCCTCGACCCGCCGGAAGGTGCCGTCGCCCAGGTTCTCGTAGAGCTCCGAGGGCGCCCGCTCCGCTTCGGCCAGCAGCAGCGAGCCGCCGGCCGAGACCAGGAACAGGTCCTCGTCGCCGTCGTTGTCGAAGTCGCCCCAGGCGGCCCCCGAGCCCATGTCCTCGGGGAGCTGCGAGGTGCGGTCGCCGGCGAAGGTGCGGAAGGCGCCGAGCCCGGCCGCCGCGGTGACCTCGGTGAAGCGCGGCTGCGGGGCCTCGGCCGGCAGACCGCGCGCCAGCCGGCTGGTGATCTCGGGCAGCGCCTCGCCCGGCCGCCGCACCTCCGGCCGGGTGCCGCGGTAGACCAGCAGCCCGCCGACCGCCGCGGCCGCCGCCACCGCCGACAGGATGAGGGTCGCCCGTCGCAGCCGCCGCCGCCGGCGGCCCCAGGCCGGGTGCTTCAAGGTGAGGCTAACCTCCGGCCGCGGCCGCCGGCACGGCGTCCGCCACTCCGACCGTCGCCCGCGCCCGGGTCATCTCCATCACCGGGGCGGTGAGTCCGGAGTCCTCGCCGAGCAGGAAATTGATCAGGAACTGGTCGACCTTGCGGTACATCAGCTTGGCGACCACCTCGTAGCTCTGCACTCCGGGGGCGGCCTCCACCGCGTACTCGCGCACCTCGCGGCCGGTGCGGGCGAGGTCGGTGGGCTCGCCCCGAACCATGGTCGTCGGGCAGTCCACCATGTAGTCCACGGTGTCGGAGTAGCCGGGGAACAGCGCCCGCCGGTAGCGCACGCCCACCATCTCCCACAGGTTGTGGCGGTCGATGAGGTTGCCGTACTGGTCCACCGGCTCGGCCTTGAACAGGAAGCTCCCCGGCTCGATGAAGTGCTTGTCGTCGCGGCTGCCGGAGACGAAGATCTCGTTGCCGGCGTCGTCGCTCACCCGCAGCTCGATCCAGCTCTGGATGATGTCGAGCGGCCCGGTCGGGAAGTCGTGGCCCACCTTGTTGGCGGTCATCACCACCCGGATGGGGAGCTTCTCGCCGGGGGTCGCCTGCTCGGGGACCTCGAGGGCGACGTTGACCACCGGCCCCTCGCTCCACTTGTCGCGGATCTCGGGGATCTCGAACTCGCCCGCCAGCCACTGCTCGGTGAGCCGGACCTGCTCCTCCCAGCCCGGCAGCTCGAGCATCTTGGGGACCATGGCGTTGGCGGCGATGAAGCGGTGGCTGCGGTGCATGTTGTCGTTCGCCGTGCGGTTGTAGTCGATGGCGTCGCCGCGCGCCGGGTCGGTCGAGTCGACCAGCGGCATGTGGCACTCGCGGCACTCGACGGTCTTGGCCGGATCGCCCTCGGTGAACCAGTGGCTCGCCTTCCAGTTGTCGTACTGGTTCTGGAGCTGCACCCAGCCCACCCGGTTGACCTCCTGGTCGATGAACTGCTTGTGGCAGGCGGCGCAGTACTCGGGCGCCTTGAACATCCGCTTGGAGAGCTCGAGGTGCTTGGCCGGGTAGGTGCGGATCAGGAAGTCGCTGAGCAGCTTGCCCGCCCCCTCCTCCTGCCACTGCCACAGATAGGCCGGCGGCTGGGTCATCACGTAGTTGGCGTTGCCCTGGAGGTCGGTCTCGCGGACCCCGTGGCAGGCCAGACAGGAGACGCCCTCCTGGTAGCCGTGGAGACCGGTCAGGTCCTCGACGAACAGGTTCTTGGTGCCCGAGAACAGCGAGATCGGGTCGTGGCAGCCACCGCAGTAGCGGGTCGACTCGGGGCCGTTCTGCTCGGCCATCACCGACTGCACCTTCTGGAACAGCGGGTCCATGGCCGAGTAGCGGTGGGCGCTGGGCTGCCACTCCTCGAGGATCTGGGTGTGGCAGCGCGCCGTGCCGCACGTCATCGAGCCGGCCAGCGACTCGGCCTGGTAGGCGCCCCCCGAGGCGGTGACCGCCAGGCTGGGGGCGAACGGCCGGTCCTCGCCGTAGAGGTAGCTGTAGTCGTCGGGAAACCGGTTGTCGTAGCTGGGCCCGGCATAGAGCGCGGTGAGCGCCGCCACCGCCAGAGCGCCCACCACCAGCCAGACGACGCCGGCGGTGACCACCCCGCCCGCGAAGGGCTTGACCTCCGTCCGGCGCACCCGGACCCAGACCAGCACCCCGTGGACCAGCCCGACGGCCAGCACCACGAAGGTCGAGTAGAGATGGACGTTCCGCCACAGCGGCGACATCCGCAGCCCGAACAGGCCCTGCCAGGTGACCACCAGCCCCGAGACCAGACAGACCAGCAGCGCGACGCCGGCCAGATAGCCCAGCAGCACCACGTCCGAGAACCGGTAGCTCTTGTAGTCCAGCCAGTGGGCGACCGTGTACCAGACCAGCGGCGCCAGCACCAGCAGACCGGCGAGGGTGTGGAGCAGCACGCTCCACTCGACGGCAGCGTGGAAGGGGGCGAAGGTGACGACCAGGCCGGAGGCGATGAGGAAGACCAGCCCTCCCACCGCCAGTCGCGTCAATCGGGAGAACCAGCCGGTCCGGACGTCGTTGGGCATCGCCACCTCCTGGGCCGAGCTTCCTAAAAGATCACCGGCCCGCCCGCGGCTGCCGGGGAACCAGGGAACTTCGGATCAGCAGGCGCCAGAAGAGCCGCGGCACGAGCCGGTGGACTGACGCCGTCTACTCTGCCCGCCCGGCGCCCGCCGGGCCACCCCTCGACGGGTGGTCCGTTCCCCACCCGTCGGGGTAGGTCGAGGCGGTAAGCTCGGCCGCCATGAGCGCCGACGGCAATCCGGACCCGGGCGCCCCCAGCCCGGACATAGCAGCCCCGGGCGTCCTCGACGCCTACCGCCGCTGGGGCTATCTGCAGGCCGACCTCGACTGGCTGGGCCGGCTCGAGCCCGCCCCGCATCCGGAGCTCGATCCCGAAGCGCCGGGCGCCGAGACCGCCCGGCGCTGGTACTGCGGCAGCCTGGCCGCCGAGTTCATGCACATCCCCGACCCCGGGCGCCGGCGCTGGGTGGCCGAGCGGATGGAGGCCGAGCCCGGGCCGGTCGACCGCGAGGAGATGCTCGAGCTGCTGGTGCGCGCCGCCACCTTCGAGGAGCTGCTCCAGACCAAGTACATCGGCAGCAAGCGGTTCTCGATCGAGGGGGTCGAGGCGCTGGTCCCGCTGCTGGTCGAGATGCTCCACGAGGCCGGCGAGCGGGAGGCGCGGATGGCGGTGCTGGCCATGGCCCACCGCGGCCGGCTCAACGTCATGGCCCACGTCGTGGGCCGCGATCCGCGCGAGCTGTTCGCCGGCTTCGAGGACGTCGACCCGCGCAGCATCATGGGGGCCGGCGACGTCAAATACCACCTGGGCGCCACCGGCCTCTTCCGGGCGCGCGGCGGCGGCGAGGTCAAGATCCACCTGGTCTCCAACCCCAGCCACCTGGAGGCGGTCGACCCGGTGGCGGTGGGCCGGGTGCGGGCCAAGCAGACGCGGATCGGCGACGCCGACGGCCGCCGGGTCTTCCCCATCCTGATGCACGGCGACGCCGCCCTGGCCGGGCAGGGGATCGCCGCCGAGACCCTCAACCTCGCCGAGATCGACGGCTTCGCGGTCGGCGGCACCGTCCACGTGGTGGTCAACAACCTGATCGGCTTCACCACCGAGCCGAAGGCGCTGCACTCGGGCCGCTTCGCCTCCGACGTCTGCAAGCGGCTGGCGATCCCCGTCTTCCACGTCAACGGCGAGGATCCGGCGGCGGTGGCACGCGCGGCGCGGCTGGCCATCGACTACCGCTTCGAGTTCGCGAGCGACGTGGTGGTCGACCTCATCGGCTACCGCCGCCACGGCCACAGCGAGGTCGACGATCCGACCATCACCCAGCCGGTGCTCTATTCGAAGATCGCCGAGCGGCCGCCGCTGTGGAAGAGCTGGGTGGAGCGCTCGGGCGCCGATCCCGAGGCGTCCGAGAAGCTGGCGGCGGCGGTCCGCGAGGAACTTTCGGCCGCCAAGGAGGAGGCCGAGAAGCTGGAGGAGATCCCGGTCCTGCGGACCCTCCCCGACTACTGGCAGGGCTACGACGGCGGCCCCTGGCGGCGCGAGCTCGAGATCGACACCGGGCTACCCGGCGAGGAGCTCAAGAGCCTGGCCGAGCGGCTGGTGGCGGTGCCCGAGGGCTTCCACGTCCACCCCAAGGTGGCCAAGCTGCTCGAGCAGCGGTTGGAGATGGGCCGCGGCGAGCGGCCGGTCGACTACGGCATGGCCGAGCTGCTGGCCTACGCCTCGCTGGTGGCGGCCGGCGTGCCGGTGCGCCTCAGCGGCCAGGACACCCGCCGCGGCACCTTCGCCCACCGGCACTCGGTGCTCGTCGACTTCGAGAACGGCGGCGAGCACTGCCCGCTCCACGGGATTGCCGACGGGGGCGCCTTTTTCGAGATCTACGACTCGGTGCTCTCGGAGGCCGCGGTGCTGGGCCTCGAGTACGGCTTCAGCCGCGACTACCCGGAGGCGCTGGTCGCCTGGGAGGCGCAGTTCGGCGACTTCGCCAACGGCGCCCAGGTGATCTTCGACCAGTTCGTGACCGCCGGCGAGGACAAGTGGAACCTGCTCTCCGGGCTGGTGGTGCTGCTGCCCCACGGCTACGAGGGCCAGGGGCCCGAGCACTCGAGCGCCCGGATCGAGCGTTTCCTGCAGCTCGCCGCCGAGGACGCCATCCAGGTGGCGCAGCCCAGCTCCGCCGCCCAGCACTTCCACCTGCTCCGCCGCCAGGCGCTCCGCAAGTGGCGCAAGCCGCTGATCGTCTTCACCCCCAAGAGCATGCTCCGCCACCCGGCCGCCGCCTCGCCGCGCCATGCCCTGGAGCGCGACCGGTTCCTGACCGTGGTCCCCGAGCTCGAGCTCGAGGAGCCGAAGCGGCTGGTGCTCTGCACCGGCAAGATCGGCCACGAGCTGCGGGCCGAGCGCGAGCGCCGCGGCGACCGCCGCACCGCCGTCGTCTCGATCGAGCAGCTCTACCCGTTCCCGGCCGCCGAGCTGGGGGCCGAGCTCGACCGCTTTCCCGAGGCCCGCGAGATCCTCTGGGTACAGGAGGAGCCGGCCAACAAGGGCGCGCTGTTCTTCGTACAGCCGCGGATCGAGCGCCTGGCCCGCGGCCGCCACGTGCGGACCGTCAAGCGCTCGGCGAGCGCCAGCCCGGCCACCGGCTCGCTCGAGGCCCACCGGCTGGAGCAGGGCCGGCTGCTCGAGCTGGCGCTGGCGCCGCGCGGCGGAGCGACCGTCGCGCCGGCCCGGCCGGATTGATGCCGCCTCAGCGCTCCGCGAGCTCGGCGATCATCCCTCGCAGTGCGCGCGAGCTCCAGTCTTGGGAGCCGCGAAAATGCAGGCGCAGGGTTC
>JBFGCA010000177.1:0-6157 GCA_041567315.1 Thermoanaerobaculia bacterium | reverse complement strand
CGACCGCCGCGGCGGCCGACCGTGCCGGGTCTGCGGGGCACGGCTCGAGGCGGAGCCCATCGGTGGGCGCAAGTGTTTCTGGTGTCCGTCCTGCCAGCCGGCGGGGGAGTCGGCGAAGCGGAGGCGCGCCTCGGCTCGATGAGCCGCGAGCCGGTCCTCGAACGCCTGCCCGCGCCGGTGGCCGAGCGGGTGCAGCGGGTCTCCGCGGCGCCGCCGGCGGCCGGCGGCCGCCACGTGCTCTACTGGATGCACCACGCGGTGCGCGGGCACGAGAACCCGGCCCTCGACGCTGGCCTGCTGGCCGCCGCCACGCTCGAGCTGCCGCTGCTCGTCTACCAGGGACTGGGCGGCGACCACCGCTTCAACAGCGACCGCCACCACACCTTCATCCTGGAGGGCGCCCGCGCGGCGCGGGCCGAGCTGGCGGGGCGCGGCATCGAGCACCTGTTCTGGCTGGGCGACGACCCGGCGCGCCCGTCGCCGTTGACGGCCCTCGCCGCCGAAGCGGCGCTGGTCGTCACCGAGGACTTCTCGGCACCGCCCTTTCCGCGGTGGACCGCTGCCCTGGCCGCGCGGACGCCGGCGCCGGTGTGGGCGGTGGACGCCGCCTGCGTGGTGCCGATGCGGCTGGTGGAGCGCCCCTTCGATCGCGCCTACCGCTTTCGCGACGCCATCCGCGGCCTGCTGGCCGAGCGTCTCGAGCGCTCTTGGGCCGAGGTCGACGAGCTCCCGCCGCCCCTCGACAAGTCGCGGCTACCGTTCGAAGACGTCGATCTGGCCGGCGCCGACCTCGCCGAGCTGGTGGCGCGCTGCCCGATCGACCACACGGTGGGTCCGGTGGCGCACACCCGCGGCGGCGGCGCGGCCGGCTACGAGCGCTGGCGCCGGTTTCTCCAGACCCGGCTGGCCTCCTATGCGGCGCGCCGCAACGACGCCGCCGCGGACGGCGTCAGCCGGCTGTCGCCCTATCTCCACCACGGCCAGGTGTCACCGCTGCGGATCGCCCGCGAGGCGGCGGCGGCAGGCGGCAGGGGGGCCGAGAAGTTCCTCGACGAGCTGATCGTCTGGCGCGAGCTGGCGCACAACCTCTGCTGCCACCGCCACCACGAGGTGGAGTCGCTGGCGGTGCTCCCGGAGTGGGCGCGCTACACGCTGGCGGACCATGCCGGCGATCCACGCGAGGTCCGCTCCTGGGAGACCCTGGCCCGTGGCCGCACCGGCGACCGGCTCTGGGATCTGTGCCAGGCGTCGCTGGTGCGGCACGGCGAGCTGCACAACAACGTGCGCATGACCTGGGGCAAGGCCCTGCCGGGCTGGACGGCGGACCCGGAGCGCGCCCTCGAGACGCTGATCGACCTCAACCATCGCTTCGCGCTCGACGGCTCCGACCCCAACTCCTACGGTGGCCTGCTGTGGTGTCTGGGGCTGTTCGACCGGCCCTTCGCGCCCGAGCGCCCGGTGCTGGGGGCGGTGCGCCCGCGCCCGACCGCCGCGCATGCCCGCCGGCTCGACCTCGACCGCTACGCCCGGCGGGTGCTGGCGCCGGCCACCGAGCGGCCGCTGGAGGTGGCGGTGGTGGGAGCGGGGCTCTCGGGTCTGGTCGCCGCCCGCACGCTCGCCGACCATGGCCACCGGGTGCGGGTGTTCGACAAGGGCCGCGGCGTGGGCGGCCGCGCCTCGACCCGGCGCGCCGGCGGGTGGCGGTTCGACCACGGCGCGCAGTACTTCACGGTGCGCGACCGGCGGTTCGGCCGCTGGGTCGACTCCTGGCGTCGGGACGGGCTGGTCGCCGAGTGGAGGGGCCGCATCGCGGCGATCCGGAGCCCCGGGAGCCAGACCGGTGAAGCCGGTGGCGTCGACGGCGGAGACCTCGACGCCGGGAGCCTCGACGCTGGAGACCTCGACGCCGGGACCCGTGACGAGCCGCGCCGCGGCGGACCGACCAAGAGGTTCGTCGGCGTACCGGGGATGAGCGCGGTCTGCCGGCACCTGGCCGCCGATCTCGAAGTGGTGCTGGAGACCGAGGTCGGGGAGCTGCGGCGGGTGGCCGACCGATGGGACCTCGCGACCGCCGATGGCGCCGACCTCGGGCGCTACGACGCCGTCGTGGCTTCGGCGCCCGCGCCGCAGACCGCCGCGCTGCTGGCCGCCGCGGCGCCGGCGCTGGCGGGGCGCGCCGCGGCGGTCGAGATGCTCCCCTGCTGGGCGGTCATGGCCGCTTTCGAGACGCCGCTCGAGCTCGGCTTCGACGGCGCTTTCATCCACGGCTCGCCGCTGAGCTGGGTGGCCCGCGACGCCTCCAAGCACGGCCGGCCGGCGGGCGAGACCTGGGTGCTCCACGGCTCGCCCGAGTGGTCGCGGCGGCATCTCGAGCTGGGGCGGGAGGAGGCGGCGGAGCGCCTGCTGGCGGCCTTCTCGGAGGCGGTCGGTGCCCGCCCGCCGGCCCCGCTCCACCTCGACGCCCACCGCTGGCGATTCGCGCTGCCGCCGACCCCGCTGCCCGAGCCGTGTCTGTTCGAGCCGGGCTCGGGCCTGGCGGCCTGCGGCGACTGGTGCGGCGGGCCGCGGATCGAGGGCGCCTTCCTGTCCGGCTGCGCGGCCGCCGGCCGTCTTCTGGCGCTGCGGCCGGGTCCGGCGCAGCCGGTGCTGTTCGCGGACCCGGGCGATCCGGGCTAGTGGTGGAAGTCCGCCCGCCCGTCTGGCGGCGGGGCGGAGCCGTCTGCGGCGTTGCCGCTCCTCGACAATGGCTCGGCATTGCCTGCGTCGCGGCGCCTGGCATCCGGCCCCGCCGCGCTCGCCAGCCGACCCGACCGACTTCCACCACGGGCTGCTAGGAAGGGAGCGTTCGCCGTCATGCACTTCGTCGACCTTGCCGCCTCGTGGGCCCTGCGGCTGGCCGGGCGTCGGTTCGCGGTTTTTCCGGACGGTCTGGGAGACGGCGACCTGGGGCGGCTGGTGGAGCGCATCCCGGCGCCGGATGATTCGATCCAGCCGATCGAGCTGGAGTGGCAGGTCCGGGCCGCGACGGACGGCATCACCAGATCGGGGAAGCGAACTTCGGTCAGGAGGAGAGCTTCACCGGCGGGTTCCTGGTGGACACGGGGCGCCGGCCGGGTGAGCGCGCGATCTACGGGCCGTTCCAGGTGGACGCCGGCCGCCGGACCATCATGCGCTCGGCCAGCACCTACGTGGCGACCGCGGCGGCCCACGTCCAGAGCTCCGAGCTGTGCGCAACCTGCCACACGCTCTACACCCACTCGCTGGGAAGCAGCGGCGAGATCACCGGCCGGCTGCCGGAGCAGGTCCCCTACCTCGAGTGGCGGCACAGCGCCTACCGCGACGAGCGGAGCTGCCAGTCGTGCCACATGCCCGAGATCGAGGGCGAGGCGCCGATCGCCAGCGTGCTCGCGGAGCCGCGCCCCAACTTCTCGCGTCACGTCTTCCGCGGCGGCAACTTCTTCCAGCTCCGGCTGCTGGCGCGCTATGGCAACGAGCTGGGGGTGACCGCGCTGCCCGAGGAGCTCGAGACCGCGGCCCGGCGCACGGTCGAGAACCTCCAGATCCGCACCGCCCGGCTGACCATCGAGCGGGCGGCGCTCGCCGGCGGCCGGCTGGCGGCCGAGGTGGCGGTCGAGAGCCTGGCCGGCCACAAGCTGCCGACCGCCTATCCGCCGCGGCGGGCGTGGCTCCACTTCACGGTCCGCGACGCCGCCGGCAGCCTCCTCTTCGAGTCCGGCGCCCTGGAGCCCAGCGGCAGGATCACCGGCAACGACAACGACGTCGAGGCCTCGCGCTTCGAGCCCCACCACCGGGTGATCGTCGAGCCCGGCCAGGTCCAGATCTACGAGAGCATCCTGGCCGGCCCCGAGGGCGCGGTCACCACCGGGCTGCTGACCGCCTCCTCCTACGCCAAGGACAACCGGCTGCTGCCCCGGGGTTTCGACAAGACGACCGCGCCGGCCGACGTCGCCGTCCACGGCGGCGCGGCGGCGGACGGCGACTTCCAGGCCGGCGGCGACCGGGTGCGGTACGAGGTGGAGATCGGGACCGCCCAGCCGCCGCTCCTGCTCGAGGCCGAGCTGATCTACCAGCCGATCGCCTACCGCTGGGCCGAGAACCTGCGGCCCTACGCCGCCCCCGAGACCACCCGCTTCGTCGCCTACTACGAGTCGATGGCCGACGCCTCGGCCGTCGTCCTCGCCCGCGCCGCCGCCGAGATCCGCTGACCCACCACAGCGCCGAGAGGCGAGCCGGATCCGGGAACCCGGTGCGGCACGCCGATCTGCCACCGCCGTCTATCCAAGAAGCTAGAGGCGCTATCCAACCGGATAGGGATCCGCCGGGCCGGCGATCGCGCCGGGGCGCGAACTGCCTCCCGTCTGAAAACACATAACCCTTTGACAAGCAGGTCGGTCGGGCTGGTTTTCGGTCTGGTACGGATGCTGCTCCGCGACCAGGTGTCCATGAATCGCGCGCGACAGCGGACGGAGCAAACGAAGCCGCCAGACACCACAAACATCTCGAAGAACAGGAGTCAGCCCGATGAAACGCACTCTCCTCTTCGCCTTCGTCACCTTCCTCACCACTGTCCCGCTCAGAGCTCAAGCGCCGATCGATCCCGGCAATCCGATCGTGGCCGAGCCGATCCTGGTCTACGACTGGAGCCAGGTCACCGGCGCGCAGGCCCTGCACACCAACCTCGTCGTCTACAACGACGGCTCCGCGGTGAAGGCCATCTGGCTGAAGCGCCCCGGCCGCCGGGCGGTGACGTACGTCAGCTCGCCGCGGCGTTTCGGGTCTCGCCGCCTCGACCGCCTGGTCAGGAAGCTGCTCGAGGCCGGCGCCGACAAGCTCGGCGATCAGGTCCCCCGGGGGCTCGGCCCGCTGCCGAACCAGCTGGGCACGGTGACCTTCTTTGCCCGTCCCGGACCCGACGCAGCGGCCAACACCTTCAGCTACATCCGGCCCCAAGGCCCCTACGAGGCCGTCCATGCCGTGATCTGGAGGGAGATGCACCAGCTCAACCGCTCGCGGTAGCCGGGGACATCCCGGGGGCGGGCCGCGGTCAGATGCGGCCCGCCGCCCGACTTCCTGGGCTCGGTGAGTCCTACTCCTGGCCTACAACCAGTGACCAACAGCGCTGCCCGCCCTCTACCTGCATGGCGTCTTGGCCTGGGCTGATGACAGCCGATCGGGCCGACCCCCCGAGCTGGGTCCTACGGGGCGCCGGGATCGGTTTCGTTGTCCACTCCCGGGTCCTTGTAGGCGGCCTGGCCCTGCCGGATGGCCGTGATCGTGTAGCGGAACGTCTGGCGCTCGTTCGTCGCCCGGGTCACTGGAGACCGACGTGGCCTGGCAACCGGTTCGGCGCGATGCTTAGCACCCGGCTTATCGGGGTCGTGGCGAATCACCTCCCCGGTGTCGTACGCCAGCCAAACGTGTCTACCGTAGGACCCCTCGATCAACTGCGGCACGCCGAAAATCGACTGCGGCAAGCCGTGAATACCGGTGATCATGAAGTGATCTGCTTCGTGTTCTCCTTTCTGGCTCACCGGGTGGCCGTCCTTGTCTACGGGCAGCCACGCCAGCGTCTTCCCTTTTCCGTTCAGTCTACTTACTGAAACGTTTCGGTCGTCTTCGAGGTTCGCGAGCTTCAGCGACGGGTCTCGGACAGTGCTTTCTGTGGGTCCCTGCGCGGGCGCTTCGGAGTCGTCCGCCTCGGCCTTCCATGCGACCTCGATGACCTCGACGTCTGGTGATTGCTCGGGGCGGGCGCCGCCGGCTAGCAGGTCTGACAACCAGACCACGGCGACCTCCGGGATCGTGAGTTCCGCCATCACAACGAACTCGCGACCCGCGCGTTGTGGTCGGGTAACCTGCGTCCCGTCGGGATCCGTCACCTCGATGATGTTGGTCCCCGGTTCCTGGACGACGATCTCAGCCCTGTACGCTGGCGCCTCGAAGGTCACTCTCACCAGCCCGTTCTCGACCCTCACGAGGTCGTCGATCCCTCTCTCCAGTTTCCTGCCGTCCAGCCAGGCCGAGATGTCGTTTCCGTCCAGCCGGACCCGCAAGTATCTCGTCAGCATTGTTGGCCTCCTTTCGAACTGATCTGCCTCCTACTCGGCCCGCCGTCACCCGGCGGGCGCTTCGACGT
>JBFGCA010000176.1:0-6448 GCA_041567315.1 Thermoanaerobaculia bacterium | reverse complement strand
TCACACCGAGAGCGGCGAAGCGCCCGCTGGGCAAGGCGCGACGATTGAGCGTATCGGGCTATACGTGACCGAGGAGCAACGCCGCCCAGCGGGATGCAGCGCCGCTCGAATGTAAAGGAACTTACCGCACGGGACACTAGCCTGGCGGGGGGGCGGTCCAGGGGATGCGCTGGATGGGCTGGGTGGTGCCGAGGGTGGCGAGGAGGTGGGCGACGGTGGCGCCGTCGGGGGGGACCGGGAGGGTGGGCT
Source organism: Thermoanaerobaculia bacterium (assembly GCA_041567315.1). GTDB lineage: Bacteria > Acidobacteriota > Thermoanaerobaculia > Multivoradales > JAHEKO01. The sequence continues at coordinate 6,199 of JBFGCA010000176.1, read as the reverse complement.
CGAGGTCGGCGAGCGGCGCCAGGTAGAAGCGCCGCTGGCGGAGGCGGGGGTGGGGGAGGGTCAGCTCGGGAGCGTCGGCGACCCGCGAGCCCCAGAGCAGCAGGTCGACGTCGAGCGGCCGCGGGGCGTCGCGCGGACCGGGCCGCCGACCGACGGCCAGCTCGAGCGCCTTGCCGAGCGCCAGCAGCGCCTCCGGGGCGAGGCGGCTGTGACCGACGAGGACGGTGTTCAGGAAGGGCGGCTGGCGGGGGTCGGGGAGGGCGGCGGTGCGGTAGAGGGGTGCGATCCGGAGGTCTCGGAGGTGGCGCTTGAGGTGGGCGACGGCGTGGCGCAGGGTGGTCTCGGAGGGGCCCAGGTTGCTGCCGAGGGCGACCGCGACCAGCGGGCCGCGCTCAGTCGTCGGCCTCCTCGTCGTCTTCGTCTTCGTCCTCTTCCTCGTCTTCGTCCTCTTCCTCGTCGCCGTCGTCCACCTCTTCGTCCTCCGGTGGCTCGTCCGTTTCGTCCGCTTCCAGCTCCTCCTTGCCGTTCTCGTCGTCGTCTTCGTCTTCGGAGTCGGAGCTATCGCCGGCCGCGCCGTCGCGCTCGGCGGTCTCGGCGCGCTGCTTGCGGCGCGAGGCGCCCTGCGGCAGCGGCGGGCCGTCGGCCTCGGCCCGGCTGTCGGCTCCACACTTGGGGCACGTCACCTCGTTCTTGCCGAGATCGTAGAACTTGGTGCCGCACTCCTCGCACTCGTGCTTGCTGCCCAACTTGACCATGGAACCCCCCGACGCCCGGAACTGCGGAGCGGCCGGCAAGCTACATCGGCTGCCGGGGGGTGTCAAGGCGAGTTGCCGGTAGCGCAGGAAGGCGGGTAGAATCGAGGTTCATCCCGCCCCCGCCCGGGGCCGGAGTCCCGTGAACACCCGCAAGTCCCGAGCCGTCCTCAGCCTTGTCGTCGCGCTGGCCGCGGCGGCGCCCGCCGTGCGCGCCGAGACCCTGCCCGACCCGCGGCGGCAGGAGCTGGGTCCGGCCGCCCGGCTCCAGGCCCTGCTCGAGAGAGTGCGGCTCGAGCAGCGCCGGGTCGCGACCCTCGAGGCCGAGTTCACCCAGTTCAAGGAAAGCTCGATGCTGGTGGAGCCGACCGAGGCGCGGGGTACGTTCTCGTACGCGGCGCCGGACCGGGTGCGCTGGGAGTATCGATCGCCGAACCCGATCTCGATGCTGATCCGCGGCGACGAGATGACGGTCTGGTACCGCGACCTGGACCAGGTCGAGCGGGTGCCGGTCGGCCGCCACTCGCAGCGCGTGCTCCACTACCTGGGCGCCGGCAGCTCGATGGACGATCTGCTCGAGTACTTCACCGTCACCCTGACCATGCCCCAGGACGGGTCCAGCCCCTACGAGCTGGCGCTCACGCCGCGCTTCGATCGCGTCGCCCGGCGGGTCGAGAGCCTGGGGCTGTGGATCGACCCGCAGCTCTTCCTGCCGGTGCGGCTGCGCTTCGTCGAGGCCGACGGCGACGTCACCGACTTCCGGTTCGCCAACTTCACCGTCAACGGCGAGCTGCCGGGGGACCGCTTCGAGCTGCAGCTGCCGGCCAACGTCGAGGTGCGCCGGCTCGACCTCGAGCGGCACGCCGGTCTGCGCTGAGCCCCCGGGCCCCTCGCCGGCGGCCCGGCGTCCCGGTCGCCGGCCGATGAGCCTCGAGTTCGAAGTCCTGGCCCGCCAGGGGGCGGCGCGCCGCGGCCGGCTCGATACCCCCCACGGGGCGGTCGACACCCCGGCCTTCATGCCGGTCGGCACCCTCGGGGCGGTCAAGGGCCTGGGCCCGGCCGAGCTCGAGGCGGCGGGGGCCGAGGTGATGCTGGCCAACCTCTATCACCTGGCGCTGCGGCCCGGAGTGGAGGCCATCGAGGCGATGGGCGGGCTGCACGCCTTCAGCGGCTGGCGGCGCCCGATCCTAACCGACAGCGGCGGCTACCAGGTCTTCAGCCTGGCGGCCAGGGCCCGCGTCGACGCCGACGGGGTCAGCTTCCGCAGCCACCTCGACGGCGAGCCGCTGCGGCTCACCCCCGAGGGTGTGGTGGCCAGCCAGCTGCGGTTGGGGGTCGACCTGGCCATGGTCCTCGACGAGTGCCCGCCCTGGCCGGTCGAGCGCGCGGCGGCGGCGGCGGCCCTCGACCGCACCCAGGAATGGGCGCGCCGCTCGCGGGCGGCCTGGCCCGGGGGACCCGGCGGGCTGCTGGGCATCGTCCAGGGCAGCGTCTATCCCGAGCTGCGCGAGCGGGCGGCGCGCGAGCTGGCGGCGATGGAGTTCGACGGCTACGCCATCGGCGGGGTGAGCGTCGGCGAGCCGCTGGCCGAGCGCCGGGCGGTGGTCGAGCGCATCACCCCGCTGCTGCCGGCGGACCGCCCGCGCTACCTGATGGGGGTGGGCACGCCCGCCGATCTGGCGCACGCGGTGGCCTGCGGGGTCGATCTGTTCGACTGCGTGCTGCCGTCGCGCAACGCGCGCCACGGCGTGCTGTTCACCCGCCGGGGCGTGCTCAAGATCCGCAACGGCCGGTTCCGCGCCGACCCCCGGCCCCCGGATCCCGACTGCGGCTGCCCGGTCTGCCGCCGGGTCAGCCGGGCCTTCCTCCACCATCTGACCCGCGCCGGCGAGCTCACCGGGGCGGTGCTGGCGACCCAGCACAACCTCCGCTTCTACCTTGACTTTATGGCCGGGCTCAGAGAAGCTATCAGCTTCGGAACCTTGGAAGAGCGGGTGGCAGCGGCCACCGCCTCCGAGGCCGACCCCGACGCCGACCCCGACGCCTATCGAGCCTTGCGGCCGGGCGCGGGTGCTCGCGGTTCCGAGCCCCCGACCTAGGACCTTCCATCCGCAGTGTCCCGACTCGCTCCACTGCTGGCCTTCGCCGAAGGCGCGGCCCCCGGCTACCTCCAGCTGGTGCCGATCGTCCTGGTCTTCGCGATCTTCTACTTCCTGCTCATCGCGCCCATGCGCAAGCGGCAGAAGGCGCTCCAGCGGGTGATCGACAACCTCAAGAAGGGGGACCGGGTGGTGACCAACGGCGGTCTCTACGGCCAGGTCGCGGCGGTCGACGACAAGGTGGTGGTGCTCAAGGTGGCCGACAACGTCAAGCTGCGGGTGGCCAAGTCGGCGATCGCCGCTCTCGAGGGCGGTGAGGGGGGCGCGCCATGAACCGCAGCCTGCTGTGGCGCGGCGTGCTGATCGTCGGCCTGTGCTCGGTGGCGGCGTTCTCCGCCTATCCGCTCAAGGAGAGACTGCGGTTGGGACTGGACCTGCGCGGCGGCATCCATCTGGTGCTGCAGGTCGAGGTCGACGACGCGGTGCGCTCCGAGAGCACCAAGGACATGGACCGGCTGCTCCAGGAGCTCAAGGACGCCGGGCTGGGAGGCGTCGCCGGCCGGGCCACCGAGATCGGCAGCTTCGAGGTCTCCGGCGTGCCGGTGGACCGCGACTCCAAGGTCGGCGAGATCGTCGAGGAGTACCTGCCGGGTTGGAGCTGGCAGCGCCGGGGCGGCCAGCTGCGCTTCGACATGGAGCCCTCGAACCTGTCGGAGATCCGCCATCTGGCGGTGGTCCAGGCGGTGGAGACGATCCGCAACCGGGTCGACGAGTTCGGCGTCTCCGAGCCGGTGATCCAGCGCCAGGGGCTGGACACCAACCGCATCGTGGTCCAGCTGCCCGGGGTGGACGACCCCGAGCGGGTCAAGAAGCTGATCAAGAACACCGCCTTCCTGGAGTTCCGGCTGGTGGCCTATCCGACCCGCGGCGGCTCCGCGGCCGGCAGCCGCGAAGAGATCCTGCGCCACTACGGCGGCCGGGTGCCCGAAAACGTCGAGATCCTCACCCAGACGGCGCGCGACGAGCGCGGCCAGGCCCTCGGGCAGAGCTACTACGCGGTCGAGAAGCGGCCGGTGATCACCGGGCGCGACCTCAAGAACGCCCGCCCCGGCCTCGGCGAGTTCAACCAGCCGGTGGTCAATTTCTTTCTCACCTTCGAGGGCGGCAAGCTGTTCGAGGAGGCCACCGGCAACAACGTCGGGCGGGGGCTGGCCATCGTGCTCGACGGCAAGGTGGTCTCGGCGCCCAACATCCGCAGCCGGATCGGCGACTCCGGGCTGATCGAGGGCTCGTTCACCCGCCAGGAGGTCGAGGACCTCTCCACGGTGCTGCGCTCGGGCGCCCTGCCGGCCGGCATCACCTATCTCGAGGAGCGCACGGTCGGCCCCTCGCTGGGGCAGGACTCGATCGAGCAGGGGCTGCGGGCCGGGCTCATCGGGCTGGCGCTGGTGGTGGTCACGATGCTGGTGGTCTACCGCCGCACCGGCTTCAACGCCATCCTCGCCCTGACCCTCAACATCGTCCTGCTGTTCGGCGCCCTGGCCTACTTCGGGGCCACCCTTACGCTGCCCGGGATCGCCGGCATCGTGCTCACCATCGGCATGGCGGTGGATGCCAACGTGCTGATCTTCGAGCGCATCCGCGAGGAGCTGCGGCACGGACGGACCGTCAAGTCGGCGGTCGACGCCGGCTTCGCCAAGGCGCTGTCTTCGGTGCTGGACGCCAACATCACCACCCTGATCGCCGCCCTCTTCCTGTTCCAGTTCGGCACCGGGCCGATCCGCGGCTTCGCGGTGACGCTGTCGATCGGCATCCTGGCGTCGCTGTTCACGGCGATCTTCGTCAGCCGCTGGATCTTCGACCTGCTGCTGTCGCGCCGGCGGCGGGTGGACTACCTCTCGATCTGATGGGCCCAGGCTGCCGCCAGAGAACCGCCTAGGAGCTGACCGCGCATGGAGTTTTTTCGCGACCCCAAGATCGACTTCATGGGCTACCGCCGGATCTTCGTGGTCGTCTCGGCGGTGCTGGTGGCGGTGGGGATCGCCGCGGTCTTCGTCCACGGCAAGCTCAACCTGGGGATCGATTTTGCCGGCGGCACCCAGCTCACCCTCAAGTTCAACCAGCCGCCGGCGATCGAGGAGCTGCGGGCGCTGGTGGTGCAGGCCGGCATCGGCGACGCCCAGATCCAGCGCTTCGGCGGCGAGGACGCCAACGAGGCGATCATCAAGACGCCGACCACTCCCGGCGAGGAGGAGGGCAGCCGCGAGCGGATCGTCGCGGCGCTCAACGCGCGCTACAACGCCGGCGCCGGCTCCGACTTCGACCTCAACCGCCGCGGCCGGGACGCGCTCGCCGAGCTGCTGGTCGAGCTCGACCCCGAGCAACTGGCGGCGCAGGACCGCGCCCTGGCCGATGAGCACTACGGCACCGTCGCCGACGCCATCCTGGAGCTGCGGCGCGATCGCGGGCTGCTCGACTCGTGGGAGGAGATCGCCGCCCTGCCCGCGGTCGGCGAGCCGGTGGCGGCGGGCCTGCGGGAGCGCGCCCACCTCGGCGCCTTCACGGTGTTGGGGGCCGAGAACGTGGGCCCCCAGATCGGCGCCGAGCTGCGGCGCAAGGGGATCTTCGCGGTCCTCTTCTCGCTGATCGGGATGCTGGTCTACATCTGGTTCCGTTTCGAGCTGCGGTTCGGCATCGGCGCCCTGGTGGCAGTGACCCACGACGTGCTGATCGTCCTCGGGCTGTTCGCCTTGAGCGATTTCGAGTTCAACCTCACCACCGTCGCCGCCTTCCTCACCCTGGTGGGCTACTCGGTCAACGACACGGTGGTGGTCTTCGATCGGGTGCGCGAGAACCTGCGCCGTAGCCGCCGGCTGCCGCTGGTCGAGGTGATGAACCAGAGCATCAACCAGACGCTGTCGCGCACCGTGCTGACCTCGGGCACCACCCTGCTGGCGGTGGGCAGCCTGCTGTTCCTGGGCGGGGAGGTGCTGCGCGGCTTCGCCTTCATCCTCACGGTGGGGGTGGTCGTCGGCACCTACTCGTCGATCTACGTGGCCAGCCCCTTCACCCTGCTCTGGGAGGAGCTGATGGGGCGCGACGCCCGAGCCCGCCGGCGCGAGAAGCGGGCGGCGTAGCCGCTCGCGAGCGCCGGCGACGGAGGCGCGATCGGGCGGTTAAGGGCCTATACTCAGGGGCTCGGAAGACGCCGCCATGGCCATCTCGCGCAGAAAGCCTCCGGTCGCGGTCTCGGCCTCGCTCGAGCCCGACGCGCGGCTGACGCTCGACAGCGTTCTGGCGCGGTTGGAGCGCTCCGGCCGGGCCTACGACGAGGCCTTCATCCGCTCG
>JBFGCA010000175.1:0-6488 GCA_041567315.1 Thermoanaerobaculia bacterium | reverse complement strand
GCCCGCCGACTCGCCGGTACCGCGGTTGTCGCCGCGCAGCGCCTCCTCGAGCGCGGTCACCGCCAGCCGCAGCGGGTCCTGGACGCGCTCGAGCGGGTCGGCCAGACCCAGGGTGTCGATGGCGTACTCCACCTGCCTGCGGTCGGAGGTGAAGCCCAGCAGCAGCCGCGCGCCCTGCGACTCCGAGTAGGTCGACACCGCCACCAGATCGGTCGGATGGAGCCCCGTGCGCACCAGCTCGCGGGCCGCGTCCCGCGCCTTGACCACGTCCGGCGGCTGCGAGAACGACAGATCGAACAGCAGCAGGAAGTGACGGCGGGCGGTCGCCGGCAGCGTCGCCACCGGCAGCTCCTCCGACTGCGGCTCCACCAACGACAGATCGAAGGTCTGGAAGCCCGTCAGCTCCTGGCGCTTGCGCCCGTCGAAGACCTCGAAGTTCTCCGCCGTCAGGCCCCGCACCGGCTGGCCGTCGCGGATCACCTGCACCGGCACCTCGACCGCCACCACCGTGGTGGTCTCGCCGAAACGGTTCTGGGCGGCGGCCGGGCCGCTCAGCGCGCCGATCGCCAGACACATGGTCAGAAGGCAGAGCGAGAAGGTCGTGGAGGCTAGGGCTCGCGGTCGGCTCATGGCTCGGTCTCCCAGAGGTTGAAACACGGGTCCCTCCACCCCACCCGCTGACCAGACTCTATCTCGCAGCGAACGCTCTTCCGGCGCGCATTCTCCGGATCGCTCAACTCCCGACGACCAGCGGAATCGAGCTGGTGAGCGGGTCGCCGCCGGCACCGCCGCTGACCGTCACCTCGAACCGGTACTCGCCCGCCGCCACCCGGTCGACCCGGAAGACGCCCTCCTGCACCGGCACTCTGCATCGAAAGCCCTTTCCGAGCGTGCACACTCCGTGCCGCACCCTCGACCGCCCGGAGACAGCCCGGTCGTGCCAGCGGGAGCACCTCCCACGTCCTTGCGACGCCGGGCCGCCGTCCCGATCTGCGGACGGCCCCGCCGGGCGCCGGGGGGCCAGTCTGCTCTTCCGCGTCGCTCGGCGAGCGGTTGAGTTCGCCGAGCGCCAGCGCGCCGGGCGGTACTAGTTCAGCGGCACTTCGAAGGGGATCGAGTTGCGCTGGACGCTGCCGCTGCCGAGGTCGGTGAGCGCCACCTGGAGGGTGTAGCGCCCGGCCGGCAGCCCGTCGGGCCGGAAGGTCGCGAGCAGCTTGTCGAGCCCCTCGATGCCGGTCACCGTGCGGTCGATGAGCGCCAGCGCCCCGCCATCGACCGACGAGCCGTCTTCGGCCATGATGGTGCCGTCGAGCCGCAGGTCGCCGTCGCCCAGGTTGTAGGCCACCAGGCACATCTCGGCCTCGTCGCCGACCCTGAGCGCCGGCAGCGCCGCCGGCACATAGGGCTGGCCGTTGACCGTGAACGGATAGACCACCGACTGCCGCTCGAGCTCCGGCAGCCGCTCGCGGACCAGCAGCCACTCGGCGGCGCCCTCGACGAAGAACGGCGGCAGCAGAGTCGGCGCCGCCAGCTCGAAGGCCGGGATCTCGAGCGGCGCCGCCTTGACCCCCGAGCGGCCGGTCTCGGAGTTGCGGACCAGCACGCGGATCAGGTAGTCGCCCGGCGGCAGGGTCAGGTGGCCGTAGTACTTGAGACCCTTCTGGCGCAGCAGATCGCCGGTGCGGCGCAGGTCCAGATTGACCAGCTGGGTGAAGAAGTCCTTCATCGCACCGTGACGATCGGTGACGTAGGCGTAGAACTCGACCGCCATCTCGAGACTCTGGTGCCCCGCCACCAGCTCGGGCCCGTCCACTTCGACGATGACCGGCACGTAGGCCTGGTCGTCGTTGGCGCGGAAGGGGGCGGCGAGCACGTTGAGCTTGAGGTCGCTGCGCTCCTCGACGCTGGCGATGGCGTCCGAGGCCAGCAGGCTGCGCTCGATCGGGTGGAGCTCCTCGTAGGGCCGCGGCGCGTAGTAGCCGCGGCGGTGCGAGATGCGGCTGCCGCGCGGCAGATCGGCCCGCACCCGCAGCCGGTGATAGCTGCCGTCGGCCTCCAGACGGCTGGGGCGGAAGGTCAGCAGGTAGGTGACGTTCGAGCGAGCGAGCAACCGCTCGAGCTGCTCGCCGAAGTTGTTGGCATCCTCGAACAGCGCGCCGCCGGTCTCGTTGGCGACGTAGAACAGGGCATCCTGGCCCACCCGACGGGCGCGGTAGACCGCCGCGGTGTCGGCCCGCAGCCCCGAGATGTCCACGGTCTGGATCACGCAGTCGGCGCGCCGGAACTCCTCCAGCATCTGGGCGACGTCGGACTGCAGGCCGGCGTTGCCGAAGATGTCGTCGGTGTCCACCATCCAGAAGTTACCGAACTGCAGGTTGCGCATGTCGGTCTGGGTGCCCAGGTCCTCGCCGTCGGGCTGCCGGCCGAGCAGCAGCCGACCGTCGAAGCCCTCGGAGAGGAACACCACGTGCTTGCGTCCCTTGACGCTGTCCAGGTAGCGGGCCAGCTCGCCCATCGAGTTGGCCCAGCTCGAGATGCGGCCGCGCGCGAAGCTCTTCTCCATGCGCTCGACCTGCTTGCCGATCACCCGCAGATAGGCCTCCACGCTCTGGGTGAGCTGGTTGACCGTGGAGTCGGGCTGCAGGTCGCTGAGGTCGCTGCTGGCCGCCTGCGAGCTGTTGAGCGGGTCGTCGATCACGAAGCGCAGCGGGTCGCGCTGCGCCAGGTGGAGCATCCGGGGAGCGCCCAGGGTGTCGATCGCCCGCGCCACCTGGCCGCGGTCGGGCGTAAAGGTCACCACCAGCTGCGAGCCGGTCTCGAGCGAGTGGGTGGCGACCGCCACCAAATCGGTCGGATGGAGGGTGTCGACCACGAACGCGCGCGCCGCCCGCCGGGCCCGCAGCAGGGCGCTGGGCGACGAGAACGAGAGGTCGAAGAGCAGCAGGAAGTGACGGCGGGCCGCCGAGGGCAGCGCTCGATCGACCTCCGACCGCGACTCGCCGGGCTCCAGCTCCTCGAGATCGAAGACCTCGAAGCCGAGGATCTCCTGGCGCTCCCCCTCGTCGAAGATCTCGAACTGCTCGGCAGTGAGGCCGCGCACCGGCAGGCCGTCGCGGTCGACGACGTTGACCGGGACCCGGACCTCGATCACCTCGGCCGTGTCCTCGAACCGCGGATCGCGATCGGCGGTCTGCGCAGCCGCCACGGTCGCCAGCGGCATCACCGCGAGGGCGAGAAAGGGAAAGCGGCGGTGGAGCGGTCGATCGATCACCACGCTGTCAGCCGAGCTGCGCCCGATCCTATACCGACTGCGGCCCCAGTTCAAACCCTCCGCCGGCCCGGTGGTCGCTCAGGGGGCCCACACCTCGGTCTGCGGGTAGAAGGCGTACCAGCCGAACCAGAAGGCGACGTGGCCGGCCAGCCGCTCGAGCGGCTCGAGCTCCGCCGCCGGCGGCTCCAGGCCGCCTTCGGCGACCCGCCAGGCGCGGCCCTCCTCGTCGAGCAGGCGGCCGGCCGCCGGCGCCGCCCGGAAGCGGTGCACGCCCCGCCGGTAGGCCCGCACCGCCTCGCTGCCGGGGTCGCCCACCAGCACCAGCGGCTCGCCGCCCAGCTCGTCGTTGATCACCCCCGCCGCGAGCACCGCCGCCACCGGGTAGGCCTTGGCGGCGCCACCGAGCCGCAGCGTGAACACCTCGTCGTCGCCGGCCAGCCGGTCGCTCCTCAGCCAGACCGGGAACGACACCCCGGCACGGGCGCGATCGGCGGCGCCGGGCCGGTAGTCGAACGGGTACTGCCGGCGCAGCGCCTCGAGGTCGAGCACCCGGGTCGCCGGATGCCGCTCGACCCAGTCGCGCCAGGTGGTCAGCGTCATCGGCAGCACCGCCAGCCGCGCCGGAGACCCCGCCAGGCGGCCGACCACCGGCTCGCCGGTCAGGTTGCTCCACAGCGAGTAGCCCTGGCGGTCGTACATCAGCTTGTTGCTGCGGTAGAGGAGCCCCGACGTGCCGAAGGTGTAGGCGCCGCCGGCCGGCGTGCTGGCGTCGTAGAGGATCCCCGAGCCGCACAGGGTGCAGAAGCTCAGGGTCACCGGCCGGCCGCCCACCGTGTCGTTGAGCATCTCGTGCCAGGACAGGAAGCGCAGCGGATAGGCCCGCGCCTCGCCCTCCAGCAGGACACCGAAGACCCTCTCGCTCTTGCGCAGGTAGCGGGCCTCGGCCGCCGACACGGTGGGCGGCTGCTCGAGGGCCGGAATGCCGTCCAGCCGCACGCCGCCGGAGACGACCTCCTCGAGCCGGATGCGGGCCGGCGCCCCGGGATAGAAGATCTTCTGGTAGCCGGGGTCGATGCGGCCGAGCAGCGTCGCCTTCCACTCGGCGTAGCCCGGGGCCGGCTCCAGATCCTGGCGGCCGCCGACGTACTCCACCCAGTCCAGGTAGCGCTCCCGGCCCTCGCCGGTGAGCTCGGTCAGCACCTCGAGCAGCTCGCCCCTGAGCGGCCGCACGGTGAAGAACAGGGCGTCGACCAGCGCCGGCAGCAGCGCCTCCCGCGCCCCGGCTAGCACCTCCTCGGCGCCCTGCCGGCGCAGCGCGCGGTCCTCGGCCATCAGCCGCGCCACCGGCTCGTAGCCCGGGGGCACGGCGGCCCCTGCCGGCGGCGCCGGGGCCGCCACGGCCGCCGCCAACGCCAGGGCCGCGGCGCCGGTCCTCAGCGGGCCGTTCCCTGGTCCTGGAGCAGCACGGCGTAGCGCCGCGCCTCCTCGTGGGTGGCGTCCAGCCGCAGCGCCCGCTGCACGTGGTGGCGCGCCTTCTCGACCTCGCCCAGGGCCAGATAGACCTTGACCAGCCCGACGTGGACCTCGGGCACCTCGCTGTCGCGGCGCATCGCCCGCCGCATGTACTCGAGGGCACCCGCGGTGTTGCCCTGGGCCAGCGCCAGCTCGCCTCGATAGACGAAGAAGTAGGGGCTCATCTGGTTGGTGTCCTCGATCCGCGAGAGGACCTCCGAGGCCTCGTCCTCGCGGCCGAGCTGCTGGTAGGTGCGGGCGGCGTTGGTGAGCAGGGCGACGTTCCTGGGGTCGCGCTCCAGGGCGCGCTGGTACAGCTCCAGCGCCTCCCGGTTGCGGCCCACCCGCAACAGATAGACCCCCATGTTGTTGAGCGCCTTGTCGAAATCGGGGGCCAGCTCGACGGCGATCTCCAGCAGCTGGGCCGCCGAGTCGGTGTCGCCGCGCATCAGCGCCTCGGCGCCGAGGTTGTTGTAGTAGTGGGCCGTGGCCGTGAGGTCGTCGATGGGCTCGAAGTTGCGGTAGGACTTGGGCCGGTAGGGCAGGAAGTCGAAGGTCGAGAGGTTGCCGTTGATGTAGATGCCCGCCACGATGTGGCCCTGGCTGACCACCACCCCGTCCTTGTAGTTCCAGCGCTGATGGTCGACCACCTCGACGTAGAACGGGTTGAGCCGCTGGTGGCGGGCCAGGCCGACGAACAGGTTGACGAAGGACAGGCAGTTGCCCTGGCGGGTGAGGAAGGTCTCGACCGCGTTGCGGGTCGGGGTCAGGGTGTACTCGAGGTCCAGCCAGCCGAAGACGAAATCGAGGATGTCGTTGGTCCGCCGGTGCTCGCTGCCCGACGGATTGAGCCGGTCCCCGACCGCCGCGAGCACCCGGTCGTCGATCTCCCAGGGGACCTGGACGCGGTCGGCCAGCCGGGGCGCCAGCCGCTCTTCCACCTCCTCCTGCAGATGGGCCGAGGAATCGAACGGCTGATAGGTCGTGCAGCCGGCGGCGGCGGCCAGCGCCAGGCAACAGAAGAGTCGCTTCATGGTCCTCCGGCAAAGCAAGAATCCGGCCCGCGGCAGTACCCGGTCGGGGCCGCGGCGAGCCCACTCCCGCCTGAGTTACGGGGCGCCGGGGCGCCGGGTTCAGCCACTCTATCCAAAATCTTGGATGGGTTGATCCAAACGCCCGAATCGAGGGTCCAGATGGCGCGGATTCGCGCTCGAGAAGCGGCCGTAAACTGCCAGAAACAGGACATTTGTCCGTCTTTGTCGCTTCAGGGTCCGATTGGCAGCCCAATTGCTTGACCACACCCCCGGATGCTTGTACACTACCGGCTCGTTAGGACACAGACTTTCCGCGGTCTGAGACGCGGGCCTGACGGTCCGGGCGTGATCCGGGCATCCAAGGTAAACCTAGACACGACAACGGATTCGTCGGACCGCCTCGGCGGTCCAGAGCGTTAACCGAGAAGGAGGCTTTGCATGAAGCTAAACGACAACTGGCGGCGCTGCCTCGTCCTGGTAGCGGTGCTCCTCGTCGGCACGGCCGGCGTGGCGTTCGCCCAGACTGAGAAGGGCGGACTGTTCGGCACCGTCGTAGACAACCAGGGCCAGCGACTGCCCGGCGTGACGATCACCGTCAGCGGTGTCGGCGCGCCGCAGATCCAGGTGACGGGAGCCGACGGTCAGTTCAGGTTTCCGGCGCTCTCCATCGG
>JBFGCA010000174.1:0-6499 GCA_041567315.1 Thermoanaerobaculia bacterium | reverse complement strand
TCTCCCGGCAGCCGGCCGAGCAGAAGCCGTAGACCTCGCCCTCGTGCTCCAGGCGATGTGGACCGCCGCGCGCCACGGTCATTCCGCAGACCGGGTCCGTCAGCGTGCCCCCGGCCGCCGGCTCTCCGCCGGCCGGTCCGTGATGGTGCTCCATGTCACTCCTCCGGGAACGATTATCCACCCACCCCGCGGCGGTGGAGGCAGGGGGCGCCAGCGGCCGCTAGTCGGCTGCGCTAGCCGGAGTTGCGGCCCTCGCTAGACCCGACGCCGCCACCCAGGACTCGAGCTCGGGGTAGCGCTTGAACAGACGCGCGGCACCGAGAGTGCCGCCGTCGCGCCGCGCCGCCTTGAGCAACGCCTTGGCGCCGCCGCCGCCCTCCACCGCCAGCACCAGACCAGCCGCGTGGTCGAATCGGGCTTCGTCCACCAGCCAGCGGGCCGGCGACCCGGCAGCGCCCGAGTCGGGCGCCGCTCGGACGGCCGCCGCCGCGGCCAGCGCGCGGTACAGCCCGGCCAGCTCCCCATCGAGGGCCGGGCTCTGCCGCAGCCGCACCGAGCGGGCCGCGACGTGGGCCAGCAGCCCGTCGATCCACTCCTCCTCGCCGCGCAGCCCGGCGCCGCGCAGCATCAGCCGCGCCGTCTCCACCTCGGCCAGCAGGTCGGCCAGCATGACGCTGGCCGCCTCCTCGGGCGAGCCGCGCGGCGGCAGCTCGGCCGGCGCCGGCAGCCGGCCGCCGACCAGCCCGCGCCACAGCTCCACGGTGCCGGCGTCGCCCCAGGCGCACAGCGCCAGGCCACCGCGGGCCACCACCGCCGGCAGCCCGTAGGGTGCCGCCGCCATCGACGCCCACTCCTCGCGCGACAGCAGGTAGACGACCGGCGGCGGCGCGGCCGCTCCCCAGGAGGCGAGCCCGCGCACCAGGGGTTCGAGCCGCTCCTGCAGCCGCGCCGCCCGGTAGAGCGAGCCCGGGGTGTACTGGACCTTGACCAGGCCGCCGCCCAGTTCGAGCAGGAACGGAGTGGCGGCCGGCGGCGGAGCGGTCTGGGCGGCCACGGCAGCGGCACCCACAACGCCAGCCGCAACAGCCAGCACCGCCGCAGTCGCAAGAACGCCTCTGGCTGACCGCCGTCCATGCGGAGTCGTCGCCGTGCCCATCACGGGCCGCAGTGTAGAGCAGCGTTGGATGACAAGTCGAACTCACGTCCCGTCGAAGCTCGAGCTTCGAGCGCATATCGCAAGAGCCGGCCGGGGCGGGGCACGCCTGGGGACGCGGCCGGCCTGACAGACTTCAGAGGGGAGGCCGGCCGCTCCTCTCGCCTTCGCGCTGCTCGGCCGTAGCCTTCGAGGCCTGGTGCAAGCGCTCGTCTCAAGGCCCCTGTCGAACCCCACCCCGGCCGGCTTCTGAGCGGCGGTCGAGACTGTTCAGTCGGTGGCGGGATGGCACCTCGACTCCGGCGGGCCTCCTCGGCCGGACCTGGCACCGTCATCGGCAGTTATCGGGCCCGCGGTCTGTCGATGCCGCGATTTGAGCGCCAAGGCCGACAGCCGCCGCCAACCGCTTCCCTACCCAGCTCTGGCTTCTTGTCTCCTGAGATTCAGAGTCCACTGGAAGTGCCCAAAGGGACCCGATCCGCCCGCTGCTAGGATCGCTGCGTGCTGGGGTACAGGATCCACGGTCACGGGGGGCCGGAGGTGCTGGAGTTGGGGGAGCTGCCGACGCCCGAGCCGCGGGCTGACGAGGTGCTGGTGCGGGTGCGGGCCTGCGGGCTGAACCGGCTCGACCTGTGGCTGCGGAACGGAGTCGAGGGGCACGAGTTCCCTTTGCCGCTGGTGCCGGGGAGCGAGATCGCCGGCGACGTGGCGGCGGCGGGCGAAGTCGCCGGCGGGGTCGAGCCGGGGCAGCCGGTGCTGATCGCGCCGGGGGTCTCCTGCGGGCGGTGTCCGCGCTGCGCGGCGGGCGAGGACCCGCTGTGCCGGGGGTACGGGATCCTCGGCGAGCACCGCGACGGCGGCTACGCCGAGTACGTGGCGGTGCCGCGGCGCAACGTGCTGCCGCTGCCGGCGGGGCTTTCCTACGTCGAAGCGGCGGCGACGCCGCTGGTCTTCTTGACCGCCTGGCACATGCTGGTGGCGCGGGCGCGGCTACAGCCGCTCGAGGACGTGCTGATCCACGCCGCCGGCTCCGGGGTGTCGAGCGCCGCGCTGCAGATCGCCCGCATGCTGGGGGCGCGGCGGATCATCGCCACCGCCGGCGCCGATTGGAAGCTCGAGCGGGCGCGCGAGCTGGGAGCCACCCACGCCGTCAACTACGGCACCGGCGACTTCGTGCAGGTGGTCAAGGAGGTCACCGGCCGCAAGGGGGTCGAGGTGGTGGTCGACCACGTCGGCGGCGAGACCTTCGAGCAGAGCTTCCGCGCCCTGGCCTGGGGCGGGCGGATGGTGCTCTGCGGGGCGACCACCACCCCTCTGGCCACCATCAACCTGCGCGCCGTGTTCTTCAAGAGCCTGTCGATCCTGGGCTCGACCATGGGCTCGCTCGCCGAGATGCAGCAGCTGGTCCGCCTCTTCGCGGAGGGGCGCCTCAAGCCGGTGGTCGACCGCACCTTCCCGCTGGAGCAGGCCGCCGAGGCGCAGCGGGCGCTCGAGAGCCGCTCGCAGTTCGGCAAGATCGTGCTGGTGGCCGGCGACGAGAAGACCGCCCATCGGGTGCCGGGCCGTGAGGCCCCAGGTCGGCCAGCCCAGGGCCGGGAAGCCACGGCCGGAGGCGGGACCGAGCGATGAGCCGCGAGATCCGCACCGTCGCCGTGCTCGGCGCCGGCACCATGGGCCGGGGCATCGCCCAGGTGGCGGCGATGGGCGGTTACGCAACCCGGCTGTTCGACCCGCTGCCTGAGGCGCTGGAGAGCGCCGGCCAGGTGATCGAGCGCAATCTGGACAAGGGGGTCGAGAAGGGCAAGGTGGAGCCGGCGACGGCGGCGCGGGCGCGCGAGCTGCTGGCGCCGGCCCCCGATCTCGCCGCGGCGGTGACCGGCGCCGACCTGGTGATCGAGGCGGTCCCCGAGTCGATGGCGCTCAAGGTCGAGACCTTCGGCCGGGTGGCCGAGCTGGCCCCGGCCGGGGCGCTTTTCGCCTCCAACACCTCGGCGCTGTCGATCACCGAGATGGCGGCCGCCAGCGGCCGGCCCGAGCGCTTCGCGGGCATGCACTTCTTCAACCCGGTCCACATCATGCGGCTGGTCGAGCTGGTGCGCGGGCTGGAGACCTCCGAGGAGACCCTGGAGACGCTGGCCGAGGTCGCCCGCCGGATGGGCAAGGTGGTGGTGCGGGTCAACGAGTCGCCGGGCTTCGTCACCTCGCGGATCAACGCCCTGATCGGCAACGAGGCCTTCCGCATGCTGGAGCAGGGCGTGGCCAGCGCCGAGGACATCGACCAGGCGCTCAAGCTAGGGCTCAACCACCCGATGGGCCCGTTCGAGATGGCCGACCTGGTGGGGCTCGACGTGCGGCTGTCGATCCTCCAGCACCTCCACGCCACCCTCGGCGACCTCTACCGGCCGAGCAACCTGCTGGCGCAGTACGTCAAGGCCGGACGGCTGGGCCGCAAGAGCGGGCGCGGCGTCTACGCCTACGACGGCGAGGGCCGCCGGCTGCCCGCCGGCAGGCCGGCGGCCAGGGAGACCGGCAGCTGAGCGACCTCGCCGAGCGGGTCGCGCTGGTCACCGGCGCCAGCTCCGGGCTGGGACTGGCGGCGGCGCGGGCGCTGGCCGCCCGCGGCGCCCGCCTGGCGCTCAACAGCCGCGGCGGCGCCAAGCTCGAGGCGGCCCTGCGCTCGCTCGGCGAGGCCGGCGCCGAGGCGGTGGCGGTGCCCGGCGACGTCAGCCGGCCCGGCGACCTCGAAGAGGTGGTGGCCGACGCCGAGGAGCAGCTCGGCCCGATCGACGTGCTGGTGGCCAACGGCGGCGGCCCTCGCGCCAAACCGGCGGTGGAGCTCGACGACGCCGACTGGGAGGAGGCGATCCCGCTCGCCCTGCTGTTCGTGCCGCGGCTCTGCCGGCTGGTGCTGCCCGGCATGCGGCGCCGCGGCTGGGGCCGGATCGTCGCCATCAACTCGGTCTCGGCCCGGCAGCCGATCCCACGCCTCGCTCTCTCCAACACCCTACGCCCGGCGGTGCTGGGCTACCTCAAGACCCTCGCCCTCGAGGTGGTGACGGACGGAGTCACGGTCAACGCCGTGCTGCCCGGCTACACCCGCACCGAGCGCCAGGAGGAGCTGGCCACCCAGATCGCCCGCCAGACCGGCCGCAGCGCCGAAGAGGTGCTCGCCCAGCAGGGCGCCGAGGCGCCGATCGGCCGCATGGCCGACCCCCGCGAGATCGGCGAGGTGATCGCCTTCCTGTGCTCCCCGGCCGCCTCCTACCTCACCGGCCAGGCGCTCGCCGTCGACGGCGGCTACGTCCGCGGCCTGAGCTAGCCGAGCCGCCCTACAGATAACCGAGGGCCTTGAGCAGCTCGGCGTCTGCGGGGGTCACCGGGACGGTGCCGCCCTCCTGGCCGGCCAGCGCCTCGGCGGCGGCGCGCCGGAAGGCCTCGAGGTGGCGGGCGAGACGGGCGCAGGGGCCGTCGCAGGGACCGGGACGCTGCTCCAGCGGATCGGTCTCGAGGTCGAAGAACAGCCGCTCGCCGGCGATGAGCTCGAGCAGCTTGTGGCGGCCGCCGTGGGCGGCCACGGCCTCGACCGACTCGGCGAAGAGCGTGCGCTCGGGCAGCGGCTCGCCGCGGAGCAGCGGCGCCAGGCTGCGACCCTGGGCGGCGGGCTCGGGCTCCAACCCGGCCAGCTCGAGCAGGGTCGGCAGCAGGTCGATCAGACCGGCCGGAGTCGCCACCGGGCCGGTCCGCCCCCGCAGCCGCTCGGGCAGCCTCAGCACCAATGGCACCCGGATCAGCTCCTCGTAGGGCGCATAGCCGTGCTGGAGCGCGCCGTGCTCGAGAAAGCCTTCGCCGTGGTCGGAGGTGACCACCAGCACCACATCCTCGTAGAGGCCGCGCTGGCGCAGCAGCGCCACGACCCCGGCGACCGCGCGGTCGGCGTAGGCCACCTCGCGGTCGTAGCGGGCCTCGAGCGCCGCCAGGTCGGGGCTGGGCCGCTCCAGCTCGCGGGCCCACTCCGCGACCAGATCGCCGCGCTTGGGCGGCCGGCGGACCATCTCGACCGGTCCGAACCGGTCCGCCGGTCCGGGCAGCGTCCGGGTGTAGGGCCAGTGGACGTCGAGGTAGTGCAGGTAGGCGAAGAGCGGCCCCGGTGGCCGCTGGTCCAGCCACTGCTCGAAACGGCTGTTGAGCTCTGGCGCCGTCACCCCGCGGCTGCTCCGGTAGTGGTCGAAGCCCTGCGCGAAGCCGAACTGGTGCTGGAGGTGGACCTGGTTGACGATGCCCGCGGTGGCCCAGCCGGCCGACTGGAAGCGCTCGGCCAGGGTCACCCGCTCCTCGGCGAGGACGTCGGTCATCAGCCCCTCTTCGCGCTCCACCCCCACCCGCACCAGCCCGTGCCAGCTCGGGTAGAGCGAGGTAAAGAGAGTGGCGATCGAGGGCTTGGTCCAGGTCGAGTGGGCGATCGCGGTCGTGAAGTGCACGCCCTCGGCCGCCAGCCGGTCGATCGCCGGCGTCGTCGGCTTGGGATACCCGGCCACCCCAAGCCGGTCGGCCCGCAGCGCGTCGATCAGGACCACCACCACGTGGGGGCGGTACGCCTCCCCGCGCCCGCACCCGGCGCCGGCCGCCAGCACCCCGACCGCCGCCAACAGCCACCCGGTCCTGAGCTTCGCGCCGCTCACGCGGCCGCATTCTAGTCATCGCCCCAATTGCCGAAAGCGGTTGTAGAGCCGGCCAGGGCGGGGCTCGACAGGGGCCTTGAGACGAGCGCTTGTGACAGGCCTCGAAGGCTACGGCCCGCGCGGCGCGAAGGCGAAAGGAGCGGCCGGCCTCCCTTCTGAAGTCCGTCAGGCCGGCCGCGTCCCCAGGCGCGCCCCGCCCTGGCCGGCTCCCGCCACCAAGCCGGCAACTACGCCCGCTGCGAGACCGCCGCGAGACCACCCTGGCGACCGGGCCGGCACTGTGCGATACTCTGCCGCCAGACCCTCTCGCCACGAAAACCCAAAGGAGAATGGATGCCCAAGAAGCTCTTTGTGGGCGGTCTCGCCTGGAGGACCACCGACGCCGAACTGCGGGAGGCCTTCGAGCAGTTCGGCGAGGTGACCGACGCCAAAGTGATCACCGACCGCGACACCGGACGCAGCCGCGGCTTCGGGTTCGTGACCTTCGCCAACGACGACGACGCCGATCAGGCCAAGGCCGAGATGAACGGCAAGGACCTCGACGGCCGCACGATCCGGGTCGACAACGCGACCGAGCGCGGCGGCGGCGGCCGCCGGCCCGACTTCAGGGGCGGTGGAGGCTCGCAGCGCGGCGGTTGGTGAGCTCACGGCGGCCGGCGGCCGCCGC
>JBFGCA010000173.1:0-6572 GCA_041567315.1 Thermoanaerobaculia bacterium | reverse complement strand
GCGAGCGCTCGCCGGCCGGCAGCGCCGACCAGAACTCGACCAGCGGCTCGGCCAGCTCCGGGGCCGCCGTCTTCTCCAGGGCCGCCATCACCGGCCGCAGGTTGGCGGGCGGCGGCGGGCGTCTGAGGGCGGCGGCCAGGTCGGCGGCGGTGGCCGCCTCCGGATACCTGGCGGCGAGGTGGAAGCCCCACTCGCGGAGCTGTCCGCTCTGCTCCAGCAGCCACGGCGCCAGGTCGGCGCGCCGCCCCAGACAGCTGGGCAGCAGCGGCCCGGGCTCGCTGCCGGCCAGCAGCGTCAGCGCCTCGGCGTCCTCGGGACCCGGCCCCAGCGCCACCAGACAGCGGGCGGCGGCGATCCGCACCGCGCGGTAGGGGTCGCGCAGGCGCTCGGCGAGGCTGGCGCGCAGCCCCTCGACCGCCGGTGGGTGCCCGTCGAGTCCTTCGGCCACGTGGGCCAGCAGCCCCAGGGTAGTCTCTGGATCGAGGTCGTCGAGGAAGCGCAGCCAGTGCCGCGCCAGCGAGCCGAAGGCCGCCGGGCCGCCGATCCGGGCCAGCGCTTCGGCGGCCAGCGGCCCCAGCAGCAGGTCGGTCAGCAGCGCGTCGAGCGGCGCGGCGGCGGCCGGGGCCCGCAGGTCGCCGAGCGCCTGCACCGCCGCCATCCGTAGCCAGTTGTCGCGCTCCAGAAAGGGGAGCAGCTCGGCGATGGCGCGGGCGTCGCCCAGCTCGCCGACCGCCAGGATCGCCGCCTGGGCGACGTTGGGGTCGGGGTGGGCGAGCACCCGGCGCAGCGGCTCGAAGGCGCGCGGGTCCTTGAGGTGTTCGAGCAGGGTGACCGCCTGGAGCACGACGTCCGGATCGTCGTCCCCCAGCAGCTCGACCGCCAGCGGGTAGGAGCGGGCGCCCCGCCGCCTGAGGATCTCGAGGCCAGCGTTGCGGCGTACCGCGTCGGCGCCGTCGCGCAGGTAGGAGACCAGCGTCTCATCGGGCAGCACCGCCGCCGCCACCCGCAGCGCGCGGCCGCGGATCCCGGGGCTGGGGTTGCGCAGCAGGGTCTCGATGGCCGGCGCCCGCTCCGCGAGCGGCAGGCCCGGCAGCCGGTCGAGCAGCGCCGAGCACTGCTCCCAGGTGAGCTCAGCGGGCGGTCGGAGATCGGAGCTCGTCATCGGCGCGAAGCCCCCCCGCGCTAGAACTCGAACACCCGCGCCATCTCTTCGAGACGGCGGGCTTCGCGGTTGAGGCTGGCGGTGGCCGCCGACAGCTGCTCGCTGGCCGCCAGGTTCTGCTGGGCGATGCGCGCCACCTGCTCCATGGCCTTGACGACCATGTCGCCGCCGCGCTTCTGACCGCCGCTGGCCTCGGCCACCTGCTGGGTCATCCGGTTCATGGCGTGGACGGCGCGGGTGATCTCGGCGGTGCTGGTGGCCTGCTGGTTGACGGCCACCGCCAGCTGATGGGTGGTCTGCTGCATGTTGCCGGAGGTCTTGAGGATCTGCGCCGCACCGCCGCTCTGCTCACGGGTCGCCGCCGACACCTCGCCGACCAGGGCGGTGGCCTCGGCCACCGAGTCGATGATCCGCCGCAGGATGGCCTGGGTGGTCTCGACCGCCTGCCCGGTGTCGCTCTGCACCGCCTCGACGAACCTCTCGATCTCGCGGGTGGACTCGACCGAGCGCTCGGCGAGCCGCTTGACCTCGTCGGCGACCACCGCGAAGCCGCGCCCCTTCTCGCCGGCGCGCGCCGCTTCGATGGCGGCGTTGAGCGCCAGCAGGTTGGTCTGGTCGGCGATCTCCTCGATGATCTTGACGATCTTGGAGATGTCCTCGCTGGAAGCGGCGATCCCGGCCATGATCCGCGACAGCTCCTGGCCGCCCTCCTCGGCGGCGCGGGCGGCCGCCGCCGACACCCGGTCGACCACCTGCACCTTGTCGGCGATCGAGCGGATGGAGACCGCCATCTCCTCGATGGTGGCCGAGGTCTCGTCGACCGCCGACAGCAGGCTCTCGGAGTTGCGGGCCACCCCCTCGATCGAGCTCCCCATCTCCCCGATCGAGGCCGAGGTCTGCTCGACGTTCGAAGCCAGCGACTGGGTCGAGCGGGCCACCGAGTCGATCTGGCTGGCGATCTCGACCATGGTCGAGGAGGTCTCCTCGGTGGCCGACGACTGGTCCTCGGCGCCGTGGCTGATGTGGGCGGCGGCGGCGGCGATCTGCTCGGCGGCGGCCAGCACCTGACGCGAGGCGTCGCGCAGGTCGCCGATCATCTGCCGCAGGTTGAGGGTCATCTTGCGCAGCGCGTAGCCGAAGACGTCGCCCTCGCCGCGCGGTTTCACCTCGACCCCGAGCTTGCCGTCGGCCACCGAGTCGGCCACTCCGGCCAGGTGACGCTGCCGGTCGACGGTGCGGGTCAGCGCGGCCAGCAGCCGGCGGGTCTCGGCCGGCCCGCGCGGCGTCGGGCTGGCGGCGAGATCGCCGTCGGCCAGGCGCTCGGCCACCCGCGCCGCCTCCTCCACCGGCCGCGCCACCGAGCGGGCCAGCGGCAACGCCAGCAGCGTCGCCACCGCCAGCGCCGCCAGCAGCCAGAGACCGATGCGGCGCGGGGCCGATCCGACCGCGGCGCGCGCCCGGCCGGCGGTCGCCGCCGCCTGTCGCTGCTGTGCCGCCGCCAGCTCGGCGAGCTGCCGGCGCAGCGCCTCGCCGGCGGCCGCGTCCCCCGCCGCCGCGCCCTCCAGCTGGCGGCCGGCGTCGGCCAGCGCCTCGGCCGGCAGGGCCGCGTTGCGGCCGGCCGCTTCCAGCTTGCGTTGCAGGGCGCCCTCCAGGCGGTTGGCGGCGGCCTGCCGTCCGGCGTCGTCCGCCGCCGACCGGCGGGCCAGCACCAGGTCGGCGCTCATCGCCTCCAGCTCGCGGGCGAGGGCCAGCGCCGACAGCTCCTGCTGGAGCGCGGTCAGCTCGGTCTCGCTCTCCCGCACGCCGGGCCGCGCCCAGGCCAGCAGCGCCAGAAACACCAATCCGACCAGGAGCGGCAACCACAGGATGCGGCTTCGCAGGCTCATCGGCCGTCCTCCCGTGCCGCCGGCGCCGGTCCGGCGAGCAGCCGCTCGGGGTCGAGCAGGCGTAGCGTCTCGCCCTCCAGCGGGTAGCTCGCCATCACGGCCGGCGGCAGGGCGCTGCCCGGCGCCTGTCGCCGGCTGGGGAGCAGCCGCAGGACGTGCTCGGCGGCGTCGACCAGCAGTCCGATGCGGCGGCCCTGCGCTCCCAGGACGAGGATGCGGGCGGCGGCGTCCGGCGGCGGCCCGGCCGGCAGCCCCAGGCGGCGCCGCAGGTCGACCACCGGGATCACCCGTCCTCGCAGGTTGGTGACCCCCTGGACCGACGCCGGGGCGCGCGGCACCCGGGTGATCTCGCCTACTCTCACCACCCGTTCGACGTGGCTCACAGGCAGCGCGTAACCGGCGCCGGCCAGCCGGAAGGCCACCCAGCTCTCCGGCTCCTCCGGCTCCTGCTCCTCCTCGGCGGGCTGGAGGCTGTCGGCAAACAGGTAGAGGAGCTCGGTCTCCCCGCCCGCGCTCTCGGCGCTCACCGGGTCGCGACCTCCAGGGTGGTGAGGGTGGTGGGGTCGAGGATGAGCAGCACCCGGCCGTCCCCCAGCACCGTGGTGCCGCCGATGCCGGCCGGCCGGCCCGCCACCTCGTCGAGGTCGCTGACCACCACCTGCTGCAGTCCAACCAGCTGGTCGACCAGCAGGCCCCGGACCCGGCCTTCGGCGCCCACGACCGCCAGGTAGCCGTCACGCCGGGGCGTCACGGACGTTCCCAGCGCCTGGCCCAGATCGAGGACCGGCAGCCGGTGGCCGCGCCATTCCACGGTCGAGCCGCCGCCGTCGCCGCCCGGCCGCCGCGCGGTGTCGACGACCGCGCGGACCGGCAGCGCGTACTCCCGCCCGTCGGCGGCCACCCTCAGCACCCGGGTGAGCGTCACCTGGAGCGGCAGCGACAGGGTGAAGCGGGTGCCGCGGCCGGGCTCGCTGGCCACCTCGACGCCGCCGCCGGCGGCGCGCGCCGCCTCCAAGACCGCCGCCAGCCCGATCCCGCGTCCGGCCCCCAGGTCGGCGGCGCGGCGGGTGGTGAGGCCGGGCAGGAAGACCAGCGTGTGGAGATCGTCGAGCCGCGTCTCCTCGACGCCCAGCCGTCGCGCTGCGTCGCGCAGTCCGTCGCGGTCGAGGCCGGCCCCATCGTCCTCGACCGTGAGCCGCACCAGGTCGCCCTCGACGGCGGCCTGCACCGCCACCGTGCCGGCGGCGCTCTTGCCGCGCCGCTGCCGCTCGGCGGGCGTCTCGATGCCGTGGAGGACGGTGTTGCGGACCAGGTGTCCGAGGGCGTCCCCGGCCAGACCCACCAGCGAGCGGTCGAGGGTCGCTTCGCCTCCGCCGGTCAGCAGCCGCGCCCGCTTGCCGGTCTGACGGGCGCCGTCGCTGACGATGCGGCGCAGCGGCGCGAAGAGAGTGCGCAAGGGCACCATCCGCAGGCCCTGCACCTCCTCCTCGAGCCGGCGCAGGTCGACCTCGAGGGCGTGGAGCGCCTCGCCGGCCGCCTCCCAGGCGTCTGCAGACCGCTCGGCGAAGCCGGGGTCGCCGGGGTCGAGCTGGCGGCCGTGCCCGACCGCCAGGGCCAGCCGGTGGCGGTGGGTGAGCCCTTCCGCCACCGCCGCCATCAGCTCGTCGAGTCGGGCCGGCGCCACCCGGAGCCAGCTGTCGGGCTCCCCGGGCGCTGCGCCCCCGGCGCCGCTCGCCAGCTCGGCCAGCTCGAGCCGGAGCCGGTCCAGCTCGTCGAGCACCGGTGCCACCTCCGGAGCCACCGGAGCGAGCCCTTCGACCATGTCCTCCAGCCGGTGGGCCAGCCGCTGCGGTCCGCCGAGCCCCAGCATGCCGGCGTTGCCCTTGAGGGTGTGGAGCTCGCGGCGGGCGCGCTCCAGCAGCAGCGCCCGCTGGTCCGGCAGGGAGTCCTCGAGGTCGAGCAGCGCGTGCTCGACGCGGGCCGCCCGCTCCCGCGCTTCGAGCAGGAACTCTTCGAGCAGTTGGCTGAGCGACTCGTCCAAAGGGCGCCCGTTGTCGGTCGGACGGAACGGGCGGACTGTATCAGGCCGTACCCTTGAACCCGGCCCCGGGATTCGGCTACCCTGCGCGGCAGTGGCGGCCCTGCAGGAGCCGAGAGCGCTGCGTCTCCGGGTGCGCGGCGCTGGGTGTGAGGCGAGCCCGGATCCGCGGTCGGCCCGGTCGGTGCGGGCCCTGCGACGGGCGGTCGCCCGTTAGACGAGAGCGAGGACTTCGTGCAGCCCAACAAGATCCTGGTGGTCGACGACTCCAAGCTGATCCACAAGATCTTCGAGGTGATGTTGCGCCGGTACTCCCTGGTCCACGCCCACGACGGTCACGAAGGGCTGGAGTGTCTCCACGCGCACCCCGACATCGACCTCATCCTGCTCGACATCAACATGCCGCGGATGAACGGGCTCGAGTTCCTGGGCCAGGTCAAGGAGACGCCGGCCTTTGCCGGCATCCCGGTAGTGATCATCAGCACCGAAGGCAAGGAAGAGGACACCATCCGCGGTCTGGAGGCGGGTGCGGCCGCCTACGTCAAGAAACCGTTCGGCCACCAGGAGCTGTACGAGGTGATCGAGCGGCTCGAGCCCTCGAGGGTCTAGGAAGCGGTGGCCCGCGTCGCCTCTCCGGACCATCTGCTCGGCGAGCTGCAGTCGGCGCTGGAGCGGGCCGGCCAGCTGCTCGAAGAGCTCAAGGCGCGGCCGCCGGCGAGCGCGGCGGCCGGCGCGGCGACCGCCCGCCCGGCCGATCTCGCCGAGCGCCTGGCGGCCGCCGAGGCCGACCTCGGCGAGCTGTCGACCCGCTTGGTCGACGCCGAGCGCCAGCGGGGCCGGCTGATGAACCTCTACGTAGCGACCTACCAGCTCCACGCCACCCTGGATCTCGACGAGGTCAAGTCCACCATCGCGGAGATCGTCCGCGAGCTGCTGGGGGCGGAGCGCTTCGTGCTGCTGCTGCGGGAAGGGGAGACCGTGGAGTGCGAGGTGGCACTGGCCCGCGGCCTGGACGGCGAGCAGGGTTCACCGTTCGCAGGGCGGCACTACCGGGGCGGCGACCCCGCGGTCGACCGCACCCTCGCCGACGGCGTGCTCCGCATGGACCCGGACGAGGGCTCGGCATCGCTGGCCGCGGTACCGCTCCGCGTCCAGGGGATGACCGTCGGGGTGATCGTCATCCTCAAACTGTTCGACCACAAGCCGTCGCTGGACACCGACGACCGCGATCTGCTGGATCTGCTGGCGGCCCACGCCGCCTCGGCGCTGGTGGCGGCGCGGATCTACTCGACCACCGACCGCAAGCTGCGCACCCTGGAGAGCCTCATCCAGCTGGTGCGCGGAGGCTAGTGTCCCGTGCGGCAAGTTCCTTTACATTCGAGCGGCGCTGCATCCCGCTGGGCGGCGTTGCTCCTCGGTCGCATATAGCCTCGATATGCTCGCTCGTCGCGCCTTGCCCAGCGGGCGCTTCGCCGCTCTCGATGTG
>JBFGCA010000172.1:0-6627 GCA_041567315.1 Thermoanaerobaculia bacterium | reverse complement strand
CTGCGCGCCTTCTTCATCCCCAAGCTGTGCAACCACTGCGACAACCCGCCCTGCGTCCAGGTCTGCCCGGTGGGCGCCACCTTCATGACCGAGGACGGCGTGACCCTGGTGGACGCCGACTACTGCATCGGCTGCCGCTACTGCATCCAGGCCTGCCCCTACGGCGCCCGCTACCTCGACCCCCGGACCAAGACGGCCGACAAGTGCACCTTCTGCTACCACCGGATCACCAGGGGGCTGCTGCCGGCCTGCGTCGAGGTCTGCCCCACCGGCGCCCGGGTGTTCGGTGAGCTCCACTCGCTGGCCAGCCCGCTGCGCCGCCTGATGCGGATGAGCCAGCTCCAGGTCCTGAAGCCCTTCCTCAACACCGAGCCGAAGGTCTACTACGCCAATCTCGACGGTGAGGTCCGCTGACGGTGCAAGAGCACTTCGATCATCTGCGCGCGCTGTCGGACCAGGTGTCGGGGTTCATCTACCCCAACGAGGTCGAGCTGCACTGGGGTCTGCTGGTGGTGCTCTACCCGTACATCACCGGGCTGGTGGCCGGGGCGTTCATCCTCGCCTCGCTGGAGAAGGTCTTCCGGGTCAAACAGGTCGAGCCCACCTACCGGCTGGCGCTGCTTACCGCGCTGGCCTTCCTGCTGGCCGCGCCGCTGCCGCTGCTCGCCCACCTGGGCCATCCGGAGCGCTCGTTCGCGATCTTCCTGACGCCCCAGTTCAAGTCCGCCATGGCGATGTTCGGCTTCGTCTACGCCTGGTACCTGATGGTGGTGCTGCTGCTCGAGATCTGGTTCGAGTATCGCGCCGACCTGGTGCGATGGAGCCGCGACGGCAAGGGCGTGATGAAGTGGATCCACTGGCTGCTGACGCTGGGCTCGCGGGACCTCTCGGAGACGGCGGTGGCCTTCGACCGCAAGGCGGTCTACGCGATCACCCTCGTGGGCATCCCGTCGGCCTTCCTGCTCCACGGCTACGTCGGCTTCATCTTCGGCTCGGTCAAGGCCAACCCCTGGTGGAGCAGCGTGCTGATGCCGATCGTCTTCCTCTTCTCGGCGATGGTGTCGGGCATCGCGCTGGTCCTCATCCTCTACTACCTGGCCACCATGATCCGGGGCGAGACGCCCAACATGCCGTGCCTCGACAAGCTGTCCGAGTTCCTGCTCTACGCGCTGATCATCGACCTGTCGCTCGAGACCCTCGACTTCATCCACCGGCTCTACGAGTCCGAGGAGTCGATCGACATCCTCTCCGAGCTGATCCTCAGCAAGCTCTTCCTGAGCCTCACCATCGTCCAGATCCTGATCGGCACCATCGGCCCGATGATCCTGCTGGCCGGCGCCCGCTTCTCCAACCTGGCCCCCGAGCTCAAGCGCGTCAGCTACTTCATCGCCGCCCTGCTGGTCCAGGTGGGCATCTTCAGCACCCGCTGGAACGTGGTCCTCGGCGGCCAGCTCTTCTCCAAGAGCCTGCGGGGCCTGACCGTCTACAAGCTCGAGCTCGGCGGCGTCGAGGGCGTGCTCACCGCCCTCGGCCTGCTCATCCTGCCCTTCCTCATCCTGCTGGTGCTGGTGAAGATCCTCCCTCCCTGGGAGGAGGCCCGCGGCGCCACCGGCGGCTGACCGCGCCACCAGACGGCGAGCCCGGGGGCTCCGGCCTCCGGGACGTTTCCGCGGAAACGTCCGCCGGCCGACTCGCCGGGTCCGGGCCCTGTGCCAGAATCCCGGCCAGGCATGGTCGGCAAGCGGATCGCGCATTATCGGCTGCTCGCCAGGGCCGGCAGCGGCGCCATGGGCGAGGTCTACCGCGCCGAGGACGAGCGCCTGAAGCGGATCGTGGCGCTCAAGGTGCTGCCCGAGCCGTTCGCCTCCGACGAGGCCCG
This sequence comes from Thermoanaerobaculia bacterium, assembly GCA_041567315.1. Taxonomy (GTDB): domain Bacteria; phylum Acidobacteriota; class Thermoanaerobaculia; order Multivoradales; family JAHEKO01. The sequence continues at coordinate 4,748 of JBFGCA010000172.1, read as the reverse complement.
CCTCGAGCGGTTCCACCGCGAGGCGGAGACCCTGGCGCAGCTCGACCACCCCAACATCGTCACCGTCTTCTCGATCGATCGGGTCGACGGGGTGCCGTTCCTGACCATGGCCTGGGTCGAGGGCCGGACCCTGGCGTCGCTGATCCCGGAGGGCGGCTACGACCTGGACGAGCTGCTCGCCCTCGCCCTTCCGCTGACCGAGGCGATGGCCGCCGCCCACGACCGGGGCGTGACCCACCGCGACCTCAAGCCGTCCAACGTGATGGTCACCGGCGACAACGTGGTCAAGGTTCTGGACTTCGGTCTCGCCCGCCGGGAGCCCCGGGACGGGGTGGACTCGGAGGCCGCGACCCTGACCGGGGCGGAAGCCCTTGTGGGCTCGCTGCCCTACATGGCACCCGAGCAGGTGCGCGGCCAGGGCGCCGACGCCCGCTCCGACGTCTTCGCGCTGGGGGTGATGCTCTACGAGCTGGCCACCGGCCGGCGGCCGTTCTCGGGCGCCACCGCGAGCGACCTGATCTCCTCGATCCTGCGCGACTCGCCGATGCCGGTGGACCAGGTCAAGCCGGCGCTGCCCCGGCAGCTCGGGCGGATCGTCGTGAGGAGCCTCAACAAGGACCCCGAGCGCCGCTTCCAGAGCGCCAAGGAACTGCGCAACGCCCTGGAGGACCTCAAGGCCGAGGCCCGGAGCCACGGCCGCCGCGAGCTGCGCTCGATCGCCGTCCTGCCGTTCGTCGACATGAGCCCCGAGCGCGACCAGGGCTACTTCTGCGAGGGCATCGCGGAGGAGGTGTTGAGCGCCCTGTCGCGCCTGCGGGCGCTGCGGGTCGCCGCCCGCGCCTCCAGCTTCCCCCTGCGCGAGAGCCTGGCCGACGTCCGCGAGATCGGCTGCCGGCTCAACGTCGACGCCATCCTCGACGGCAGCGTGCGCAAGGCCGGCAACCGCGTCCGCATCACCACCCAGCTGGTCAACGTCGCCGACGGCTACCACCTCTGGTCCGAGCGCTACGACGCCGAGCTCGAGGACATCTTCGCCATCCAGGACGAGATCGCCGAGCACGTGGTGGGGGCGCTCGAGCTCGAGCTGTCGCCGACCGAGAAGCGGGCGCTCAAGAAGGCGCGCGCCGCCGACCTCCAGGCCTACGACTACTACCTCCGCGGCCGGCAGGCGGCCGATCGGGTGAGCCGCGAGGGCTTCGTCGAGGCGCTGGAGATGTTCCGCAAGGCGATCGCCCTCGACCCGGGCTACGCCCCCGCCTGGGCGGGCATCGCCGACGCCCACTCGTGGCTCTTCGCCTGGTACGGCGCCGCCGAGCACGACTACGAAGAGGCCGACCGGGCCAGCCGGCGGGCGGTCGAGCTGGCCCCCGAGTCGGCCGAAGCGCACGTCTCCCGCGGCCACGTCCTCTCGCTCAGAGGCGACGAGCACGCGGAGGCCGCCTTCGAGCGCGCCATCGAGCTCAACCCCAATCTCTACGACGCCTACTGGCAGTACGGCCGCTACTGCTTCCGCCGCGGCTGGCACCGCCGCGCCGCCGAGCTGCTCGAGAAGGCCGCCGCCGCCCGCCCCGAGGACTACCAGGCCCTGCTGGTGGCCCCGCAGTTCTACCGCAGCATGGGCGATCTCGAGGGCATGCGCGACGCCCAGCGCCGCGGCCTCGAGCGGGCGCGCCAGCGGCTCGAGCTCAATCCCAACGACTACCGCGCCCTCTACCTCAGCGCCAACGCCCTCTGGGGCCTCGGCCACAAGGAGGCCGCGAAGCGCAACGCCGCCCACGCCCTGGAGATGCGCCCCGACGACCCCGCCGTCCTCTACAACCTCGGCTGCTTCTACTCCCTATCCGGCGACCTCGACAAATCGATCGACTGCCTCGAGCGCGCCGTCCAGCACAACTTCGGCCTCAAGGAGTGGTTCGAGAACGACAGCGACCTCGACAACGTACGCGAGCACCCGCGCTTCACGGCCCTCATGGAGAGAGTCCAGGCGCAGTATCCGGCCCCCAAGTGAGGCAGCCCGGCCCCGGCGTCTCCGCGGAAACGTCGCGATGTGGGTGCAGGCCTTGACCGTTGCCCACGAGTTCCTCACCAGCCCACAACCCCAGCTTGGCGGCACGCGCCTGGTGGACCTCGCGCGGACCGACCTCGGCGCCCGGGAGGTCGAAGCCTCCTGTTCGCGCTCGAGTACTCGCTCCCGGCCTGATGCCTTCGCTTGGCGGGTAGCCACGCGGCGCCACCCGCCGTATGGCGGCACCGGCGCGTCGCTGTACGGCAGCCGCTGGAACTCGCTGGGCGCCCGGTCATCCACGTGTCCGAGTAAGGAAAGAAGGGCAGCTTTCTCGGCTTGACAAATGGCGTAAGTAAAGCGTAAACTTCAGAGATGAAAACCACTTCATCTCCCCTATCTGAAAGCCCCGGCCGGGCCGGGCTGCCGATCCACGTGGATGCCCTCGGCGCCAAGATCGCCGAGCTGTCGGCGCACATCCAGGCCGCCACCTACCGGCTCCTCGTCCTCATCCGCGAGTTCGACCAGCGGCACGGCTGGCACAACCAGGGCGCCCGCTCCTGCGCCCACTGGCTCAACTGGAGAACCGGTCTCGACCTCGGCGCCGCCCGCGAGAAGGTCCGGGTAGCACGCGCTCTCGAACACCTGCCCCGAATCAGCGAAGCCATGAACGGCGGCGAGGTCTCCTACTCCAAGGTCCGCGCCATGACCCGCGTCGCCACCCCCGACAACGAAGCCGAGCTCCTCGGCTTCGCCAAGGCCGGCACCGCCGCCCACGTCGAGCGCCTGGTCCGCGTCTGGCGGCGGGTCGACCGGGCGACCGAGTGTCAGGAGGCCCGCAACCAGCGCCGCCACCGATATCTCCGGGCCTACACCGACGAAGACGGCATGCTCGTCCTCCGCGGACGGCTCCCCGCAGATGTCGGCGCTGCGGTCTTGAAAGCGCTCGAAGCCGCCGAGGAGGCCCTCTACCAGAAGCAGAAGCTGGGTAGGGCGACACCCGAGGACCACTCCTTAGAGGACGAGTTGACCCCCGGCAAGCGCCGAGCCGACGCCCTGGGGCTCCTCGCCGAGACCGCCCTCCAGCACGGCTTCGACAGTCTCGGCGACAAGGCCACCGCCGCCGACCGCTATCAGGTCGTCCTCCACCTCGACGCCGAGGCCCTCGAGGAGGACGGCGAGACCGGCCAGGCCGCCCTCGAGAGCGGCGTCCGCGTTTCCGCGGAAACGTCCCGCCGCCTCGCCTGCGACTCCAGCAAGGTCGTGATGCGCCACGACAGTTCAGACCGCACGCTCGACGTCGGCCGCAAGACCCGCACCGTCCCACCCTCCCTCCGCCGCGCCCTCGCCCACCGCGACCGCGGCTGCCGCTTCCCCGGCTGCGGCCTCGAGATCTGCGACTCGCACCACATCCGCCACTGGGCAGACGGCGGCAAGACCAAGCTCGACAATCTCTTGCTTCTCTGCCGCGGCCACCACACCGCCGTCCACGAGCACGGCTTCGGCGTCCGTCTCCACCCCGACGGCACCCCCCGCTTCCACGATCCCCAAGGCCGCCCCATCCCCGTGGCGCCCCCGCCGCCCCGCCTGCCGGCCAGGCCAACGGACGCCCTCCGCACCGAGCACACCGAACGGGGCCTCCGAAGCGACCCGCTGACTGCCTTCCCCACCTGGGAGGGCAAGGCCGTGGACCTCGACATGGCCCTCATGTACTTCCTGCCTGACCGGCCCCAGCTGGAGACCACCGCCCCCAGCTGTTGAAGAAGGGCTTCTACTGGAACTACCGAGACGTTTCCGCGGAAACGTCCACCGGCCAGCTCTCCAGCCCGGCATACCGCAAGCACTAGCGGACGTACTCTGGTCAACTGAACCCCATTCAGTTGGGGCCATAGGCCCGGAATGCGGGACTGGCCGCTGGCTAGTGGCAGTCGGCGCAGACCGCCGCGGCGGGGGCCCGGCGCAGGGCCGGGGGCTGCCCATGGCACGTGTCGCACGCCAGTTCCAGGTCGTCCACGTGGGCTTGGTGGCTGAAGTCGCCTAGCTCGACCGGGTAGGTGCGGGTGCGGATGGCGGCGTGGCAGCGGTCGCAGGTGGGGGTGGCGGTGGGGGCGTGGTGGCAGTTGTCGCAGCTCGAGGCGGTGAGTTTGAGGGCGGAAACGCCGGTGGCGACGCGCTCTTCGTGGGTGGAGTGGCATTCGTTGCAGGCCAGGCCGCCGTCGACGGCGTGGGGGCGGTGGGGGAAGCGGCGGCCGAAGGCGGTGTTGACGGCGAGCTCGGCGCCGGCGTGGCAGGTGAGGCAGGGGGACTCGTAGGGGGCCTGGGGCCAGGGCGTGGGGAGGGCCGGGGCGTTGCGGGTGGCGCGGGCCTCGTTGAGCTGGCGGTGGGCGGCGTCGAGGAGGGCGAGGCTGTAGGGGACGTTGTGGATGCCGCGGCCGCGGTCGACGAGCTGGAGGTTGGCGCGGGCGTTGGCGAAGACGGCCGGGGGGTCACGGCCCATGAGGGGGGTGGTGGCGGCGAGCTGGCGCTCGAGGCCGGTGGTGCGCTGGTCGAGGACCTCGATCCAGCTCTGGTAGAGCTGGCGGTAGCGGGGGCCGTGGCAGCTCATGCAGGAGATCTCGCCGGCGCTGCGGACGTCGAGGTCGTCGTGGTCGAGGTGGCAGCCCTCGCAGCGGACGCCGGCGCGGAACATGACGTCGGGCATGGGGTCGACGCCCTTGCCGCCGAGGCCGGCGTAGAGGTCGCGCTG
>JBFGCA010000171.1:0-6829 GCA_041567315.1 Thermoanaerobaculia bacterium | reverse complement strand
GGCGGCGCGCTCCAGCCGCCAGCTCCCGGGGCTGCCCGGCGCGCCGCCGGCGGCGCCGTAGGGACCTTCGCCTCGGTGCTGGCCGAGGACCGAGACCGACACCGGCTCCAGGAACGTCAGCTCGCGCACCAGACCGTCGCCGCCGCGGAACCGTCCGGCGCCCCCCGACCCCCGGCGCACCGCGAAGCGCTCGAGCCGCACCGGGTAGCGGTGCTCGAGCAGCTCGGGATCGGTCACCGCGGTGTTGGTCATGTGGCTGTGCACCGCCGAGGCGCCGGCCCAGCCCGGCCCGGCCCCGCAGCCGCCGCCCAGGGTCTCGTAGTAGCCGAACCGCCGGTTGCCGAACAGCACGTTGTTCATCGTCCCCTGACTGCAGGCCGCGAGCCCCAGCGCCTTGAGCAGCAGGTCGACCAGCCGCTGACTGGTCTCGACGTTGCCGCCCACCACCGCCGGCGCCCGCCGTGGGTCGTCGGGGAACTCCGGGTCGAGCATCCCACGCGGCAGCACCAACCGCACCGCGTGCAGCAGCCCCTCGTTGAGCGGCAGCGGCTCGGCCAGCAGCAGCCGCAGCACGTACAACACGACGCTGCGGACCACCGCCGGAGTGGCGTTGAGGTTGCCGGGATGGACCGGCGCCGAGCCGGTGAAGTCGACGGTCCCGGCGCCGTCCCGCAGCTCGAGGGCGACCGCCAGCGGCGACCCGTCGTCCAGCCGCTCGGCGGCGCCGTAGCGCCCGTCGCCCACCCGGCGCAGGGCGCCGCGGGCGGCCTCGGCGGCGCGGTCGGTCAGCGCCCGCATGTAGTGGGCGACCGTGTCCCGGCCGTGGCGCTCGGCGAGGGCCCGGAGCGCCGCCGCGCCCCGGTGGTTGGCGGCCACCGCCGCCGCCAGGTCAGCCAGGTTCTCGTCGACCGCGCGGGACGGGTGCGGGCCGCCCTCCAGCCGGTGGCGGATCTCCTCCCAGCGCGGCCGGCCGTCGCGCAGCAGGTGCAGCGGGGGCAGAACGACTCCCTCTTCGGCCAGGCAGCGGGCATTCGGCGGCATCGAGCCCGGACGGCTGCCGCCGATCTCGGCGTGGTGGGCGCGGTTGGCCACGTAGCCGAGCAGCTCGGCCGCTTCGCTGCGGCCGGCCGCGCGGCCAACCGCGGCGCTGGCCGAACTGCCGTCGGGGCCGGCGAAGACCGGCGTGATCACCGTGACGTCGGGCAGGTGCGAGCCGCCGTAGGCCGGGTGGTTGGTCACCGCCACGTCGCCCGGGCCCAACTCGAGGGCCGCGGCCACCGACCGCACGCACAGCCCCAGCGAGCCCAGGTGGACCGGGATGTGCGGCGCGTTGACCACCAGCTCGCCGCCCGGATCGAGCAGCGCGCACGAGAAGTCCAGCCGCTCCTTTACGTTGACCGACAGCGCGGTCCGCCTCAGGGTCTCGCCCATCTGCCAGGCGATGGCGGCGAACCGGTGGGTGAACAGCTCGAGCTCCACCGCCTCGGCCCGGGCCGGGTCGCCAGCCCCTCGACGCGGCCGCCGCCCGGCATCGGCCGGACCTCGCCGCTCGAGGACGAGGCAGCCGCCGCCGTCGACCCGCGCCTCCCAGCCGGGCTCGACCACCGTGGCGCTGTGCCGCTCGAACACGAGGGCGGGGCCGGTCAGGCGAGCGCCGGGTGTCAGCGACCGGCGCTCGAAGGCGGCCACCTCCGCCCAGCCTTCGCCGATCAGCGCCCGCTGCCGCCCGGCCGGCTCGGCCTCGAAGGCCGGGGGCGCCAGCGGCGAGGCGCTCTCCTGCGACTCGCGGCTCGAGGCCACCACGCGCAGCGCCTCGACCTCGATCTCGCGCCGTGCGGGGACCCAGCCGTAGTGGTCGCGGTGGCTGCTCCGGAACGCCGCGGCTGGCGAGTCCGAGGGCGGCCAGTCGATCGGCAGCGAGGTCTCCTGGCCGGCCAGCCGCAGAAAGACCAGGCGGCGGCGGACCTCGACCTCGGTGGCGGAGACGCCCTCGGCCGCGACGGCCGCCGTCGCTTCGACCGCAAGCTCCTCGATCCATGACCCGAGCTCCGCCGCCACCTCGCCCAGCGGGCGCAGCACCTGGCGCTCGGCGAAGCGCTCGAGCCGCGCGTGGCCCAGCCCCCAGGCGCTCAGCAGGCCGGCGTCGGCCGGCACCAGCACGGTGTCGATCTCCAGCATGCGGGCCAACGCGCAGGCGTGCTGGGCGCCGGCGCCGCCGAAGGCCACCAGCGCGTGATCGGCGGGCCGATAGCCCCGGCGGATCGAGATCCGCCGGATGGCCTCGGCCATCCGCTCGTTGGCGATCTGGACGAAGCCGCGGAGCAGCCGGTCGCGGCCGGGCGGCCGGTCCGCGGCCCCGGCCACCCGGGCGGCGACCTCGGCGAACGCCGCTTCGGCCACCGCCAGGTCGATCGGGATCTCGAACCGCTCCGGCGCCAGCCGCCCGAGCAACAGGTTGACGTCGGTCAGGGTCAGCGGACCTCCCGCCCCGTAACAGACCGGCCCGGGGTCGGCGCCCGCGCTCTCCGGCCCGACCCGGAGCCCCTGGCCGTCGAAGCCGCAGATCGAGCCGCCACCCGCCGCCACCGTCTCGATGGCCAGGGCCGGGGCCAGCAGCCGGGCATCGCCGACCCGGGTCTCGAACCGATAGTCGTAGTCGCCCTCGAAGCGCGCCACGTCGGTCGAGGTGCCCCCCATGTCGAACGACAGGATGGCGCCAAAGCCGGCGGCGAGACCGGCCGCAGCCGCCCCCACCACCCCACCCGCCGGACCGGACAGCAGCCCGTCCTTGGGCCGGAACTCGCGGCTCCCCACCAGCCCGCCGGCGCTCGTCATCAAGTGGAGCGAGCCGGTCTTGCTCCCGTCGAGTCCCCCGGCAGGCCCGCCGTCGAGCCCGTGCCGGACCGCCGCCAGGTAGCTCTCGAGGGCCTCCCAGAGATAGGCGTTGACCACCGCCGTCTCGGCCCGCGGCAGGATCTTGACCAGCGGCGCCAGCTCGCTCGAGACCGAGACGTGCCGGAAGCCGAGCCGGCTCAGGAAGTCGGCCAGCCGGCGCTCGGGCTCCGGGTTGCGGTAGGCGTGGAGCAGCGCCACCGCGGCCGTTTCGACCCCGTCGGCCAGCAGCTTCTCGGCCGGCCGCTTCAGCCCTTCGAGATCGAACGGGCGGAGGACCGAGCCGTCCGCGACCAGCCGCCCCGAGCACTCCACCACCGCCGCGTAGAGCGGCACCGGCTTGACCACCGCCAGCGCGAACAGGTCGGGGCGCTGCTGGTTGCCGATCTCCAGCAAATCGCCCAGCCCCTGATCCACGAACAGCGCCACCCGCGCGCCCCGCCGCTCCAGCAGCGCGTTGGTGCCCCGGGTCGTCGCCAGCCGCATCGACACCGGCGGCAGCGGCGCGCCGAGCGGCGTGCCGGTGACCATCCGCGCCGCCAGCAGCGGCGCCTCCTCGGGGCTCAGCACCTCGCACGCCTGGCCAGCCGCCAGCCCGGCTGGCAGGCGGGCCAGTTCGAGGAGGCCCTCCGCGGCACGATAACCCCTGATCTCCTCCCCCGCTCCCCTCCACTCGCCGATCCGCCCGGTGCTCTGACTACGGGCCTCGGCGCGTTGTGCTCCGCCGGCCAGAGCCCGGAAGCGGCAACCGCCGAAGAAGTCGTCCGGCACCGGCCAGGGCTGCTCCAACCGCACCCATCCCGGCCCCTCGACGGCCGCCACCCGCCCGCGCAGCGCCGCGCTGCTCAGCACCTTGGCGCGGTGGAGGCCCCCCGCCGGGTCGCGGGCCACGCAGTCGGTGAAGGTGCCGCCGGTGTCGACCCAGATGCGCCAGAGGCCGGTCGCCACCGCTCTGTCCCGAGCGGGCGGATCGACCCCGGCGCTCAGACGGCGGCCGCCGGCCGGGGCACCCGCCGCCGCCGCAGGCGGCGCCACACCCACACCAGGAGCACGAGGACCGCCGTCACCGCTACCAGCGGCAGCACGATGGCCAGCAGCGCCAGCACCACCGAGCCGCCCACCTCGGCGGTGGCCACCAGCGGATTGCCGAGACCGGCGGTGGTCAGCGACGACGCGTGGCGCGTCCCCACGGTCAGCGTCTGCACCGCCCCGGCGATGCCGCCGCCGGCGATCACCGCCAGGATCCACTTGAGCGACGGATCGATGCCGGTGACCACCGAGGCGGTCACCACGATGCCGGCCACTACCGCCGCCGGCGACGACACCGTGTCGAGCAGGTTGTCGAGCCACGGCACGTAGTAGGCCCCCACCTCGAGCACCGTCGCCACCGCGAAGGCGATCAGCGCCGGCATGCTGCCGATCCACTCGAAGCTGCCCGACAGCCCCAGATACCCCGCCTGGTGCGCGGCGCTCAACACCAGCAGGGGCACGAACACCCGGAACCCGCAGGCCGCCGCCAGCCCCAACCCCAGACAGACGCTGAGAAACGTGTCCATAGCGTTCGGATTCTATCCGGGCTCGTCCAGCAGGCGGATGCGGCGGACGTGGCGGCCGCCCTCGAAAGGGGTGTCGAGCCAGACCTTGACGATGGCGAGCGCCTGGTCGCGCGACAGCAGGCGCTGGCCCAGCGACAGGGCGTTGGCGTCGTTGTGCTCGCGGGCCAGGCGGGCGGTGCGCTCGTCCCAGCACAGCGCGCAGCGCACCCCGCGCACCCGGTTGGCCGCCATCGCCTCGCCGTTGCCCGAGCCGCCCAGCACGATCGCCCGCTCGCACTCCCCCGCCGCCACCGCCTCGGCGGCGGGCCGGATGAACAGCGGGTAGTCCACCGACTCCTCGGAGTCGGTGCCGAAGTCCCGGACCTGGTGACCGGCCGCCTCAAGGAAACGCTTGATCTCCTCTTTGTAGCGGTAGCCGGCGTGGTCGGCGGCGAGGGCGATCTTCATGCCACGGCTCAGCGAAGCCTGAGGAAGCGGGTCCAGCGGGCCGCCTCGGCGACCCCCAGCCGCCGCGTCACCGCCAGGTAGGTGACAGCGTACACCAGCAGCACCACCGCCGCCTGGGCGACCAGCGGCAGCGGCGGCACGACCCACCACACCGCCAGCGCCGGCAGCGTCGAGGCGGCGGCGACGGCCAGCAGCTTGCCCAGATGGGAGGCCGGCAGCCGCACCGCCGCCGGCTCGCGGCGTGCGGCCGCCAGGAGCCGGACCAGCTCGTACCAGGCGCTGGCGCCGGCCGCCGCCGCCAGACCGAGGGCCCCCAGCCGCAGCTCGCGGGGGCCGCCCCCGAAGCCCACCGCCGCGGTCACCGAGAAGCGGTCCAGCCACAACATCAACCCGGCGCCCGCCAGACCCGACAGCGCCACCCGCTCGACCGCGATGCGGGCCGGCCGCCGGGTGTCGCCGGTGGCGTAGAACAGGTTCTGCAGCAGCCGCGAGCTGTTGGTGGCCAGCAGCCCCAGCGTGTAACCGCAGAGCACCAGGTAGACCAGCCAGTTGTCATCGAGCCGGAAGCTCCCCCGCCGGTAGAGTCCGCCGACCACCAGGAACCCGAACGCCAGGTAGCCGACGAAGGTCGGCACCGTGAAGAAATAGACCCGTCGCAGCCCGGCCTCGACCCGCGCCGCCCGCGCGGCGGCCGCCACCCGGCTCAGCTCGGGCAGCTCGGCGGCCGCCACCGACAGCCCGAACAGACTCACCGGCAGCAGATAGAGCACCTGCGCCCAGCCCAGCGCGGCCAGCGCCCCGGCCGCCAGGAAGGAGGCCAGCAGCTGGTCGAGGTAGCTCGACAACTGCACCGCCCCCCGCCCGGCGGCGAGCGGCGCGAAGGCCTTGAGCGCCTCGCGCACCCCGCCCACCCGGGTCGACAGCGACAGCCGGAACCCCCGCAGCAGCCGGACCACCAGCGGCAGCTGAACCGCGAACTGGAGCGCCCCGCCCACCAGCGCCCCGACGCAGGCCGCGATCAGCAGCCCATCGCGATCCGCGCCGCCGCCACGCGCCGCGCTCCCCGCCAGCCACAGCCCGGCGACGATGGCGGCGTTCCACGCCACCGGCGCCACGTAGGGCAGGAAGAACCGCCGATGGCTGTTGAGCACCCCCAGCGCCCAGGCCGAGAGCACCAGGAAACCGGTCATCGGAAAGATCAGCCGCACCGCCGCCACCGCCAGCGGATAGCGGTCGACCGTCGCGGTGCCGGCCTCCACCGCCGCCGCGTCGCGCAGATAGCCGGCCGCGAACACCGCCACCAGCGGCTCCGCCAGCAGCACGCCGGCCAGGCTCAGGCCCCCCGCCACCACCAGCAGCAGCCCGAAGACCGCCCCCGCGAACCGCCCCGCCTCCTCCCGGCGCCCCGCCTCCAGGAGCCGCGAGTAGACGGGAATGAACGACGCCGACAGCGCCTGCTCCCCGAGCAGGTTCTGCAGCAGATTGGGCCCCCGCAGCGCGGTCCGAAAGACGTCCGCGTGCGGCCCCGCCCCGAAGAAGAAGGCCAGCGTCGCCTCCCGCACGAATCCCGCCACCCGGCTCAGCAGGATCCCGCCCGCCACCCGCGACGCCCCGGCCTCCGAGTCCCTCATCGGCCGCGCATTGTCTCACCCGGCCGGCGACAAGAGCCCGCCAAGGCTCGACCGCTGCCGACCTCGGCACCCTTCAGCCCCACGCGCCAGCCCCACGGGCGCGGGGGCGCCAACGCAGACCTCCGCCTTTCACCCCAAGCGCCGCGCCCATCGGCGCGGGGCGGGTGGTCGCCTTCAGGCCGGGGCGTTGGCAGCCCCGGAACGTGTTGGCCGGGGTGGGGGAGTGAAGCGGGGTCAACGCCCCGGCCCCCAGGCGACCGGGGGGAACCGTCGCTGGCTACGACCCCTCGAGCAATACGCAGC
>JBFGCA010000170.1:0-6896 GCA_041567315.1 Thermoanaerobaculia bacterium | reverse complement strand
GGCATAGCTGGGTAGCTACGTTCGGAAAGGATAACCGCTGAAAGCATCTAAGCGGGAAGCCCCGCCCGAGATGAGGTCTCCCTGAAGGCCCCTGGTAGACCACCAGGTAAATAGGCGGGAGGTGTAAGCGCTGCGAGGCGTTGAGCTAACCCGTACTAATCGGCCGTTCGGCTTGACCAATCTTTATCGGTTCGCCTGGCGGCGGATCCCATCGTGACTTGCCCGATTCAGTGACCGATCAGCAGTCAGAGTTTTTCCGGCGGCCCTAGCGAGGGGGAAACACCCGTTCCCATTCCGAACACGGCAGTTAAGCCCCTCAGCGCCGATGGTACTGCACCGGCGACGGTGTGGGAGAGTAGGTCGCTGCCGGGAGTTTTTCGAAGTCGGCCCCCGTGATGAGCGGGGGCCGCTGTTTTTCTTGCCGACGGGGGTGACGCCGCGCGGCCGGCGGGGTGGCGTGCTAGCCTGCCGGCCCTGACGGCGGCGAGATGCGGCTGGACCGGTGCGCGGCGTGGATCGGGCTGGGGGTAGTCGGGTGGTGGTGCGGAAGCTGCGCGTCCGGCGGCCGGGTGGCGGCGCCGCCGGCGGGTGAACCGGCGGTTGACGACGGCCTGGCGGTGCTGGTGGCCGAGGTGCCCGTCGAGGGGCGGCTGGAGCCGGGCGACGAGCACGAGTACGGTCTCGACCTGGCCGATGGCCGCCTGGTGCGGCTGAGCGTCGAGCAGCGCCGGGGCGACGTGGCGGTGGCGCTCTTCGGGCCGGACGGCGCCCTGCTGGCCGAGGCCGACCAGCCGGGCCGGCCATGGCTCGAGGAGCGGCTGTCGGCGATCACCCGGGTCGGCGGCCGCTACGGAGTGCGGATACGGAGCGCGCCGGGCCAGGATCGGGCCGCTGCTTACCGGCTGCTGGTGGCGGCGCCGCGGTCGGTGGCGGCAGCCGACGGACAGCGCATCGTCGTCGAAAAGGCGATCCAGAACGCCCGCGGCATGCTGGAGAGTCCCGACGAGGAGCGCCGTCGGGCGGCAGTGCCCCTGCTGGAAAGCGCCCGCCGGCTGGCCCAGGCGGCCGGCGACGCCGCCGCCGAGGGGCGAGCGCTCCACTACCAGGGGGACGCCCTCACCGTCCTCGACGAGCGCGAGCCCGCGCTCGAGGCGTACGAGCTGGCCCTCGCCCGCCGGCAGGTCGCCGGCGATCGGGTGGGGGTGGCCGAGACGCTGCTCTTCACCGGCCAGACGCTGCACTACCTGGGACGCGGCCAGGAGGCGCTGGACTGCTTTGCGCGGGCGCTCACCGCCGCCGAGGCCGCCGGCGACCTGCGCCTGCAGGCTCTCACCCTGCAGAACGCCGGAGCGCTGGCCTTCACCCTGGGACGTCCCCAGGAGGCGCTGGAGGGCCTGGCCCGGGCGGTGGAGCTGTTCGAGGCCGCCGGCGACCCGCTCTCGGCCTCGGGCCCGCTGATCAGCCTCGGCGTGGTCCACCGCTATCTGGGGCAGCCCAGCCGGGCGCTCGAGGTCTACCGCCGCGCTCTGCCGCTGGTCGAGGAGCTGGGCGACGTGGTCACCGAGCTGACCCTGCTCAACAACCTGGGGGTCTCCTACCGGGCCCGCGGCGAGGCCCAGCGCGCCCTCGAGACCTACACCCGCGCGTTGCGCCGGGCCGAGGAGACCGGGCATCGCGAGCGGGCCGCCACCCTGGCCTCCAACCTGGGCTCGCTCTACTGGCGGCTGGGGGACTGCCGGCTCGGGCTCGCCCAGCAGGAGCGCGCGCTGGCGCTGTACCGCCAGCTCGACAACCCCGGCGGCGAGGCCGGCGAGCTGATGCGGATCGGCTGGCTGCTCGAGACGTGCGAGGACGCCGAACGGGCGCTGGAGTATTTCCGCCAGGCGCTGCCGATCAGTCGCCAGGCGGGCGACCGGCGGATCGAGGGACAGCTGCTCCACTCGTTGGGCCGGGTGCAGCTCACCCAGGGCAATACCGGGGCGGCGCTCGCCTACCTCGAAGAGGCGTTGGCGCTTCAGGAGGAGAGCTCGGATCGCAGCGGGCTGGTGGGCACGCTCCGCGATCTGGCGGCGGTCCGCGAGGAGCAGGGCGACGGCGACGGCGCCCGCGAGCTGCTGTGGCGCTCGCTGGCCCTCAGCCGGGAGCTCGAGGACCCCTACAACGAGGCCGCAACCCGCTCGCGGCTGGCCGCCTTCGAGCGCCGGCACGGCGACCTGACCACCGCCCTGAGCGAGATCCGGGCCGCCATCGCGCTCAACGAGGAGCAGCGCTCCGACCTGGCGAGCCCCGACCTGAGGGCCACTTTCCTCTCCGGCCGGCGGACCGACTACGCCTTCCTGGCCGATCTGCTGATGGAGCTGGACCGGCGGCAGCCGGGCGGGCGCTGGGCCGCCGCCGCCTTCGAGGCCAGCGAGCGCTCGCGGGCCCGCAGCCTGGTCGAGCTGCTGACCGAGGCCCAGGTCAACGTCCGCGAGGGGATCGCCCCCGAGCTGCGCGAGCAGGAGCGCCGGCTCACCGCCCGGCTGTGGGCGCTGCAGGCGGAGCTGGTCCGTGAGCGGGCGGCCGAGGAGCAGCGCCTCGAGCGGGTCGAGGAGCTGCGCGGCGAGCTGGCCACGGTGCGCCAGCAGCGCGAGGAGCTGGAGTGGCGGGTGCGCCGCGAGCACCCGCGATACGCCGAGATGCTCTACCCGGAGCCGCCGGCGGTGGCGGCCGTCCAGGGCCTGCTCGAGCCCGACGCGGCGCTTCTGGAGTTCCTGCTGGGCGCCGAGCGGTCGCACCTGTTCGTGTTGACGGCGACCGAGTTCGCGGTCTTCGAGCTGCCGCCCGGCGAGGAGATCTCGGCCCTGGTGCGGACCGCCCGCCTGGCGCTCGGTGAGGCGCGCGGGCGCGCCAGGCTGGGCGTCTTCATCCGCGCCGCCCGCCAGCTTTACGAGCGGCTGCTGGGGCCCGCCGAGGCGATCCTCGCGGACCGGCGAAGCCTGACGATCGTCGCCGACGGCGAGCTCCACTACCTGCCCTTCGAAGCGCTGGTGGCGGAGCGGCAGGCGCCGCCGGAGGGGGCCGGCACGCCCCCCTTCCTGATCTACCGATGGTCGGTCTCCTACGTCCCGTCGGCCGCGGTGCTCAGCAGCCTGCGGCACGAAGCTCCGCCCGCGCGGGTGGCTGGGGATCCCCTGTTCGTGGGCTTTGCCGACCCCCCGTTCGGCGGCGCCGGCGAAGAGCAGGTCGCCGTCTCCGACGAGGACCTCGCCCGGACCGCCACGGTCGAGCGCGGACCGCCCGCGGCCGGAATCGAGCAGGACCCGCTGCTCGGCGACGCCGCCGGCGCCTGGCGCTGGCGCCGGCTGCCCGCCAGCCGGCGTGAGGTGGAGGCCATCGCCGCCCTCTATCCGTCCGGAGCGAGCACGCTGTTCGTGGGCGCCGCAGCCAGCGAGCGGCGGCTCAAGACGAGCCCCGAGGTACGCGGCGCGCGCTATCTGCACGTCGCCTCCCACGCGGTGATCAACGAGCGCCAGCCGGCCTACAGCTCGCTGCTGATGAGCCGCGGCCAGGCGGACGGCGAGGACGGGCTGCTCCAGGTCCACGAGATCTTCAACCTGCGGCTGTCGGCCGAGCTGGTCGTGCTGTCGGCCTGCGAGACCGCGCTTGGCCGCCAGGTCTCGGGCGAGGGGCTGGTGGGGCTGAGCCGCGCCTTCTTCTTCGCCGGCGCCCGGGCGGTGACGGTCAGCCTGTCGCCGGTTCCCGACCTGCCCACCGCCGACCTGATGGTGGAGTTCTACCGGGCGCTCGATCGCGGCGCCAGCAAGATCGAGGCGCTGCGCGAGGCCAAGCTCGCGCAGATCCGCTCGGGTCGCGTCCTGCCCTACTACTGGGCGCCCTTCGTGCTGGTCGGCGACCCGCTCTGAGCCGGCCCCGGCGCCGGGGACGCGGATGGCCTATGATGGAGCCACGGAAGTAGAGACGGGCCGGCGGCGCCCGACCGGCCGCGGGCGGCGGGATCGCGCCGCCCGGGCAGCGGGGGCTGCTGGCCAGCAGATGGCCGGGCGGAGGCCCGGACCGCCGGCCGGAAAGGAGGCAGGAATGCCGCCAGGTACCATCCTTTCGGACTACGACGAGTCGGCGTCGAACGTCATCGGCGCCAGCTCCGGTGCGAGCACGGCGGCGGGGGTCGCCCTGGTCGCCATGTCGGACACGGTACACGTCATCATCGGCTCGCTGTTGATCGGCTGGGGGATCTTCCTCTTCCTGTGGGTGAAGACCCACCGGATCGATCCCGGGGAGGTGCGGCGCCGTCTGGGCTGGCTGGAGGCGCGTCAGCAACAGGGCGGCAGCAGCGGTGGCGGCGGGGGCGGCAGTCCCGGAAGCGGGGGCGCCGGGAGCGGCGACCAATCGACCGGCGGCTAGCGGGGCGCCGCCGCTACGCCGGGCCGGTCGGGCGCCGGTCCCGACGCTGGCCCCGGGCGGAGATGGTGGCGCCGTTCCCCGGCTGGGCCGAACCGGAGCCGACGCGCGGCCCGTGGCGCGAGGTCGCCGGACCGTCCGGCGGCCTGATCCGGCCGGCCCCTGCACGGGTGGCCCTGACACGGCGGCCCTATGCACCGGCGGGCCACGCCCGTCCGGGTGGCGGTTCGCCGCTAGCCGGTGGCCAGCGCCCAGCCGGCGCCGATCAGCCCGAACAGCGCCAGGAAGGGCAGGGCCAGCAGGAACAGGATCCCGAGGACCAGCAGCACCGGCGCTGCCACCAGCCCGACGACCACCACTCCGGCGACGAGCAGCAGCTTGAAGAGCCCCGCCAGCAGGGCGAAGGGCAGGAGCAGCAGCTTGAAGAGCAGCCGCACCAGGAGCGCGGCGACGGCGAGGATGGCCAGCGCCGCCAGGGCGGCGACGATCAGACCTCCGAAGGCCAGGAGCTCCAGCATTGCGCGTATCCCCCTGAGCCGAATTACGGCGCCGCGGCGCTGGGGTTTCGGCGGCCGGCCCTGGCGGTGGCCCGGGCGGTGAGTCGGCCGCCGGCGGCCGCCAGGGTGGCGCGGTCCAGCGCCGCCGGCAGCCAGCCGCGGAGCGAGCTGATCAGGTAGAGGCCCTCGGCGCGCTCGAGGTCGGCCAGGGGCAGCCGGCGCTCGGTGAGCAGGCCGCGCGCCAGCAGGTCCGCCCGCAGGGTGCCGGGCAGCAGGCCGCAGTCGACCGGCGGGGTCACCAGCCGGCCGTCGAGCCGGGCGACCAGGTTGGCGACGGTCGACTCGGTGGCCTCTCCGCGGCGGTTCCAGAGCAGCACGTCGTGGTGCCGCGGAAAGGCGGCCCGGGCCTCCCGGTAGGTGCGGCGCAGGGTGGTCTTGTGGAACAGCAGCGGGTCGCGGGAGTCGATCGGCCGCGCCGCCACCGCCAGCCGGCGGGGCAGCTCGAGCCTCTCGAGCGGCCGGCTCTCGACTCGAACCGCCCCGCTCCGCTCGAGGAGCAGCCGCACCCGGTGGGGACGCGGCGGCAGGCCGGCGGCCAGCCGCGCGAGCTGCTCCGTGACAGCCGCGGGATCCAACGCGAAGTCGAAGTACTCGGCCGAGTCCGCCAGCCGCTCGAGGTGGCGGCCCAGCAGGCAGTAGCCGTCGCCCGGTCGCCACCGCAGGGTCTCGAGCAGCGCGAACTCGGGCCGCGAGCGGAACAGCAGCCGGGCCTTGGTGCGACACTCGCGGTACTCGTCGGCGGCCCGCGAGTCCCAGACGATGCCGCCGCCGGTGCCGTAGACCGCGCGGCGGCGCCGGCGGTCCCAGACCACGGTGCGGATGGCGACGTTGAAGCGCGCCAGGCCGCCGGGCCCGGCGTAGCCGATGGCGCCGGTGTAGACGCCGCGGGGCCGGCCCTCGAGCGCCGCGATCAGCTCCATGGCCCGCAGCTTGGGGGTGCCGGTGATCGAGGCCGGGGGGAAGAGGGCGGTGAAGACCTCGGCGAGCGTCGCCGCCGAGCGCGCCTCGACCGTCGAGGTGAGCTGGTAGACGGTCTCGTACTTCTCGACCGCGCAGAGCCGCTCCACCCGGACGCTGCCCGGCGCCGCCACCCGGCCGAGGTCGTTGCGCACCATGTCGACGATCATCACGTTCTCGGCCCGGTTCTTGGCCGAGGCGGCGAGCCAGGCGGCGGCGCGGCGGTCCTCCGCCGTGGTGCGGCCGCGGGCGGCGGTGCCCTTCATCGGCCGGCAGCGCAGCCGCTCGCCGCGGCGCTCGAAGAACAGCTCCGGGGAGGCCGAGCAGAGCGCCCAGCGGCCGGTGTCGAGATAGGCCGCCGAGGGACCCGGCTGGAGCCGGGCGAGGGCGGCGAAAAGGGCCAGCGGGTCGCCCGCGGCCGCGGCGTCGGGCGCGCCATCCAGCGCTTCGGCGAGCAAGGCCTCGAGCGGGAAGGTGAAGTTGACCTGGTAGACGTCGCCGCGCTCGATCGCGCGGTGGATGGCGGCGACCGCGGCGGCGTGCTCGGCGGCGGTCAGGGCCGGCCGCCAGTCGAGGGCCGGCGGCGCGGCCCCGGCGCCGGGCAGCTCGTCGAGCGCCTCCGGCTCCCCGAAGAGCGCGAACCAGGCCAGCGGCAGGCCCCCCGACGGCAGCCCTTCCGGCGGTTGCTCCTCGGGCAGTCGCACCACGCAGGCCGGATCGAAGGCGGCGGCCGCCTCGTAGGCGACGAAGCCGGCGGCGTGACGGCCGGCGGCGGTGGTTGCCTCGACCTGCTCGAGGACAGACCGCACCTCCTCGGGACGCCGCGCCTCGACCACCTCCGCCGGCCGCTCGAAGAGCAGCCAGCCGCCGCCCGGCCGTCCGGCCGCAGCGGCTGGCAGCAGGGCGCACGGCGCGGCGGGCGAACGCGCTGCCGCCATGGCGGGGCGACTCGCCACCGCCGGCCGCGGGAGGCGGCTCACG
>JBFGCA010000169.1:0-7007 GCA_041567315.1 Thermoanaerobaculia bacterium | reverse complement strand
CGCCGCCCTGAGGCGGCAGGTCGTAGGCCCCCTCCACCACCACCACCGCCGACAGCGGCCCCTGATGCTCCACCCAGGCCCGGCGCGTGGAGGTGTGGCTGGTGGCGGTGCCGTTGAGCTGGGCCGTAAGCGTCGAGCCCTGGACCAGCACCGTGCCGTCGGCCCGGCGCACCTCGTCGAACAGTGCCCCCGGGTCGGCCCCGAACAGGAAGGTCGCCGCCCCGGTTTCGACCGTGAACTGCGAGCCGCTCTGACTGAGCGTCAAGGGCACCGCCGGCGGCGGGTTGGGACCCGCCGAGCCGTCGGTCACCAGCTCGAAGGCGGCGCTGCCGCCGGCTGCCACCGTCACCGGAAAGCCCACCAGCAGCCACTGGATCGGCGCCGAACCGTCGGTCCGACCGGCGTGCCAGCGCGCCAGCACCCGAAACTCCGCCGCCACCGGCGTGCCGGCAGCGTCCACCACCGTCAGCGCCGCCGGATCCGTCACCCCCAGACTCGCCGGCAGCGGCACCCCAGAGCGCACCACCTCCCCCACCCGACCCACTCCCGCCGTCTCCCGTACCTCCAGCAACAACGACGACGGCGCCGCGGGGGCGGCAGGACTCCGCCATGGCGTTGTCGGCCGGACCGCCGGCAGCGGCACGGATTCGGGAGGGGGAGCCGGCGTCTGAGCGCTGCAGGCTGCCAGCCCGAGAAGGCCGACTTGCCGGCCGATCTTGGAGAGGCCGCGCAACACTGAATTCAGCTGCCGGCGGCCGCGCCCGACTGCGGCGGGCGGGCGGTGAGGACCGCCGCGGCCGCTCCGGCGAGGGCCTCGTAGACACGCCGGCGCGGGTGGCCGTCGAAGGGTATGAAGTCGCGCGGATACGAGGGTTCGATCGCGCGGATCTCGGACAGTGGGTCGAGAAACGTGATCCCCAGCTCGCCGCAGATCGTCTCGAGTCGATCCTGATAGAGGCTTCGGGAGTAGATGGACGAGGTCATCTGTTCGAACAGGGGCAGCGGGATGACGATCAGCTCGAAGCCGATCTCTTCGGCGAGCGAGACCAGCTCGGCCATGCGCCGTGCGACGTGGGCCCAGGCGGCGTCGATGCGGGCAGACCCCCGGCCTTCGAGCGTGGCCCGCTTCCACCGGGTCACGTCGGTGGGGAAGAAGGCCATCTGGAGGGCGGGCACCCGCTGCACGACGAAGTACAGAACGTAGCTCTTCTTGAGGAAGCCCTGGATCCTGGCGAGCCCGCCGGCCGCGGGCCTGTCGGCGGGGCGGGGGGACGAGGCGCCGTCGTCGCTCTCGATCGCCGCCGCTGCCGGCGGGGTCTCCGACGGGTCCCCGGACATCGGCATGTCGTTCCAGTAGTAGGCCCAGAGCACGAGATCCGGCTCCAGTTCGAGGAGACGGTCCTTGAACAACTGGACCTCCTGGTCGAGAGAAAGAGCCTCGATGCCGCCGTTGACGACCTCCAGGTCGAGATCCCGCCAACCGTCCGCCCTCCGTAGCCGGCGCTCCAGGATCGACGGCCAGGTGTCGCTCTCGGCGACGCCGAAGCCGAAGGTGTGCGAGTCGCCGACCGCCAGGATCCGGTAGCGACCGGCCGGCTTGGGCTGCTGGATCTCCGGTCCCCGCAGCCCCAGGGAGTTGCTCGAAACGGGAGCTTCGAGATGGAAGGCCTGCTGATTGGGGACGAGGTAGGCATAACCGGAGGAGCGCCCTCGAGCCGGGTCCGCATCGACTCGGACGTAGCGGACCTGCGGCTGGCGCAGCTCGGGGTGTGGAGGATGGGTCAGCCGGAAGATCAGCTCCAGGGCGCCGGCAGTCAGCAGGATCGAGAGCGACGCGAGCGCGAGGTTCTGGATCAGCTCCGTCAGCCGCGAGAGACGGTCGGACATCGCCGTCGACTCAGGCCTGTCGGCCGGCACCCGTTGCCTCCCAGCCAGGCGCACCGTCGAGCAGGCAGGAGTAGTAGAGATCCCGGTAGTCAGCAGTGGTAGAGGCGAAGCTGAAGCGCTTGGCGACCCGCTGACGGTTGAGCTCTCCGAGCCGCCGACGGAGCGGTTGATCTTCGAGCAGGCGGGTCATGACGACGGTCAGGCGATCCACCGGGTCGGTGTCTTCGAGATCAACGAGATATGGATGCTGCTCGGGGGGCAGCATCGCTGCGACGTCGCCCACCGCCGTGGCCACGGCGGGCAGTCGAGCGGCCATCGCTTCGAGCAGGCTGACGGGCAGTTGCTCGCTGTCCGAGGTCAGGGCGTACAGGTCCAGGCACTGGAGCCAGGGCGCCACCACCTCCTGGTAGCCGCTGAAATGAACCCGGCTGGCGAGACCCCTGGAGGCGGCGCGAGCAGCCAGCGCCGGCCGCTCCGAACCGTCGCCGACGATCAGGAGATGAGCTCCGAGCCGGCCGTCGAGTTTTGCCACCGCATCGATCAGCCGTCCGAGGTTCTTGACCGGGCGCAGCGCCCCGACCGCACCCACCACCGGCGCTGCCGGCGGGATCCCCAGCTCCGAGCGGAGCCGGGAGTTGCCGTCGGCGGCCGGATAGTCGGCGAGACGGACCCCGTTGGGTATGAAGGTCAGAAGCCGGCGCGGCAGTCTCCACAGCCGTGTGGCAAGCTCCAGCAGCGTTTGCGACGGCACGACGACCCGGTAGACGCGGGGCAGGACGAAGCGCCGCGCCAGGACCCGCCGTCGCTTGAAGCGGACGGCCTCGTCCCTGTTGAAGCCCTCTTCGTGGTGGATGAGTCGGCGGCGCTCGGCCGCGCGGGCGGCGAGAAGGACGTCGAAGGCACCCCAGTTGTAGGTCAGGATGAGATCGGGTCGGACGTCGTCGAGCACCGGGCGAAGGCGAACCGCGGTTCTCAGAGAGCCCCTCTTGGGCAGGCTCGGGAGGATTTGTACCGGCGCTCCGGGCGGGAGAGCTTGCGCTGCGTCGAGGCATCCGTCCATGGCCAGAATCGAGTGTCGGAACTCCTCTCCGAAGGTGGCGATCAGACGGATCGTCCGCACTTCGGGTCCGCCCGCGGCAAAGGTCGAGAATACGTGGAGCAGGTGAGGAGGCCGGGCAGACGGGCTCATCGACCTTGTGCTCATGGGTGGATCACGATTTCCACTCGGGGATCGGGGGCCTTGAGGCCGGCCGCACGACCCGCTCCAGAAATGTGGCCCGGTCCTCGATGGGCAGCCATCCGAGAGCGCGCGCCGTGTGGGAGCTGAAAGCCGGGCAGAGGGCTCGCGACTTGAGATCGCGGAAGGCGGGAAACCGAGCGTCGCGGCGGCCACCGACTCGTTTCACGGCCCACTTCGCGATCTCGATCGCCTGGCTCAGCCACAACGGCCGGGCATGAAAGACCAGGTTACGCCCGCTTGCCTCGCGTAGCTCGGCCACGATCTCCGCCGCCGTCAGCGGCACTCTGGCGCACAGGTTGAGGGCCTGGCCATCGAGATCCCGCCCTCGATGGTCGGCGATCTGGACCAGCGCCTCGGCCACGTCATCCACCCACACCAGCGGCAGCGGGTGGTCGCCCCGTCCCCAGCCCACGCAGTGGTTGTCGCGCACCCATAGGCCGAGGCCACCGTGCTGAAGCGGCATGCCCGCTCCGAAGACGACCCCGGGACGAGCCACCACGACCGGCAGCCGGTGCTGCCGGTGCAGGCGGCTCAGGGCCGCTTCGGTGGCGATTTTGCCACGCGAGTAGAGGTCGCGCCGGTGCGGACGCGGATCGGTCTGCCAGCTGTCCTCGATCACCGAATGTCGCAGCTCGGGGCCCAGATAGAGCGCGGCGATCGAGGACACGTAGATCAGCCGCTCCGCTCCCAGTTCGAGGCAGAGCTCGGCGACGCCGACGGTCCCCTGCACCATCGAGCGCTCGACCTCCTTCCAGGGCGCCGTCGCGCCGGTCGCCAGGTGGATAACCGCCCGGCAGCCGGCGAGCACCTCGCGGAGGCCGCCGCGGTCCTCGAGACTGCCGCTGGCGAGCCGCAGGTGGCCCGACCTCGCCCCCGCGGCCAAGTCTTCGGCCAGTCCATGCCTGCGGCGCACCACCGCGGTGACCGGCGTCCCGCGCTCGATCAGCTTGGCGACCACCCGGCGGCCGATGAATCCGGTGGCGCCCAGGACTGCGACTTCGCCGCTGCGAGCCGGCCGAGCGCCGAGGACCGGAAGCTCGGTCTCGCGATCGCCCACGCCGGCGGCCGTGGCCGCCTCCTCGCACCACTCGACGACCGCAACGGCCCGCTCGGCGCCGCTGCGGCGGTTTTTGTCACTGGCGAGCGCCGAGTAGAATGCCCGGATCGAGTCCCGCATGCCGACAAAAAAGGGGTCTCTGCGGGCGCCGCGACCCAGCGTGTAGAGGAGGTACTGCGCGACGTTTCGCCACGCGTCGCGGCGGAGCGCGCGGCCGCGCCGTCGCGCGGCCAGAAAGCTGTTCCAGAAGTCGAGAAACTGGGTCTTGAGCTCGGCGCTCACCAGATTGTGGTGGAGATCGGCCTCGACGGCACCGTCCGAGCAGAGCACCTCGAGGGTCGCGCGGGGAAGGCCCTGACCGAAGCTGAGATAAACGTCTGCCGTTCCGGCTCGGCCCTGGCCCGCCACCGACCACCGGTCGTGGAAGACCTGACCCGTGGCCAGCCGGCGGGTGCCGAGGATCTTGGCGGTGACCGAGCGAACCGGACCGACCAGGGCCTGCACCAGGCTGAAAGGATGGGGTCCCTGCTCGAAGAGGATGTTGCGCGGCGAGCGGAACATCCAGTGCTGCTCGTCTTGCGCCTCGAGCTGTGCCAGCGGCAGGTTCCAGCACAGCCGGACGTGCTCGAGGCGGCCCAGCGCGCCGCTCTCCAGCCTGCGGCGCAGACGGACGAAGGCCGGATGGAAGAGGTTGTTGTGGTTGACGCCCAGCGGCAGGTGCCGGTCCCCCGCCATCCGGCAGAGCTCCTCGGCTGCGGCACGCTCGAGGGCGAGCGGTTTCTCCACAAAGGCGCCGATCCCGAGCTCGAGGAGCCGGCGGGTGACCGTGGCGTGCAGGTCGGGCGGGACCAGGACGTGGGCGACGCCGACGCCGCGCTCGGCGAGGTCTTCGAGCCGGGCTGTCGCGTGGCCGACTCCCCAGGTTTCGGCGACGGCTTCGGCCCGATCCGGCTGGACGTCACAGACGGCGGTGACCTCCACCCCGGGGATCGCCCGCAAGATCTGAAGGTGGTAGTCGGCGATGAACCCGGCGCCGACGATGGCGACCCGCAGAGGCGAATCACCGGCGAAGCTCGATGCTCTCTCCCGACTCATCTACAGGGGTGGATCGGCAGCAGCACGGCGGCGTGCCGGCGGGAGCCGAGCGCTGCCGGCTATGCTGCCAGAGCCGGGATCTCCCGACAAGGGTGAGCCACCGACTGCCGGAAGAGGCGGCGGGAAGAAAGAGCCGGTGGCGAGCCGAGGCTCAGCCGCTCTGCTGGCCGCTCCAGGCCGAGGTGTCGCCGGACTCGAACCCGTCGATGAAGATGGGCTGCGTGGTATCGAACCTGGCCGTACAGGCGACGTCGGCGTTGAGGGTAACGGCGCCGTCGAGGCAATCGGCATCCCCGCTCCAGCCGGAGAAGACGTGGTCGCCGGCGGGGGTGGCGGTCAGCGTGACCGCCGTGCCTTGGGGGTAGGTCTCGCTGCAGTCGGTGCCGCAGTCGATGCCGGCCGGCGTGCTGGAGACGGTGCCCGAGCCGGTGCCGATCTTGAAGACCGACAGGGTCGCCGTGGGCGGCGGCGGTCCGCCGGAGACGGGGGTAATCATGTCGGTTTGGATCTCGGCGGCGGAGAGAGCGCGGTCGTAGAGGCGGACCTCGTCGATGAGACCGCTGAAGAACTCGCCCCAGACGGCGTTGCCGCCGATACGCAGGGGGTTGGCGGACTGCAGGAGCTGTCCGCTGGCGGGGGTGGAGCCGGCGAGCAGGCCGTCGAGGTAGAGGCGCAGGGTGGTGCCGTCCCAGGTGGTGGCGAGGTGGGTCCAGGTGTTGGTGGGCAGCGGGGCGGCGGCGGCGGCCCAGGCGCCGGCGCCGGTGTTGATCCAGCCGGCCGGGGCGTCGGGGGCGCCGTCGTTGAGGTAGAGGGCGTAGGCCAGCTCGCCGGGGATCTCCTTGATCAGGGTGGTGCGCCAGCCGGAGACGGTGGTGGGTCGGACCCAGGCCTCGAGGGTCATGGCGGTGGTGAGGTCGAGCGTCGGTGCGTCGGGGACGGTGACCCAGTCGTCGACGCCGTCGAAGGACAGGGCGTTGCCGAAGTAGCCGGCGCCGGTCCAGGCGGCGCCGCTGATGGTGCCGGTGTTGAGGTTGCCGGAGGCGTCGCCGGCGGTGGCGCCGGTGCCCTCCTCGAAGCCGTAGGCGGCGACCAGTCCGGCCCCCGGGGCGCCGGCCTCGAAGCCGGCGGTACAGGCGCGGTCGGCGCTCATCGTCAGCTGGCCGTCGGTGCAGTCGGCATCGCCGCTCCAGCCGGTAAAGACCGAGCCGGGGTCGGGGGCGGCGGCGAGCAGCACCACGGTGCCGTCGAGGTAGGACTCCAGACAGTCGCCGGGGCAGTCGATGCCGGCCGGCGCGCTGGTCACCGCCCCCGTGCCGGAACCGGACAGCGCGACCGAGAGCTGGTAGCTGGCGGCCGACTCGAGCTGGAAGGTGGCGGTGCAGGCGCGGTCGGCGCTCAGGGTGAGCTGGCCGTCGAGGCAGTCGGCATCGCCGCTCCAGCCGGCAAAGAGCGACCCGGGGTCGGGGGTGGCGGTGAGGGCGACGGCGGTGCCGTCGGCGAAGGCCTCGCTGCAGTCCGCCCCGCAGTTGATCCCCGCGGGGACGCTGGTCACCAGGCCGCTGCCGGCGCCCGCCTTGGCGACGGTGAGGGTGCGGTCGGGCGGTGGCCCGGCCTGTTGGGCGAGTCGGGCGACGGCGGGGTGGAGCCGGGAGAGGTAGAGTCCCTGGATCTTGCCGAGCGGGGAGCCGTCGTTGGCCGAGGCGTCGAGGGTGAGCTGGGTGAGGTCGG
>JBFGCA010000168.1:0-7144 GCA_041567315.1 Thermoanaerobaculia bacterium | reverse complement strand
TCCGCCACCACCGCCAGCCCCAGGCTGCGCGCCATCGCCAGGATGGCGCGGGTCAGGGCCACGTGATCGGGGTCGTCCGGGATGCCGGCGATGAAGGTGCGATCGATCTTGAGGGCGTCGAGCGGAAACCGCTGCAGATAGCTGAGCGACGAGTAGCCGGTCCCGAAGTCGTCCAGGGTGAGCCGCACGCCCAGCGACTTGAGGACCTTGAGGGTGGCGACCGCGTCGCCCCGGCCGTGGACGATCATGCTCTCGGTCAGCTCCAGGTCGAGGGCGCCGGGCTCGAGGCCATAGCCCTCAACCGCCCCGGCCACCGCCGCCAGGAAGCCGTCGTCCCCGAACTGGCGGCTCGAGAGGTTGACCGACATCCGCTTCAGTCCGGCCCCCGCCTGGCGCCAGCTCTTCATCTGGCGGCAGGCCGCGTCCAACACCCAGGCGCCGAGCTCGACGATCAGCCCGCACTCCTCGGCGGCGCCGATGAACCGGCCGGGCAGCACCTGGCCGCGCTCCGGATGGCGCCAGCGCAGCAGCGCCTCGGCCCCCGCCAGCCCGCCGTCCGCGGCGCCGATCAGCGGCTCGTAGTGGAGCTCGAACTCCTCGCGCTCGAGCCCGCGGCGCAGCTCGCCCTCCAGCACCAGGCGCTCCATCGACAGCGAGGTCATCGCCGCGTTGTAGAACTGGAAGTTGTTGCGGCCGCGCTGCTTGGCGTAGCTCATGGCGGCGTCGGAGTTCTTGAACAGGGTCTCGGGGTCGCGGCCGTCCTGGGGGAACACGGTGATGCCGATGCTGGAGGTCACGAACACCTCGCGGCCCTCGATGTGGAACGGCGCCGCCAGGATCTGCGACAGCCGGCCGGCCACCATCCCGGCACTCTCGGCCGAGGCCACCTCGCCCAGGAGCACCACGAACTCGTCGCCGCCGAAGCGGGCCACCAGGTGCCCGGCCTCGCCCACCGGCCGCCCGACGCAGTCCGACGAGCGCACGCTGGCCAGCAGCCGTTCGGCCACCTCGCGGAGCAGCTCGTCGCCGGCGGGGTGACCAAAGGTGTCGTTGATGCGCTGGAAGCGGTCGAGGTCGAGGAAGAGCACCGCCACCAGCCGCCGGTGCCGGGCGGCGGCGTCGATCGCCAGCCGCAGCCGCTCGTCGACGGCGCGGCGGTTGGGCAGACCGGTCAGACCGTCGAAGTAGGAGAGGAAGCGGATCTTGTCCTCGGCCCGCTTGTGCTCCGTCACGTCCTGGATGGTGGCGGCGACGCGGTGGGCGGCGCCCCGCTCCTCGGCCGCCGCCTCGGTCTGCTGCCGGACGTGGCGCTCGCTGCCGTCGGGCCGCACGATCCGGTACTCGAGCTCGGGGGCGCCCGACCCCTCGAGGAGCCGGCGGAACTGGGCGCGCACCGCCGCCCGGTCCGCCGGATGGACCAGCTCGAGGTAGGCCGAGCGGGGCAGCAGGGGCTCCCCCGCCGGGCGCCCGAGGATCCGGCAGACCTGCTCCGAGCAGACCAGCTCGTCGCTCGCCGTCTGCCACTCCCAGTAGCCGAGCCGGGCGATGCGCTGGGCGTTGGCCAGCTGGGCCTGGCTGTCGCGCAGGCGGGCGGCGTCGCGGCTGGCCCGCAGCATGTACTCCACCCGGTGGGCGAGGATCACCCAATTGATCGGTTTGTTGATGAAGTCGGTGGCGCCGACGTCGTAGGCGCGGCGGATGGAGTCGAGGTCGTCGAGACCGGTCATCATCAGGATCGGCGTGTGGCGGCCGCTGCCGGCGCGAAGCTCGGCGCAGACCGTGAAGCCGTCCTTGACCGGCATGTTGACGTCGAGCAGCACCAGATCCGGCGGCGCCCCGGTGAACCGCTCGAGCGCCTGCCCGCCGTCGGCCGCTTCGTCGACCACGAAGCCCGACTGCTCCAGCGACTCGCGGGCCAGCAGCCGGGTCAGCGGATCGTCGTCGACCACCAGGACGGTGGACGGGCCGGGGCCGGCGGCGTGTGAGGCGCTCATCCGCCGGGGCTCCCCCACTGCCGCTGCAGGGCGGCCCGCACCCGGTCGAACTCGCCGCACAGCTCCGCGACCAGCGGCCCGGCGGCGGCCGCCGAGTCGCCGCCGGCCAGGGCCTCCAGCCGGCGGCAGAAGGTGACCAGGCGGCCGGCGCCGAGGCTGGCGCTGCTCGACTTGAGGCTGTGGGCGGCCCGCCCCAGGGCCTCGAGGTCGTCGTTCGACGCCGCGTCGCGGAGCGCCTCCACCAGCCGCGGGGAGGTCGCCAGGTAGGTGGCGACCACCCGCTGCAGCAGGTCGGGAGAGCCGCGGCGCTGCAGACGCAGCAGACCCTCGAGGGCCTGTCTCTCGAGCGGCTCGTCCTCTTCCTCAGCCGGGGTCGCGGAGCCGGCGACCGGCGGCCGGCGGCCGGCCCAGCGGTCGACCACCGCCAGCAGCTGCTCGCGGCTGAACGGTTTGCTCAGATAGTCGTCCATGCCGGCCGCCAGGCACCTCTCGCGCTCGCCGGACATGGCGCTGGCGGTCATCGCCACGATCGCCGGCCGCCGTCCCTTGCCCGCGCTCCCGTTGCCGCCGCCGTTGCCGCGTTGGCCCCGACCCGTCCCGGCCCCGCGGATGGCCCGGGTCGCTTCGTAGCCGTCCATCCCGGGCATCTGGCAGTCCATCAGCACCACGTCGTAGGCGCCGCGCGCCACCGCGGCGACCGCTCGGGCGCCGTCGTCCACCGCCTCGACCACGGCCCCCAGCCCCTCCAGCATCCCCAGCACCACGTCGCGGTTGACCGGGTTGTCCTCGGCCAGCAGGATGCGGGTGCCGTGCAGACGGCGCCCGGCGGCGCTCGCCGTCGCGGCGGCCACCAGGCCGGGAGCGGCGACCGCGAACCGCGACAGGCAGGCCAGCAGGTCGGCCCGCCGCACCGGCTTGGAGCACCAGCGCCGCGTATGCAGACCGGCCGCCTGCCGCACCAGCGGCAGACCCATGGGGGTCAGCAGCACGCACTCGGTAGCGGCGATGAGCGGATCACCGCCGATCTGCTCGCTGAGGCCGGCGCCGTCCATCCCCGGCAGCTCGAAGTCGATCAGAGCCAGGTCGAAGCCGGTGCCCGCCGCCGCCGCGGCGCGCAGCCGCTCGACGGCCTGGCCGCCGTCGGCCACCGTCTCGGCGGGCACCTCCCAGCTCAGCAGCTGACGCCGCAGCGCCCGGCGCGCGGTCGCGTTGTCGTCGACCACCAGCACGCGCGGTGGCGACCCGTCGAAGTCGCAGGCCGGCGGCCCTGCCGCCTGCCCCTCCTGCCGGGGGAGTGCAACGGTGAACCAGAAGCACGAGCCGCGACCCGGCTCGCTGTCGACGCCGATCGCGCCCGACATCATCTCCACGAGCTGTCGCGAGATGGCCAGGCCCAGCCCGGTGCCGCCGTACTTGCGGGTGGTCGAGCCGTCAGCCTGGTGGAACGAGCGGAAGATCCGCTGGCGGGCGCCGGCGGACAGACCGATGCCGGTGTCGCGCACCTCGAAGCGCAGCCGCTCCGCCCCGGCGCCGGGCCCGGCCGCCGACACGTCGATCGCGACCTCGCCCCGGTCGGTGAACTTGATGGCGTTGCCGACCAGGTTGGAGAGGATCTGCCGCAGCCGGGTGGGATCGCCGTGCACCGCCGTCGGCAGCTCCTCGGGGAAGCTGCAGATCAGCTCCAGACCCTTGCGCTGGGCGCGCTCGGCAAACAGGTCGGCGACGTCCTCGACCAGCTCCCGCAGGTCGAAACCGACCACCTCCAGCTCCAGCTTGTGGGCCTCGATCTTGGAGAAGTCGAGGATGTCGTTGAGGATGTTGAGCAGGTGGCTCGCCGAGCGGCGGGCGGTCTCCGCGAACCGCCGCTGGCGGGCGCTGAGCGCCGAGCGCAGCAGCAGCTCGATCATCCCCAGGACGCCGTTCATCGGCGTGCGGATCTCGTGGCTCATGTTGGCCAGGAACTGCGACTTGGCACGGCTGGCGCTCTCCGCGACCTCCTTGGCGCGCCGCAGGCGCTCCATCTGGGTGATGTCGGAGCCCGAGCTGAGGGTGCCGCCGGAGCCGCCGTGCTCACCCTGCAGCCGGGTGGTGTGCCAGGCGACGGTCCGCTCCTCGCCGCCCCCGGTGAGCACCGAGTACTCGCAGTACTCGCGCGCCTGGCCGCCGGCGAGCAGTGCCCTGACCCGCGACCGCTGAGCGGCGGGCACGAACTCCTCGACCCAGTTGCGGCCCAGGATCTCCTCCTCGCTCATACCCAGGACCCGGCAGCCCTTCTGGTTGATCAGGGTCACCCGCTCGCGGTCGTCGACCACCAGCATGAGGACCTCGGCGACGTCGAGATAGCGCTGGGCGCGGGCGCGCTCGCGCTCGAGCGCCGCCTCCTTGGTCTTGCGGCGGGCCACCTCGAGGCTGAGCACCCGGTTGGCCTCGGCCAGCTCGGCGGCCCGCTGCCGCTTGCGCAGCTGGGCCCGCGCGTAGGCCAGCAGCATGGCGCCGGCGATCAGCCCGTAGAGCCCGTAGGCCCACCAGGTCCGCCAGGGGGGTGGCAGCACCTGCAGCGCGACGGTCAGCCCGCGCTGGCTCCACACCCCGTCGTTGTTGGAGGCGCGCACCAGAAAGCTGTAGGAGCCCGCCTCGAGGTTGGTGTAGGTGACCCGCCGCAGGCTCCCCAGGTCCACCCAGTCGGGATCGAAGCCCTCTAGCTTGTGCAGGTAGCGGTTCTTTTCGGGGGCCGCGTAGTCGAGACCCGCGAACTCGAAGGTGACGACGTTGTCGCGGTGGGAGAGCACCAGGTCGCGGATCCCCGGTCCCGAGCCGCCGTGCTCGAGCGGCTTGTTGAGTTTGAGAACCTGGGTCAGCACCACCGGCGGTGGCACCCGGTTCTCGCGCAGGGCGGAGGGCTGGAAGGCGTTGAAGCCGTTGATGCCGCCGAACAGGAGCCGGCCGTCGCTGGCGCGAAGCGCGGCGCCGAAGTTGAACTCGTAGTCCTGGAGCCCGTGACTGGGATCGAACGCCTTGAAGGACTCGGCGCGCGGATCGAACCGCACCAGGCCGCGGTTGGTGCTCAACCACAGCCGGCCGGCATCGTCCCACGCCATGCCGTAGATCACGTCGCTGGGCAGCCCGTCGCGCTTGGTGTAGCGCGTGAAGACGGCGCGCCCCGCCGCCCGATCGGCGGCCCGCCAGCGGTTGAAGCCGCCGCCCATGGTGCCGATCCACAGATCGCCGGTCGGGCCTTCGCTCACCAGCCAGGCGTGGTCGCTGCTGAGGGTCGTGGAGTCCGCCGGGTCGTGCCGGTAGGCGGTAAAGACCCCGGTCCGGGGGTCGCGGCGGTTGAGCCCGCCGCCGTCGGTGCCGACCCACAGGGTGCCGGCGGCATCTTCGAAGAGCGACACCACCCGCTCGGTGGACAGGCTGCCGGAATCGTCGGGGTCGGGCCGGTGGTGGACGAAGCCGCCGGCGGCGCGGTCCAGCCGATCGAGGCCGCCGCGATAGGTCCCCACCCACAGCTCGCCGGCGCGGTCTTCGAGGATCGCCGTCACCCCGACCCAGCCGAGGCTCCCCGGGTCGTCGGGCCGGTGGCGGAAGCGCTCGAACTCGCCGGTGGCGGGATCGAGACGATTGAGGCCGCCGCTGAGGGTGCCGACCCAGAGCTGGCCGCGGCGGTCGGCCGCCAGCGACATCACCCGGTCGTCGCTCAGGCTCCGTGGGTCGCCCGGGTCGTGCCGGTAGTACCTGAAGCTCTCCGCCCCGCGATCCAGACGGTTGAGGCCGCCGCCGTAGGTGCCCACCCAGACGGTGCCGGCGGCGTCCTCGGCGAGGGCGGTGACGTAGCTGTCGCTGAGCTGTCCGTCGTCGGCCGACGAGTGCTTGAAGTGCCCGAACGATGCGGTGGCCATGTTCCACTTGTTGAGACCGCCGAAGGTACCGACCCACAGCACCCCACCCCGGTCCTGGTAGATCGAGATCACCCGATCGTGACCCAGGCTGTAGGGGTCGGTGGGGTCGTGCCGGTAGGTCACGAACCGATCGCTCCCCGGCTGCCATTCGCTCAGCCCGCGGTCGCTGCCGAGCCACAGCGTGCCCTGGCGGTCCTCGAAGATCGCCCGCACACCGTCGGTGGGCAGCCCGCCGGGGTCGCCCGGCCGGTGCCGGAAGTGGCGGAACTCGCCGGCGGCGGCATCGAACAGGTTGAGCCCACCCTCGTAGGTGCCCACCCACAGCCGGCCATCACGGTCCTCGTAGATGCTGGTGACGCGGTCGTTGCTCAGACTGGCGCCGTCGGCGGGATCGTGCCGGTGGTGGACCACGGCGAAGGTCCGCGGGTCGAGCCGGTAGAGACCGTCCCCTTCGGTGCCCACCCACAGCCGGCCGGCGCGGTCCTCGAAGACGGCCCGCACGTGACCGCTGCGCAACGGCTCCGGCAGCGGTGCGCCGGACGCGGTGGTTGCGGGCAGCGGCTCGAAGCGGCCGGCCGCCGGGTCGAAGCGCCGCAGACCGGCGCCGTCGGTCCCCAGCCAGAGGACGCCCCGCCGGTCCTCGAGCAGCGCCCGCACCCGTAACTGGGGCGCGGGCTGGCCGGCCGTCTCCGGCGCCCGGTGGTGGCGGAAGCTCCCGCTCTCGGGCAGCAGGCGGTCCAGCCCGCGCTCGGTCCCCACCCACAGGCGCCCCTGCCGGTCCTCGAGGATCGCGCGCACGAGGTCGTGGGCGAGCGATCCGGGATCGTCCGGGTCGTGGGCGAAGACCGTGAAGCCGTACCCGTCGTAGCGGTTCAGACCCTCCTGGGTGCCGAACCACATGAACCCCAGGCGGTCCTGGACGGCGCAGTAGACGAAGGCCTGCGACAGCCCCTGCTCCAGCGACAGGCGCTGGAAGCGCACGTTGCGGCGGCCGCCCGGCTCCTGGCCGGGAGCCGCCGCCGGCCCACCCAGCACGGCCAGCAGCAGCCAGCCGACGGCGGCCCGGCCCGGGCGCGCTGGCGAGCGGCTCATCGGCCCGGCCCCGGCCCCGGGGGCCGCCTACTCCTGCTCCACCCAGTCGTTGGTGGACACGGGTTCGACCAGCGCGGCGCTCCAGTCGACCCCGTCGGCCCAGGCGAAACCGTCCGCCCAGGCGAAACCGTCCGCCCAGGCGAAACCGTCCGCCCAGGC
>JBFGCA010000167.1:0-7219 GCA_041567315.1 Thermoanaerobaculia bacterium | reverse complement strand
CTCCCCTCCCCCAGCCGGTGCAGCCTCTCCCGCCGCCGCTCTGCCGGGGCCGGCTGGACCTGACCGGGAGCCTCCCAGTGCTCCGGCGAGGACTCGAGCGCGGCACCGGGCGTGGGATCGGGGATCGGCACCTTCTTGGCCCGCGGCACCGGCGCGTCGCGCAGCTCGACACGCTGGTCCTCGCCGCCTTCGGCCGGCGTGGTCGGCGGCGCCGGAGCCGCCCGGGAGTAGGAGTAGGCCTTCTGGGTCGTACGAGCCGCCTCGTTCTCGCGGGCGGCTGCTTCCGACCGCAGCGCGGACTCGCCGGGCGGTCCAGCCTCTCGCTGCTGACCGCGCTCCGACTCCTGGTCCTTACCCAGCTTCTGCTTCTGCTCCGACTCGGGCGCCCATTGCAGCCCCTGCCCCAGCCTCGGCCCCTCTACCCGTTCCGGCTTGCGCGTCGGATCCGTGTCTTGTGCTGAGTCTGGAGTGGTCAGCGCCTCACCGGGCGCCACGGCCTTCCCGTCCTCACGCGCCGCCGGGGCCGGCACCCGCTCGAGCACCCGGTAGGCGACCAGCCCGCCCGCCACCACCAGGAACAGCGACGCCGCCAGCCGCAGCCGCCACGGCCGCCTGCCGGCCGGCGCCGGCTCTTCGGCGGCCGGCCGCTCGCCGCCCAGGTCACCGGGGACGTCGGCCTTGAGCCGCTCCAGCAGCTCCGGCGGGGGCGGCGGCGCCACCTCCGCCCGCAGCCGTCGTCGGATCTCGCGCGCATCGTGCTTCATCGGTCCATCGACTCCTCGAGCGCCGCGCCCAGCAGAGCGTAGGCACGGCGCAGGCGCTTGCGCACCGCCACCGCCGACACCTGCTGCTGGCGGGCGATCTCGCGCACCGGCAGCTCGGCCCAGAAGCGGGCGGTCACCGCGAAGCGCAGCTCCTCGGGCAGATCGAGGACCGCCCGGCGCAAGCGGCCGGCCTGCTGGGAGCCGCTCAGCCGCTCCTCGGCGCCGGCCTCGGGGTCGGGCCGGCGCTCGAGCTGCTGGTCGCTCAGCGGCTGCAGGCGGCGGGGGCGGCGCAGGTGATTCAGGAAGGTGCGGTAGGCGATCTGGTAGACCCAGGTCGAGAAACGGCAGCCGCCGCGGAAGCGGTCGACGGCAGCCCAGGCCTTGCGGTAGGTCTCCTGGGTGAGGTCGGCGGCGAGGTCGGCGTCGCCGCCGCAGAGCTTGAACAGGGCCGCGTAGATCCGCCGGTAGGAGGCCTCGATCAGCCGCTCGGCCGCGAGCCGGTCGCCGGCCGCGACCCGCGGCCAGAGCGCCCGCTCGTCACCGCCGGCTGGCGGGGCGGCGGGCTCTTCAGGGATGGCGGACACCGCTTGCAGGCTCTCCACGCCTATTTAGACACGGCGGGTGGCGAGATCGAAACCCGGTACGCACGCCCCAGTCGGGAGGGCGTGCCGATCTCGTGCCCCCGGGGCGTCTGGGTGGTCTCCCACCCGGATGCACCGGTGGGGCCGGTCCTACCTGTCCTGTTGCAGAAACCTGCCCGAAGCCTCGAGGCCGAACCGGTTTCCTCTGCCAGGACGGCAAGGGCCGAGCACGGCGGCCCACCACCGCTCGACGACGAGGGTGGCATTCGATCGCCGGCGGTCGCGAAGCCGCTGGCCCCGGGGGCACGCGACGAGTCCGCCCCCGCGAGCCGGGGCTGCCGCGACCCGGCAAGGACGAGAAAACAAAACGGGCGGGGCCTCGAGACCCCGCCCGGTAGGTGAGAAGCCCGGTGCGCGGCTAGGCGGCGGGGGCGAAGGCGAAGTCGGCCTGGGCCGACTCGCCGTCGCCGACCGTCAGCGTCTGGGTCTGGGTGCCCAGCTCCTCGTGCCAGGCCTCGATCACGTACTCGCCGGCCGGCAGCCCCTCGATGGCGAACGAGCCGTCGGCGCCGCTGACCGCGAAGAACGGGTGGTCGAGCACGCCCATGTACGAGCTCATCCAGGGGTGGACGTCGCACTTGAAGCGGATCATCACCTCCGGCTTGTCGAACTTGTGGTCCAGCGTCATGCCCTCGAACGGCTGGCCCCGGTTGAACTCGGCGTTGACCTTGGGCAGCGCGTGGACGTTGTGCAGGGTCGCGTCGCTATTGCGGATGACCAGGTTCTGACCCACCATCATCCCGGAGACGTGCGGCTTGTACTGACAGCCGAGCTGGTCCAGCAGGTGGCTCTCGCCGGGGGGCGCCTGACCGCTCGGGGCGCCCTGCTTGACGTAGACGAACACGTTGGCGAGCCGCCCCTCGGCGTCGGTCACCACCTTCTCGGTGAGGACCGGCTCGGTGTGGAGCGAGGTGCAGACCGGGTCGGCGTCCATCGCGATGGCGGCGTCGGGATCGCCGTTCTGGTAGGTGGCGACGCCGCGGATCGAGGCGCTGCCGGCGGCCGCCGCGGGCGGCGCCGCGGCCTGCTGGGCCGCCGGCGGCTCGGGGGCGGGGGCCTCGCCGCCGCCGCAGGCGGCGGCCAGCGCCAAGACACAGATCGCCAGCGCGGTTCTGAGAGTCGCGTGAGTCATCGGTAATCGACCTCCTATGAGTCCTTGGATGTTGCCCGGCTGGCGGCTCGCCGGCCCTGGGGCCACCGGCCCCCGGGGGCGCCGGCCGCGCCTACCGGTTGCAGGAGACTACTACTGGGTGAGATTCCACCAGATGTGATCGCGCAGCACCTCGGTGACGAAGCCGGCGTCGGCCAGCGCGGTCTTCATCTCGTCCTCCGAGGCGAAGTAATTCATCAGGGTCTGCTTCTGGGCGCTGAACATCGGCGCGTCGATCGCGCCGGCCAGCGGCGAGCTGTAGCCGCCTTCGGCGACGGGCGGGAAGTTGGCGGGCATCTTGGTCCCCGGCACCCAGCTCTGCGGGTCGAGGATCCAGTCCGGCACCCAGTCGTGCCGCAGCCGCTCACGCGCCAGCAGCAGCGACGGCGCCAGCTCGCCGGCGCCGACCACCCCGCCGGTGGCCTCCGCCGGGCCCGCCGGGTGGCACTTGGCGCACTGGAACATCCCGAATGCCACCCGGCCCACCGCCAGGTTGGCTTCGGTCGGCCGCCCCGGCGGCGACAGGAAGGGCTCCCGCTCCTCGCGCGCCGCGAAATAGCCGACCACGTTGTTGACCTCCGCGTCGCTGAGTCCGAAGGTGGGCATCCGCACGCTCAGCCACGGCCGCATCTGCACCCGCCCGGGGTCGTGGAGGTAGTCGAACAGCCACTCCCC
Source organism: Thermoanaerobaculia bacterium (assembly GCA_041567315.1). Taxonomy (GTDB): domain Bacteria; phylum Acidobacteriota; class Thermoanaerobaculia; order Multivoradales; family JAHEKO01. Next base: position 3,989 of record JBFGCA010000167.1, on the reverse strand, counting down.
CCGGACCCGCGCCCCCTGGGCCGCCAGGTTGGGGGGCAGCATCCCCTCGTCCTCGATCGAGGTGCGGATGGCGTGCCCGCGGCCCTCGATGAGGTGACAGCCCTGGCAGTTGTAGCGGGTGATCAGGCGGCGGCCGTCGGCCAGCGCCGCGGCCCGGGCGGTGCGGTCGGCCTGGCGGCTGGCGGTGACCGACTCCTTGGTGAAGCCCAGCACGGTGGTGACCACCGCCCGGGCCTCGCGCTCGGACATCCCGAAGTTGGGCATCTTGTACAGCTCGCCGTAGCGCTTGACCTCTTCCTTGCCCTTGTCCCAGACGCGCGGCATCAGCATCTTGGTCAGGATCCAGTCGTGCCGGGTGTGGGGGACGCCGTGGACGTGACCGAAGTCGAACTGGTGGATCGGCTTGGACCCCTCCTCGGTGAGCTCGACGCCGATCGGCTTGGCCTTCTCGAAGCCGGTCAGCTCGTGGCAGCCCCAGCAGCCGTACTTCTGGATGGTCTCCTCGCCCAGGTAGACGTCGCGCTCGCGCGGGCTCATCGAGGCCAGGGTCGCCTGGCTCTGCTCGATGGTCTGCGTGTTCTGCAGGTACTCGAGAACCAGGCCGTCGCGGATCGCGCCGTCGATCTCGGGCAGCGCCAGGTCCTCGTAGGCGGGGTCGCGGCTCGACATCAGGAAGGCGGTGAGGTCGGCCGCCTCGCGGTCGCTCAGCCGCAGGCTGGGCATCCGGGTCTCGGCGTAGTACTGCTTGGGGTTGCGCAGCCAGGCGTAGAGCCAGCCGCTCGACACCTTGCTGCCGAGCCGCACCAGGTTGGGTCCGTGCAGCCGGTTGACCTCGGGGAACAGGTCGTCGCGGGTCAGCTCGGCGTCGCGCACGTGGCAGCCCGTGCAGCCGATGGCGTTGAACAGTTGCTCGCCGCGGGCGGCGTCGCCGGCCGGCGCCGGCGGGTAGTCGAAGCTCTCGGACTGCTCCCAGATGTAGGCCACCGAGGCGGCGATCTCCGCCTTCTGGCGCTCCAGATTCTCGGGCGTCGTGGTGTTGGACTCGAAGAAGAAATGGGGCATCCAGCTGGTGGGCCGGAACTTGCGTGGCGCTTCGATCCAGCGGTAGGCCCACTCCGGGGTCACCTTGCTCGCCACCTTGCGCAGGCTCGGGCCGGGCCGCGGCAGGTCGCGGTAGGCCGGGTAGTCGATCAGGTGGCAGACGTTGCAGCCCATGTGGCCGATCAGCTCGCGCCCCACGTCCTGGACCTCGGACCCCGGAGTCCAGACGTTGGCCGCGTGACAGGTGACGCATCCCGCCTCGGAGTAGCCCGCCGGGAAGATCGGGGTCTCCAGATAGGGCTGCTTCTCCCAGCCCAAGCGCTTCTTCCACTCCTGTTTCTGCTCCTCGTCGCGCGGGCTGTGACCGGCGCGGGCGAAGTCGGTGGCGCGGTCGAGGCCGCCGTGGCAGCCGGTGCAGCCGAAGGTGCTGTAGGGGTGCGGCGAGCCGGCGCTGACGAACAGGTCGAGCCGCGGGTGCGAGCGGTAGGGCTCCTGCCACTGCTCGCCGTCGAACCCCGCGCGCTGGGCGGCGACGTGACAGGTGACGCAGCGGTCGACCCGCTCCACCGACGTGAAGTTGATGTTGTGGAACAGGCCCGGCAGCATCACCTGCTCGATCTTGAGGGTCGGCTCCAGGAAGTCGGTGAGCGGCGCGTTGAGCACGAAGTAGTCGATCTTCTTGTCGAGGTTGGCGACCCGCTGGGTGAGGTCGTCGACCCCGCGGCGCAGCGCCGCCAGCCGGGTCTCGGCCTCGGTGAGACCGGCCCGCTTGGCGGCCAGCTCCTCGCGCGCCGCGTCCCGCTCCTCGGTCAGCCCCTCGAGCGTCTTGCGCTCCTCGACCCAGCGCTGGTCGAGCTCGGCGACCCGCGCCTCGGCGGCGGCGATCTGCCCGGCGCCGCCTCCCTGGACGGCGCGGTCGAACAGGTAGCGCGCGGTGTCGAGCAGCGACTTGGTGGTGCGCGCCGCGGCGTCGGCCGCGTAGACCTTCTTGTCGAGGCGGACCGCCTGCTTTTCGAGCGCTTCGATCTCGCCCCGGTGCTCGGCCAGCCGCCCCTCCTCGACGGCGATCTCCTCGCGCAGCCGCGTCAGCTCATCCTCGTTGAGCCGCTGGCGCTCCTCCTCGGCCTCTTCGAGCAGCGCCTGCCGCTCGAGGTCTCTGAACTCGGCCTGGAAGCGCTTCCAGGGCTTGGCGTAGTCCTCGAAGATCATCCACACCGTGGTCGCCAGTAGCGCCAGGGCGCTCCAGGCGAACCACATGTTCATGCGGCCGAAGTCGTAGTGCCGGTCCGGCTTCTTGATCGGCGGTCTGGCCATCAGACGTTGAAGAAGAACTCCTGGATGTGGACGAAGTACTTCAGATTGAAGATCCAGCGGCAGTACATCTTGATCGGCAGCAGCATCATGACCAGGAACAGGCTCATCCCGGTGTAGTAGCGAGCCGGCCCCATCTGGTCGTAGTAGCGCTTGAAGAACTTCTGACGCGCCAGCGCCACCGGCAGCACGAACAGGTACCCGACCAGCAGCAGGATGCCGAAGATCTCACGCGGCAGCCAGTGGGTGGGCAGCCCCACGCCCAGCAGCTTGATCCAGATGATCTCCGACAGGTCGACGTTGACCAGCGGCTCGATCTTGTTGACGTCCCAGTACTCGAAGGGCCCGAAGAAGTTCCAGTTGGGGCCCCTCAGGAAGGTGCCGATGACGATCAACTGGCACCATAGGACCAGGAAGCCGAACAGGAAGAGGATGATCTCGGTGCGCCGCTCGCCGAAGGTGAAGTAGCCGTTGCCCTTGGGGTTGGTGTCGATGTAGGGGATCGCCATCAGCCCCAGGATGATGAGGCCCGGCAGCACCACCCCCGCCATCCAGGGGTCGAAGTAGACCAGCATCTCCTGCAGCCCCAGGAAGTACCAGGGGGCCTTCGAGGGGTTGGGCGCCACCGACGGGTTGGCCGGCTCTTCGAGCGGCGCCTTGAGCGCCACCGACCACACCACCAGCGCCACCGTCAGCACCACCATGCAGATGAACTCGGAGAACACCAGGTCGGGCCAGGTGAAGATCTTGTCGTCGGTCTCCGACTTCTCGAAGGTGGGCTCCCCCTGCTCGGTCAGGCGGTCGTTGCGCAGCGCCTTGTACATCGACAGCCACAGGAAGTAGCCGACCAGGAACACCAGCATCACGATGGGCACGTTGTCCGGCTTGGTGACGATCAGCCGGAAGTTGGGGTCGAGCAGGCTGACCAGGTAGAGGGCGACCGAGATCGCCAGCATCGCCCAACCGGCGCGCCGCGTCCACAGCCGCTTGGCCCACAGGATGAGGGCGAACCCCACCAGCGACAGGGTGAACGACCACTGCGGATAGGACAGGAAGTTGACGAGATTCTTGATCGCGTCCATCGCGAGCCGCCCGGCGCGAGCGCCAGTGGAACCCGGTCTACACCGGCCCCGAGATGCCGCCGTCCTTGCGGACGCGCCAGAAGTGGACCGCCATCAGGCAGGCCGCCACGAACGGGATGCCGACGCAGTGCAGCACGTAGAAGCGGATCAGCGTGCCGCCGCCTATGGTGCGGCCGGCGATCAGCGCGAACCTGGCGTCGCTGCCCACGTGGATCAGCTTGGTGCCGCCGAGGGTGAGCAGCGCCGCCCCCGGCCCTTCGTGACCCAGCAGCGGCGTTGCCCGCGCCATGTTGGAGCCGACGGTGATCGCCCAGATGGCGAGCTGGTCCCAGGGCAGCAGGTAGCCGGTGAAGGAGAGCAGCAGGGTGAGCACCAGGAGGACCACGCCGACGTTCCAGTTGAACTCGCGCGGCGGCTTGTAGGAGCCGGTCATGAACACCCGGACCATGTGTAGCCAGACGGTGATCACCATGGCGTGCGCACCCCAGCGGTGCAGCTCGCGCATGATGCCGAAGGCGGCCGCCTCGCGCAGGTCCACCATGTCGAAATCGGCGT
>JBFGCA010000166.1:0-7314 GCA_041567315.1 Thermoanaerobaculia bacterium | reverse complement strand
CGCGCGGGCCCCTGCGGGAGTGCGACCGGCCTTGACGGTGATGATCGGCTTCTTGCGGGTGACGCGGCGGGCGATCTTGGTGAACTTGCGCGGGTTGCCGAACGACTCGAGGTACATGCAGACCACCCGGGTGGCGGGGTCGTGCTCCCAGTACTCGAGCAGGTCGTTGCCCGAGACGTCGGCCTTGTTGCCCATCGAAACGAACTGGGTGAAGCCGATCCCCAGGTCGGAGGCGGCGTTGAGGATTGCCACCCCCAGCGCCCCCGACTGGCTGACGAAGCCGATCGAGCCGGGCCGCCCCGGGGTCGGCGCGAAGGTGGCGTCGAGCCGCACCTCGGGGTCGGTGTTGAGTACCCCCATGCAGTTGGGGCCGATCATCCGCACCCCGGCGGCGCGCACCGTGTCGCGAAGCCGCCGCTCGTGCCGCGCCCCCTCCTCGCCGGTCTCGCCGAAGCCGGCGGTGATCACCACCAGCCCCCCCACCCCCTTGGCGAGGCACTCCTCGACCACCCCCTGGACCAGGTCCCGCGGCACCATGACCACCGCCAGGTCGACCTGGTCCGGCACCTCCGCCACCCGCGGATAGGCCTTGAGCGAGTGGATCGCCTCGGCCTGCGGGTTGACCGGGAAGATCGCCCCGCTGAACTCCCGCATCACCAGGTTGTGGAGCAACGCGAACCCGATCGACCGCCGGTTCCGCGACGCCCCCACCACCGCCACCGTCCGCGGCCGGAAGATCGGGTCCAGCGAATGCACCGGGCGCGCTGTCGACGGATCGCTCATCGTTCGGCAGCGACGATTATGTTCCAGGACCGGGAGGCAACAAGATCCGGAGCTTCTCGGAAGCGAGGCGGATGGTGACGGGCGGGTGGGCGGCCAGAGGGTCGCCGTCGAGCTGGAGGGGGAGGTCGTGGGGGGCGAGGATCTCGACCTCGCGGACCTGGCGGAGCTCGACGTCGGGGCGCTCCGTGTGGCGGCCGAGGAGGAGGTCGAGGGCGAAGCCGAGGGTGGCGCGGCGGCCGCCGGTGAAGAGGACCAGGTCGAGGAGGCCGTCGCGGACGCTGGCCCGAGGGGCGATCTTCCAGCGGCCGCCGTACTGGGCGAGGTTGCAGACCGCGGCGAAGGAGGCGGTGAAGGGGGTGCCGTCGGCGCGGCCGGCGATCGCCGGGTTCGGGTAGGACCACCACTCCCAGAAAGCCCGGCCCGCGAAAGCGCTCGTACCCAACAGCCTCTTGCTCAACGGCCGCACCCGCGCCACCACCCGGGCGTCGAGCCCGGCCGAGGCCTGCATCAGGAAGGGCTCTCCGCCGCACAGACCGACGTCGATGCCGACCGGCTCGGCGCCGGCGAGCAGCTGCGCCGCCGCCAGCGCCCGGCCCGGCAGACCCAGCCCGCGGGCCACCACGTTGGCGGTGCCGCCGGGCAGCGGCCCGAGGGCGGTCTCGCTGGCCAACAGCCCCGCGGCCGCCTCGCGCAAGGTGCCGTCGCCGCCGAAGGCGAAGACCGCCTCGGCGCCCTGAGCGGCCGCCTCCCGGGCCAGCCGGGTCGCGTCGGAGGGCTGGGTGGTGGGGACCGGTTCAGCCTGCCAACCGCCCTCGCGCAGCACTGCGGTCAAGGCGGCCACGCGCCGGGCCGTCCGCCAGCGCCCCGCCCTGGGGTTGTAGATGAGTACGGAGCTACGCATCGCTGGGGCCAGTGGACCGTAACGGACCAATGAATGGCGAGTGGTCGAGGGCCGATCGGGTGCTGCGCGTTCTTCTGCTGCGGCCCGCCGGGATCGCCGCCTCCAAGTCGAGGTAGCCGCTGCGGGTCAGGCCGCAGCCGATCCTCCCGGCGTGAGCCAGGCGGGAGTGTGTGGCCACTTGGGCTCGCCTCTTGCCGGCCCTAACGGCTTTCCCGGATTTCCGAGCAGACAGTTGAACCCACTTAGTCGGCCCAGGTGGCCGCCCAGCCGTACCGGACTCCTTCTGAACACCGTTGGAGCAGCGATCAAGGCCTCCACACTGGCCGATCTCTCAGAACAGCGTGCCGCTGGTGCCGGGGGGGGCCAGGCCGAGGTGCTCGTAGGCGCGGCGGGTGGCGACGCGGCCGCGGCTGGTGCGCTGGAGGAAGCCCTCCTGGATCAGGTAGGGCTCGTAGAGGTCCTCGAGGGTGCCGCTGTCCTCGCCGACCGCGGCGGCGATGGCGTTGAGGCCGGCCGGGCCGCCCTTGTAGTGGTCGATCAAGGCGCCGAGCATCTTGCGGTCGACCTCGTCGAGGCCCGATTCGTCGACCTCGAGCATCTTGAGGCCGGCGCGGGCGGTCTGGCCGTCGATCAGCCCCTCGCCCTCGACCTGGGCGTAGTCGCGCACCCGGCGGAGCAAGCGGTTGGCGACCCGCGGGGTGCCGCGGCTGCGGCGGGCGATCTCCTGTGCCCCGGCCTCGTCGACCTCGATGTCGAGCAGGCCGGCCGAGCGGTGGACGATCCGGGCCAGCGCTTCGGGGTCGTAGAAGTCGAGCCGGTGGACGATCCCGAAGCGGCCGCGCAGCGGGCCGGTGACCAGACCGGCGCGGGTGGTGGCGCCGACCAGGGTGAAGCGCGGCAGCTCGAAGCGCATGGTGCGCGCCGCCGGTCCCTGGCCGACCACCAGGTCGAGCGCGTAGTCCTCGAGCGCCGGATAGAGGATCTCCTCGACGGTCGGCCCCAGGCGGTGGATCTCGTCGATGAACAGGAGCTGCTTGGCCTCCAGGTTGGTGAGGATGGCGGCCAGGTCGCCGGCCCGCTCGAGCACCGGGCCCGAGGTGGTGCGGATGGTGGTGTCCATCTCGCGGGCGATGATGTGGGCGAGGGTCGTCTTGCCGAGGCCCGGCGGCCCGAAGAGCAGCACGTGATCCAGCGCCTCGCCCCGCTCGCGGGCCGCCTGGATGAAGACCCTCAGCTTGTCGACGATGCGGCTCTGGCCGATGTACTCGTCGAGGGTGCGCGGCCGGAGCGACTGCTCGATCCCCAGATCCTCGGGGTCGGGGGCCCCGGCCAGCAGTCTTCCCTTGGCGGTCACGCGAGGGATTCTAGCCCGGTGCCGGGCGCGGCTCGCGGATGCGACAATAAGGCCGCGGGCGGAGCGCGGGCATGGAATACGAGCTGGGTATGGTGCTGTCGGGGGGCGGGGCGCGGGGGATCGCCCACGCCGGCGTGCTGGCGGCGCTCCGCGAGGCCGGGATCGAGCCCCAGGTGCTGTCGGCGACCAGCGCCGGGGCCATCGTCGCCGCCCTCTACGCGGCGGGCTACGACGGCGACGAGATGGTCGAGTTCTTCCGCGTCAAGAGCCCGTTCCGTCTCTCCAAGCTGTCGCTCTCCAAGCCGGGCTTCATCGACACCGAGAAGGTGGTCGCCGATTTCGAGGAGTACTTCCCCGACAACTCCTTCGAGGCGCTCGACCGCAAGCTGTTCCTGACCGCCACCGACATCGTCAACGCGCGGCTCGATATCTTCGCCTCGGGGCCGCTGATCCGCGCGGTGCTGGCCTCCTCGTCGGTGCCGATGGTCTTCACCCCCACCGCGATCGACGGCCGCTGGTACTCGGACGGCGGCATCATCGACAACTTCCCGGTGGAGCCGCTGCTGGGGCAGTGCGACACCATCGTCGGGGTCTACACGACGCCGCTGCGGTCGATCGAGCGCGACGACCTGAAGAACTCGCTGTTGGTCTCGGTGAGGGCCTACGAGATCGGCATGTACTACGTCTCGCGGGCCAAGTTCCACCACTGCGACCTGGTGATCTGCCCGCCCGAGCTGAGCGACTTCGGGACCTTCGACACCCGCCACCAGCAGGAGATCTTCGAGATCGGCTACCGAGCGGCGAAGGAGCGGCTCGACGACGTCCGGCGGCTGCTCGACGCGCGCCGCTAGCGGGACGGCCGGGCGCTGCGCTCAGGCCCGCGACAGCCGCTTGAGGCCGGCCCGCAGCAGCTCGTGGAAGGCGCCCTCGGGGAGCTCCTCGCGGGCGGCGGCGATCGCCCGCTCGGCGGCGGCCGGCTTGTAGCCCAGGTTGACCAGGGCGCTCACCAGGTCGTCGTCGGCCGACGGCTCGGGGTGGGCGGGCAGGTCGGCCGCCATCTCCTGCACCCGGTCGCGCAGGTCGACCACCATCCGCTCGGCGGTCTTCTTGCCGATCCCCGGAATGCGGGTCAGCCGCCCCACGTCGCCGGCGGCGAGCGCCGCCAGCAGGTCGTCGGGTGCCATCCCCGAAAGGATCACCCGGGCCAGCCGGGGGCCGATGCCGCTCACCCCGATCAGCTTCTCGAACAGCAGCTTCTCGCGCTCGGTCCAGAATCCGAACAGCTCGATGGCGTCCTCGCGGACGTGGGTGTGGATGAACAGCCGGACCCGCCCCGAGTCGCCGGCCCGCTCGATCTCGTAGAAGGTCGACAGCGGCACCCGCACCTCGTAGCCGACCCCGTTGAGGTCGAGCAGCACCTTCTCCGGCGTGGTGCGCAGCAGCCGGCCTTCGAGTGACCCGATCACCGGCCGGATTCTATCGGGGGGCCGGGCGCCCGCCCGGTGTCGCCGTTGGGGGTCGCCGCCGCTACGGCCCGGCCTGATCGGGGGCGAAGTTGGCCAGCAGCTGCGGGTCGTAGGTGACCTCGAGCTCCTCGCGGCGCTGGGCCAGCAGCGCGCCCATCATCTGGTTGAGCCGCTCGCCGCGCAGGTTCTCGCGGGTCGCCGGCTCCTCCTGGGCGTAGAGCTCGGGGTCGAAGCGCTTCCGCTCGCTGACCTCGAAGAGGACCAGTCCGCGCGCCGTCGGCAGCGGCCCGCCGATGCCGCCCTCGTCGAGCGCCAGGGCGGCGGCGGCGACGGCCGGCGCCGGCCCCAGCGAGCCCACTGTGCCGCGGGCGCCGAACAGACCGCTCTCCTCGACCTCGAGCTCCAGCTCGGCGGCGACGTCGTCGAGGCTCTTGCCGCCCTCCAGCGCGCGGCGCGCCTCCTCCAGCCGCTGGCGGGCCAGCGCCTCCTGGCGCTCCGCCACCAGCGCCGCCTCGACCTGCGACCGGACCTCGTCGAGCGCGGGCAGGCGCGGCTCGCGGACCTCCTTCAAAGCCAGCACGGCCCAGCCGCCGGCCACCCGCACCGGGTCGGACACGCCCCCCGGCTCGAGCTCGAAGGCGGCCACCGAGAAGGCGGTGGCGCGCCCGATGCCCGGCACCTCGTCCTCGCGCCCGAAGGCCGGCGTGGTCTGGTGGCGGACTCCAGGCTGCTCGACCGCCAGCGCCGCCGCCTCGGTCCCCTCGCGGCGCAGACGGGCCGCCAGCTCGCCGGCCCGCGACTCGGCCAGGGTGCGTGAGCGCTCGGAGACCAGCCGCTCGCGGATCTCGTCCTCGACCTCCGCGAAGGGGCGGCGGCCGCCCTCGCGGCGCTCCTCGACCTGGATCAGATGGAGCCCGAAGGCGGTCCGCACCGGCCCCACCAGCTCGCCGGGCTCGCCCGCGAAGGCCGCCTCCTCGAACTCGGGCACCATGCGGCCGCGGCCGAAGAAGCCGAGGTCGCCGCCCCGCTCCTTGCTGCCCGGATCGTCGGACAGCTCGGCGGCGACGGCGGCGAACTCCTCGCCCGCCTCGAGCCGCTGGCGGGCGGCGGCCAGCACCTCGCCGGCCTCCTCTTCGGTGCGCCCGGCGTCGATCTTGACCAGGATGTGCCGCGCCTTCACCTGCTCCTCGGTGGCGAACTCTTCACCGCTCTGCTCGTAGTAGGCGCTGAGCTCGGCGGGGTCCAGCTCGAGGGTGGCGCGCAGCTCCTCGGGGTCGACCACCAGATAGTCGACCACCCGCTGCTCGGGGATCCGGAACTCGTCCTGGTGGGCCTCGAAGTGGGCCGCCAACTCCTCGTCGGTGGGCTCGATCTGGTCGCGGAAGCGCTCGCCGGAGAGCACCAGGAAGCGGATCTTGGCCCGCTCCACCCGCTCCTTGTAGGTCTCCTCGACCTCGTCGTCGGCCACCCACAGGTTGTGGGCCAGCACGTCGTAGACCTTGGCGGTCAGCAGCTGGTTGCGGACGGCGTCCTCGAAGTCCTGGGTCGTCGGGTAGCCCAGCGACCGCACGTAGCGCGAGTAGATCTCGCCGCCCACGAAGCGCCCGTCCTGGCCCTGGAACTGCTCGAGCAGGTAGCGGCGCAGCTCGCCGTCGGTCACCTGCAGGCCCATCTTGCGCGCCTCGGCGAGCAGGATCTTGCCGTCCACCAGGCTGTTGAGCACCTGCAGCGGCAGGCCGATCTGGCGGGCGAGCTGCGGGTCGTACTGCTCGCCGAGCTGCTCGCGAAGCTGGTCCTCGCGGTTGCGGTAGGCGCGCTGGAACTCGCCGTAGGAGACTCTGTAGGGCCCCACCACCGCCGCAGTGTCGGTCGGGGCGCCGGTGCCGCTGGGGACGGTGGCCCCGAAATCGACGAACACGAACAGGATGAAGACGGCGATGACCGCCCACAGCACCCAGCTGAGGTACTTCAGGTTGTCGCGGAAGACCTTGAGCATGAGACGACTCCCAGGAGGGGCCCCGGGCGCGGGGCGGGGCCGTGACTGTACCAGCCGCTCCGGGGGCCGGCAAGCAGTCTCGTCGGCGGCGGCAAGCCTAGTTTTATGAAGGCTTTGTGCTATATTGCCGGCTCGTAGCAGGGGCGTGCCGAGCGACCCTCGCCAGGCCGAAACCGCCCGCCAGCCAGATCCCCGAAATCTCCCGCCCGACGCCGGCTGGGGAGGGGGACGTCTCAGCGCCCCGAGCACCCGAGAATCCGCTCATGCCGTTCGCCTCCTTCCTGCGGTACTTCTCCAATGACCTGGCGATCGACCTGGGGACCGCCAACACCCTGGTCTACGCCCGCAACAAGGGCATCGTGGTCCGCGAGCCCTCGGTGGTGGTGATCAACAAGCTCACCAACCGCATCGAGGCGGTGGGCGGCGAGGCCAAGGAGATGCTGGGCCGCACCCCCGGCAACATCCAGTCGATCCGGCCGATGAAGGACGGGGTGATCGCCGACTTCGAGGTCACCGAGCGGATGCTCGAGTACTTCATCAAGAAAGCCCACGGACGCAAGATGTACGTCCACCCGCGGATCGTCATCGGCGTGCCCTCGGAGATCACCCAGGTCGAGAAGCGCGCGGTCAAGGACTCGGCGATGCGCGCCGGCGCCTCCGAGGTGTTCCTGGTCGAGCAGGCGATGATGGCGGCGATCGGCGCCGGGCTGCCGATCACCGAGCCCTCGGGCAACATGATCGTCGACATCGGCGGCGGCACCACCGACGTGGCGGTGATCTCGCTCGCCGGCACCGTCTACAGCCGCTCGGTGCG
>JBFGCA010000165.1:0-7460 GCA_041567315.1 Thermoanaerobaculia bacterium | reverse complement strand
GGCGTTGCCGCTCCTCGACAATGGCTCGGCATTGCCTGCGTCGCGGCGCCCGGCATCCGGCCCCGCCGCGCTCGCCAGCCGACCCGACCGACTTCGACCACGGACTGCTAGGGCTCGAGACCGTAGCGCGCGAGGACGGCAGTGGCCGCCGCCAGACCCTGCTCGGCGGCGCGGATCTGGCGGTCGGCGGCGGCGAAGTCACCGGCCAGGCAGCTCTCGGCGGCGCTGCGGATCGCCTCGTAGGCCCGCTCGAGGGCATCGTTGACCGCCGCCTCGGGCGAGCTCCACAGCGAGCGGTCGACCAGCACGTCGCTGGCGGCGCTGTAGAGCGAGCGGCAGCTCATCGCGGTGCGCGGATCGTCGGGGGTCGCCCGCAGCTGCAAAAAGCGGGACAGCGCGATCCTGGCCGCCCGCACCCGGGCGGCGTAGCGCGCGTGCCAGGTCCGCATCGCCTGCCGGCCGTCGGCCGCCCCCTCGCCGGCCCCCTCGCCGGCGACCGGCTCGCGGCCCCGCAGCGGCGCCTCGGCCTCGGCCAGCCCCAGTCGGGGCAGCGCCGCCTGCTCGCGCGAGCCGGCACGGCTCTGCTCGACCGCCTGCCGGTGGAGCGCCTCCTGCTCGAGCCGCTGCCGCTCGCGGCGCTCCTGCTCCTGGCGCCAGGCCTGCCGCTCCTCCCGGAACTCCTCCGGGGTGACGCCGGGCGCCAGCGTCTCGTCGAACTCGTAGAGCCAGTCCCGCGCCTCGCCGGCCAGCTTGAGCTCCTCGCGCACCCCTTCGCGGATCGCCGCCAGCTGCGCGCGATAGCGCTCGCGGACGCGCCGGGCATCGGCCTCGCTGACCGACAGCAGCGCTTCGACGTCGCGGCGGGCGGTGCGCAGCTCGCCCAGCACGAAGGCCACCTCGCTCCGGTAGTTGCCCGGGAACTTGTGGGCGGACAGGATCTCGGTGCACAGCATGCGCTGCTTGCCGCGCAGGCGGGAGAGGGCGTCGAACAGCTCCGTTGGCTCCTCATCGCGCACCCGTTCCATGAGCCGGTCGACGATGTCGTTGACCTCCTTGCCGACCTGCTGCTCGGGCCTGGAGATGCGGCGCAGGAAGTCGCTGGCGCCGAAGTAGTCCCCCTGGTCACGCTTGTCGGTGCGGCCGGTCTCGTAGCGGCGCATCGCCTCGCGCCCGATGCCGAGGCAGCGGCTCTCGTTGTCCCAGACCAGCGCCGCCACCTCGACGGCGGCGCGCTGCTCGGCCCCGCCGGGCTCGCCCCCCACCCCGAGCCCGTCCGCGCCGCAGGCCAGAGCGGCGAGCGCCGGCAACAGCAGCGCGAGGCGGGGCAGTTGACGGAGCATCGTCGGCTCGGGAAGACCACGCCAGCCGCTCGCCGCGCTCGGGCCGGTCTCCCGGGTACAGTAGCATCCGGCCCGTGACGAGGCCGCACCCACGCCCCTGGGACGGGGCCGCCTGGCGCCCCCGGACGGCGGTGCTGGCCGCCGGGTTGATCGCCCTCGCCGCCGGGCCGCTCGGCGCCGCGCCCCGCCCGCTCACCGAAGCCGAGACCGCGGCGCTCGGCCTCGCCACCCGCTACCTCTCGGGCGGCGCCGCCGCCTGGTGGGACGAGCTGGCCGAAGCGGCACCGCTGCGCCGGCTCGGACGCGAGGCGGCCGAAGCCGAGATCGAGGTCCGCGCCGGCTCCGTCGAAGGCTCGCGCTGGACGCTCCAGACCGCCGTCGAGGCCGACGCCGACGCCGCCTTCATCCGCATCGAGTACCCCACCGGGGCCGACGACACGCTGACGCTCTCGTTCCTGCGGCAGGCCGGCGAGCTGCGGCTGTTCGAGGTGCGGATCGCCGCCGAGCCGGCCCCGCCCGGTCCCGGTGTGGGCGCGGTGGTCGCCCGACCCTCCCGGCCGGCCGCCGCGGCCGGCGGGCCGGGCTCGCGGCTCGCGGGAACGGCGGCGGTGCTCGGTCTGCTGCTGGCGGGCACCATGGCCGCCAGGCGGCGCCCCCGCCTGCTGGCGGCGGCGGTGCCGGTCGTTGCCCTCCTGCTTTCCGTCGGTGGCGGCTGCGGTCCCGGGGCCGACCGACCCCCGGCCGGGTCGCCCGCCGCCGAGGCGGAGTCGGCGGGACCGGCGGCCGACCCGGCGGGCGAGGCGCCCGAGCTGCGCGAGCTGGCCGAGCTGCGGCGGGCGCTGACCGCGGGCGGAGCGCTGGAGGCTGCCGCCGAGACCGGTCCCCCGGCCGACCCCCGGGCCCGGGCGGCGCTGCTGTGGCGGACCCAGCGCCTGCTGGCGGCACAAGACCTCAACGCCGCCGCCGAGCTCCTGGACCTGCTCCCTACGCCCGGCCAGGTGCCGCTGACCGAGCTGCTCCGCGCCCGCCTGGCGGTCCAGCGGCTCGATGAGATCGAGGCCGGTCTGGCCTACGAGCGGGCGCTCGAGAGCGGCGGGGTCCACGACGGCCTGCTGCTCGAGGCGGCCCAGGCCTTCTCGCTGCTCGGCTTCGAGACCCGGGCCGAGCGCTACTTCGAGGATCTCCGCCGGCTGGGCTCGCGCGACGCCGAGGTCTACTACTCGCTCGCCCAGTACACGGCCCGCGACGGGCGAGGCAAGCAGGCGGTGGAGCTGCTCGAGACCGCCTGGGCGCTCAACCCCGTCGAGCGTCGCGAGATCCTCGAGCGGCCGCTGCTGGCGGCGCTGGTCAGCGACTTCTCGGTCCGCGACCTGCTGGCGGTGGCGAGCCCGCTCGAGCCCGCGGCGCGCTGCGACGCGGCGCCCCGCGGGGCCGGGCTGGAGCTGCCGCTGGAGGCCGCCAGCCGGGTCCTGGGACGGCTGCTCGAGATCGAGATCGGCGGCGCCCGGCTGGAGGTCCCGGCCGGCTGCGCGCTGGCCCCGCTCGAGGCCGCGGTCTACGACGCAGCCAGCTGGCGCGAGCGCCGCGAAGTGCTGGTGCTGGCCGAGCTGCCGGCGCTGCTCGAGGCGGTCCGCTCGCCGGGCGCCCTCGGCCGCCCCACCCTCCAGCGCCGGCTGGAGGAGGCGGTGGAGGCGCTGTCGTCGCGCAACCGCTGGCAGGAGCTGGTCGACCTGACGGCCGGCATCGAGTCGCAGATCGCGCGGGTGCCGACCGGTCTGGTGCAGTGGCGGGCCGACGCCCTCCAGCGCCTCGGCCGCGAGAGCGAGGCACGGACGCTGCTCGTCGCCCTGGCCCACAACAACGTCGCCCAGCGGCGCTGGAACCCGGGCGCCCTCTACCAGCTCGCCGATCTGCTGGCGGCCCAGGAAGAGTACGACCTGGCCATCCGCCTGGTGGCGCGCGCCAACTCGCAGATGCCGGTCGAGGGCAGCGAGTTCCGGCTGCGCGAGCTGCGCCTGGAGCAGCGGCTGGCCCGCTCCTTCGCGGTCCATCGCACCGCCGCCTTCGAGATCCGCTACCCCGCCGGCCGCAACAGCTATCTGGCCGAGCGGGTCGGCGAGATCCTGGAGGCGGAGCGGCAGCGTCTGGGGCGGTGGATCCCCGCCCGCAGCGGCTCGCGGATTGAGGTCCACCTGCTGCCGTGGACCGACTTCCAGTCCACCTGGACGCAGAACGTCGAGATCCTGGGGCTCTACGACGGCAAGATCCGGCTGCCGTTCGCCGACGTCGTCGCCTTCATCCCCGAGGTGGTGGCGATCATGACCCACGAGCTGGCCCACGCGCTGATCGCCGAGCACACCGGCAACCAGGCGCCCAAGTGGTTCCACGAGGGACTGGCCCAGCACGTGCAGATGGTGCAGGCGCGGCTCAACCCGATCCAGGGCTACCAGATCAAGCGCAACCTGCTCGCCTTCCCGCTGCTCGAGTCGGTGCTCAAGAGCTTTGCCTCGCCGGTGATGGTGGGGGTAGCCTACGACGAGGCGCTGTGGACGCTCCACTTCATCGAGGAGCGCTTCGGGCGCCGGGCGATCCGCGGCCTGCTCGACGAGTTCGCGGCCGGCAGCACCACGCAGCGGGCGATCGAGAGCGTCTTCGGGCGCTCGCTCGAGGAGTTCGACCGCGAGCTGTGGCGCTGGTGTCTCGAGGAGGCGCCGGCCGCCTGGTCGACCGAGGTCGTCCGTTACGACGCCTAGTGGCCTGTAACACTCGAATCGGTAGTGGATGAGCGAGCCATCGCGGCCGAGATCAAGGCGCGCCGACGCAGGCATAGCGGGGACTATGGCGAGGAGGCGCAACGCCGAGATCGGCTGTGAGGGCCGCGCAGGCACTATCGATTCGGGTGTTACAGGCCACTAGCCACTGCATCCCGGGCGCCACCGACGGCGCCGCCCTCCGATCGACAACCGACAGAGACCCGAGAGAGGACCCGGCATGGCCGTCGAGACCCAACCGCCCCGCCCCGAAGACGATCAACTGGCCGCCCGCGACGACGAGGTCATCGGCCGGGCGTTCAAGCGTTCGCTGGCGGTGCTGGCCGCCGCCGCGGTGGCGGCGGCGCTGGTCTGGTGGATCGCCGGCCGGCCCCGGGAGGCGCCGCCCGAGCGCGAGATCGAGACCGCGGCGCCGGTGGCGGTCGAGCGCGCGCTCGAGCCGCCGGCGGTGCGCTTCACCGACGTCACCGCCGCGGGGGGGATCGACTTCGTCCATCAAAACGGCGCCACCGGCGACAAGCTGCTGCCCGAGACCATGGGCAGCGGCGCCGCCTTCTTCGACTACGACGGTGACCTCGACCAGGACCTGCTGCTGGTCAACTCCGGCCCCTGGCCGGGCGCGCCGCCGCCGCCCGCGGCCCCCACCAGCGCGCTCTACCGCAACGACGGCGGCGGCCGTTTCGAGGACGTCGGCCGGTCGACCGGCCTCGACGTCGCGCTCTACGGCACCGGGGTGGCGGTGGGCGACTACGACGCCGACGGCCGCGTCGACGTCTTCCTCGCCGCGGTGGGGCCCAACCGGCTGCTGCGCAACGCGGGCGGCCGCTTCGAGGACGCGACCGCGCGGGCCGGCGTCGCCGGCGATCCCGCCGAGTGGTCGACCAGCGCCGGCTTCTTCGACTACGACGGCGACGGCGACCTCGACCTCTTCGTCTGCAACTACGTGCGCTGGTCGCGCGAGATCGACTTCGAGGTCGACTACCGGCTGACCGGGGTCGGCCGCGCCTATGGCCCACCGATCAACTACCAGGGGACCTTCCCCTACCTCTATCGCAACGAGGGCGACGGCACCTTCACCGAGGTCTCGGCGGCGGCCGGTCTCCAGGTCCGCAACCCGGCCACCGGCGTGCCGGTGGCCAAGGCGCTCGGCCTGCTGCCGATCGACGCCGACCAGGACGGCTGGATGGACGTGCTGGTGGCCAACGACACGGTGCGCAACTTCCTGTTCCACAACCTCGGCGACGGCACCTTCGAGGAGGTCGGCGAGCTGTGGGGGCTGGCCTACGGCCGCATGGGCGAGGCCACCGGCGCCATGGGGGTCGACGCCGGCTACTACCGCAACGACCGCGAGGTGGGCTTCGCCATCGGCAACTTCGCCAACGAGATGACCTCGCTCTATCTGTCGCAGGGCGATCCCACGCTCTATGCCGACGAGGCGATCGGCGAGGGGATCGGTGCTCCCAGCCGGCTGATGCTCTCGTTCGGGGTGCTGTTCCTGGACTACGACCTGGACGGCCGGCTCGACGTCCTGCAGGCCAACGGCCACCTGGAGAGCGAGATCAACACCGTCGACCCCAGCCAGACCTACGAGCAGGCCTCGCAGCTTTTCTGGAACGCCGGCCCCGAGGCCCGCCAGGGCTTCGTGCCGCTGCCCGCGGAGGCGACCGGCGACCTCGCCACCCCGCTGGTGGGCCGCGGCTCGGCCGCCGCCGACCTCGACGGCGACGGCGACCTCGACGTGGTCCTCACCCAGACCGGCCGCCCACCGCTGCTGCTGCGGAACGACCAGGCCACCGGCCACCACTGGGTGCGCCTCAAGCTCGAAGGGAGCGGCGCCAACCGCGACGCCATCGGCGCCCGCCTCGAGCTGACCGCCGGCGGCCTCACCCAGCGCCGCCAGGTGAACCCCACCCGCAGCTACCAGTCGCAGTCCGAGCTGCCCGTCACCTTCGGACTCGGCACCGCCGCCGCCGTCGACTCCCTGACCATCACCTGGCCCGACGGCACCCGCCAGACCGTCGACCCGGTCGAGGTGGACCGCCTGCAGGTGATCCGGCAGCCCTCGTCCTCTCAGGCTGGGGGCTAGTTGCGCCCGGATCGGGTAGACTGCCTCCGGAGCGAGATCTCGAACGGACCCTGCTCGGGGGTGCAGCCATGGCAACCGAGAACATAATCCTGCAGACCGCCGCGTCCGCCGGCGTGTCGACCGACTCGAACTCGGGTATAATCGGCTCCGCTTTGGAGACGACCTCCCGGGATTCCGCCATGGCCACCGAGCCCATCGTCATCTTCTAGTCGCTTGCAGTCCGACCGCGAGCCTTCGCCGGCAAGGTCGCCGGCGACACCTTCGCCCAGTACGCAAGTAGCTCTTTGAGGAAGGCACGCAACGCCTCCCGGTCGGGGTTGGTGCTGTCTTCGGCTTGCGGCGCCAGTTCCTCGATCGCCTCGCCGGCGTCCTTGACCGGAAAGTCCGGGTCCGATCCGTACCAGAACCGGTAGATGCGGTTGACCTCGAACCGCAGAAGATCCCGGTAAAGGAAGAGCAGCTGGAAGTCGACGGCTTGGCGGCTGGCCCAGGTGTCAAACTCCCGCCGCAAATCGTCCCGCTTGGACTCCAGGCCGCTCCATTTACGACTCGCAAACTTGGCACGGTAGGTCGCCAGGTTCTCCTCCAGCGAGAACGTGTCGAGCAGGGCACTGACGTCGGCAAGCCACCTGCCGAATCGCCTCAGTAGCCTTCCCGTGAACAGTTTGGAGGCGTCGAACACAAGCTGCTCTCCCTGCCGGTCCATCAAGTAGTAGCCCGGCACCTCCCGA
Source organism: Thermoanaerobaculia bacterium (assembly GCA_041567315.1). Lineage (GTDB taxonomy): Bacteria > Acidobacteriota > Thermoanaerobaculia > Multivoradales > JAHEKO01. The sequence goes on along the minus strand of JBFGCA010000165.1, from coordinate 532 downwards.
AAGACCCGCAGCACCATCAGCAGCCGGAAGAAGGCGCGATCCAGGAGGTCGGCCCGATCGACGGCCGGCGCCGTGAGCAGGCGACCCAGCTCCTGCTTGAAGACGGTGATGCTTTCGAGCACAGGCAGGTAGTACTTGACGTTGTTCTCGTGGCTGGTGGGGAGCATCGACGCCCAGGCCTGACGCTCGTGGACCAGGTGCTGCTGGTGCTGCTGGAAGAAGAAGCCCGCCAGGGCGAGGGCGGCGGGCAGCGCCAGCGGCAGCGCCAGAGCGACCAGTGCTTCGAGGAAGTTGCCGGCGAACAGCCACGGCAGGGAAATGGCGGGGATGTCCGCCAGCGACAGCGTTTGCTCGGGACGCCCCTGGCCCTCGGTCCATCGCACCGTGACGACCACCGACGAGGTGCCCGAGCGGCGGGTGCCCACGAGGTCTGCGTGCAGGACGCGGGATCTTCCCGCCGGCGGCACCGGCAGCGGCTTGGCCGCCACCAGCACGTCCCCAGGCCGAGGCCGCAGAGGCGTCGAGCCCGCCG
>JBFGCA010000164.1:0-7575 GCA_041567315.1 Thermoanaerobaculia bacterium | reverse complement strand
CGCCGCCAGACCACCCAGGTCGATGGCCAGGGCCGCCGCCAGCCGCGCCCACGAGCCCGGCCGGCCGGGCGTCTGCCAGCGCCGCTGGATCGCCTCCAGCACCGGGATCGCCAGCAGATAGACGGCCACCGCGGCCGCCGCGCGCCCGGGCGCGGCCGCTCCCCGGCCGGCGCTCAGGGTCCACGCCAGAGCGGCGGCGAGCGCCGCCAGGCCCAGCCGCGATGCCCCGGCCAGCGCCGCCGGCGCCGCCTTCAGCTCGCGCCGCGCTTCGGCCCCCGGCAGCCAGATGCCGCCCAGCCAGCGGAGCACCTGGATGCCGGCGGCCAGCAGCCCGCAGGCCACCGGGCCCGAGAACGCCAGCGCCGGCGGCAGCGCCAGCGCCCCCAGTCCCAGCGACCGCCGCCCGAACGGCGAGTAGAGCGCCGCCAGACCGCCCACCGCCGCCAGCGCCCCGAGCGGCCACGCCGGCGCCGCGTCCACCTCCAGCCGCAGCGCGCCCCAGCAGGCCGCGCCCAGCAGCGCCGGACCCACGAGCGCCGGCACCCACTGCCGGGCGCCACGCGATCTGGCGTCTCTCATCGTCGGGATGGCGAAACGTTGGCCGATGCGAACGTCCGAGTCTCTCACATGACCTCGGCTAGCATCCCGGCCACGCATGCCCCCAGCGCGCGACGGACTCCGCCCCGAGCTGATGGACCAGCCCGGGCTCTCGCTCGCCGAGACCGAGCGCGCCCTCGCCGACCTCGAGCGGGTCAACCGCTGGCTGTTCGGGATCGGCGCCACCCTGAGAACCATGCTCCCCCTGCTCGCCGCCGGCCCGCCGCGGCAGAGCGTTCTCGACCTCGGGACCGGGAGCGGTCAGGTGCCGGAGGTCCTGGCCCGGAAGGCGCGGCGGCGCGGCGTCGAGCTGACCGTGGTGGGGATCGACCGCAAGCTCTCGCACCTGGTGATCGGCCGCCGCCGCCGCCCCCGACAGCTGCGGGTCGTCGCCCAGGCACGGGCGCTGCCCTTCCGCGACGGCGCCGTCGACTGGTCGCTCTCCAACCTCTTCTTCCACCACTTCGAGCACGCCGGCAACCGGCTGGTGCTGGCCGAGATGCGCCGGGTGGCACGACGCGGCGCGGTGGTGGTCGATCTGCGCCGCTCGCGGCTGGCGCCGTTCGTCGTGCCCCTGCTGCTCACCCTGGTGGGAACGGCCCGGGTCGCCCGCTACGACGGCCGCCTCTCGGTCCGCCAGGCCTGGGACCTCGATGAAGTCGAGGCGCTAGTGGCCGCCGCGCCGACGTGGGGGCTGCCGGCACAGCTGCGCCGTCGCTTTCCTTTTCGCTTTTCGCTGGTGTTGCCAGGAGCCGGGTAGGAGGCAGTCAACGCGGCGCCGTCCGAGAATCGAGAAGCCGCTCCCTCATCCCGCAGCACAGCCCTCCCACGAAATCCAGGTAGGACCTCTACCCAGCTCTGGCTCTTCGACCAAGCCGGAGCGGCTCTTGCCACCGGCTCCAAGCGCGTTTCAGGCAGCACGCCGTGCAGGCGGCCGGCAATTCAAGCGGGACCGGGTTCTCAAGCCGGTTCGTCGTCCGGCCGCAGGTCGCGGACCGCGGGGAGGATGCCGAAGCCGTCGGCCTCGCGGACGGCGCGCTGGATGGCGGCGGCGACGGCGCGCTCGGCGAGGACGCCGACCTGGTGGACGTGGGCCGGCCGGCGGCCGGCGGCGAGGCCGACCACCAGGTCGCCGTCGTAGAGCGACAGCGCCGGCAGCAGCGAGCGGTAGAGGCCGCCGAAGGCCATCTCGCAGACCTTGCGCACCTCGAGCTTGGTGAGCCCGGCGTCGGTCATCACCACCGCCAGGGTGGTGTTGCCCTCCCAGGGATGGTCCAGGCGCTCGCGCACCGCCAGCACCCGGTCGGCCCGCACCAGCCGGTGCGAGTCGGGCGCCGCGCGGCAGCCAGCGACCACGGCGCCGGTCTCCGGGTCGCGGACATCGCCGAAGGCGTTGACCGCTACCGCCGCGGCCACCGCCAGCCCCGGCCCCGGGCCCTCGGGTGATCCGGCCGGCGGCGTCAGGGCGGCGAACCCGAAGCCGCCCTTCATGGCGCAGTCCAGGCCCATCGCCTTGCCGACGGTGGCGCCGGTGCCCGCCCCGACGCTGCCGCAGGCCACCTCCCCGGCCGCCGCCGACTGGACCGCGGCGCGCGCCAGCTCCGGTCCCGGCCGCCCGCCCGGCGGCCCGAAGGCGAGGTCGAAGAGGATGGCGCTGGGCACTACCGGCACCACCCCGGCCCCGGTCTCGAACCCGGCCCCGAGCGCTACCAGATGCTTCGCCACCGGGTCGGCCGCCGCCAGCCCGAAGCTGCTGCCGCCCGCCAGCACCACCGCGTGGGCCCGCGAGGCCAGGTGGTTGGCCTTGGTCAGCGAGTCGAACTGACGGGTGCCGGTGGCGGTGCCGCGCACCTCGGCCGCCGCCGTCATCCCCTCCGGGCAGAGGATGACGGTTACCCCGGTCAGCCGCTCGCGGTCGGTGCCGTGGCCCAGCGTGAAGCCGGCGATCGCCAGCTCGGTACCCGGCTCCGGCAGCGGCGGCGGCAGCGGCATGGGCCGAGATTCTACGGCCGGCGACGACACTGGGCCACGGCGGCGCCGCGGCGTCCGGCCTCTACTGGTCGGGCTCCCACCCGGGGCGGCGCCAGCTGTGCTTCTCGCCGGCCACCGGCTCGAGCCCGGCCGCCGCCAGCCGCTCGCCCAGCAGGTCCAACAGCTCGTGTCGGCCGGCGATGACCGCCAGGTTGAGGAAGAACTCGCGGCCCTCGCCCGGCCGCCACTCGTGGATCAGCCGCAGCGACTCGGTGGTCTTGCGCGGCGCGCAGGAGACCACCTTGGCGAACGGGATGGTGCGCAGCTTGAAGAGGTGGAGCGGCTGGTACGCGATTCCCTCGCCATCGACCACCACCGCCGGCTTGCCGGCGGTCCACCACACCTTGAGCAGCGACAGCCAGAACAGCAGCCCGTAGCCCCCCAGCGTCCCGAAGGCGCGCGCCAGCGGCGCCGAGTCCGGCCCCCGGAGCGCCCACGCCGCCAGCCCCAGCACCGCCACCACCCCCACCCCCCAGACCATCGCCCGCCGGCTGGTGCTGCGGATCCAGGGCCGGAAGGGGAAGGTGCGGATCCGGTCTCGCTCTGCCTCGGTCATTCCGCCACCGGTGCCGGTCTCGCGAACGTCGGCTCCGCCGCGGCCGGGCGGCGGCGCGTCGATCGGCGAACCTGAGCGCCGTCGGGCCGCGTCTACTCCTCGTCGATCAGCAGACCCAGCAGGTCCGAGGTGGTGATGATGCCGGCCGGCTTGCCGTCGCGGGTGACCAGCAGCCGGTGCAGGTGCTCGCGGAGCATCATCGAGGCGACCTCCGAGACCGTCGCCTCCTCGGTCACCGAGTAGACGTCGGGTGTCATGATCTCCTCGACCAGCAGGTCCTCGGGCAGGTCCTCGTCGTCGACGTCGAGCTCCTCGATCCCCTCGGCCGGCAGCGCGCCCTCCCAGGCGTGGGCGAAGAAGTCGGAGCCCGCGCGCTCCTCCTCGGATTCCTCCTCGTCCGAGGTGGCGGCGGCGATGTCCACCACCGACACCACCCCCACCAGCTTGCCCTCGGCGTCCTGGACCGGCGCGCCGGTGATCTCGTGGTCGAGCAGGAAGCGGGCCAGCTCGCCGACCGTCATGTCGGCCCGCACGGTCAGTACCTCGGGGTTCATCAGGTCGCCGGCGGTGATCGGACGCATTTCGGTGCTGCTCCCGCGGCAAGACTACCTGACCCGGGAGCGGCGCGGACCGGCGGTCGCGGCTACCAGGGGAGCGGCTGGCCGGTGTAGTCCAGGAAGGCGCCGTTGTCGGACCGCGTCAGGTGACGGACCACCCGCAGCATGCCGCGGACGCTGTCGGCGGGAGAGAGCGGCGCCTGCATCCCGCCCATCCGCGTCCACACCCACCCCGGGTGGAGCAGCGCGCAGACGAACCCTTGACCGCCGAGCTCGAGGGCCAGGGTGCGGTTGATCATGTTGAGCGCCGCCTTGCTGGCCCGGTAGCCGTAGTAGCCGCCCTCGCGGTTGTCCGCCAGGCTCCCCATCCGGCTGGTGATCTGGATCACCTTGCGCTCCCGGCCCCGCCGCAGATTGGGCAGCAGCGCCTGCGTCACCCGCAGCGGCCCCAGGGTGTTGACCACGAAGAACTCCTCGGTCTCCGCCAGGTCGAGGTCGGCGACGCCGCTCCCCGAGCCCCCCTTGCCGGCGTTGTTGTTCAGCACGTCGACCGCGGTTTCCGCCAGCCGCTGCGCGAACTCCCCGACGCTCGCCGCGCTCGACACGTCCAGCACCTCGACCCGCACCTCCAGCGCCCGCAGGTCGAGCGCCGTCTGGAGCTGCCGCGCCGTCCCGATCACCTCCGCCCCCGCCGCCGCCAGCTGCCGGCAGAGCTCCAGACCCAACCCCCGGTTGGCCCCGGTGACCACTACCGTCTGCCCCTTCATCCGCCGCTCGTTGCCTCCGTCTCTCCGAGTGTAGCCAACCGAGCTCGAATTTCAGACGGCCACACCGTGCGTTCCCCCTCCAGTCCGGAGCATTCATGCATGACGCAATGTGGTCGCTGCGCTCACACCGGCAGTCCGCTTCGTCCACAAGACAGATCCAGGTAGAGGGTGACCGGGAACAGTGCGCACCAGGAAACCGCGAGGAGGAAGGTCCCGACAGTCACCTTTCGGACCGACCCGGAAGACCGAACCGCTCGGGGCGTGGCTGCCCGGCTAGACTGTCGGCCGCCGTGCCGGCCATCGTTCAAGGCGTCTTTCTCCTCCTGGTACTCCAGCCGGGCGCTTGGGCGACCGAGCGTTCGGCCGCGGCGCGGGCCGACTACGAGCAGTTGCTCGACTGGCGGTACACCGCTGAGCCCGTCGTCGTCCCACCCGGAGGCCTCTCGTTCGGCATCGACAGCGCGACCTGGCAGCTCGACTCCGGCCGCGTCTGGCTGGCTGAGCCACTCGCCGGCGGTGAGGTCAGCGGCCTCGTCTTCGAAGGCACAGGCCGCTTCCGGATGGAGGTCCCCGACCGCTTCGAGCTGGCCCAGCTCCGGCGCTTCGCTCTCGAGCCCGACCTCGAGCGCCTCGACGAGTCATTCAACGCTCTCGTGCTCCGGGCGCCCGAGGTCGAGGCACTGATCGGCCTTCCCTTGCCGCCCGGGGCCGCCTTCTCACCGCATAAGCTCGCCCGCGAGCGCCACGACCACTGGCTGCGCATCCGCCGCCACGACGCCGACGCGCGGGTGCTGGCGGCGCTGCTCAACGCGGCTGACCGCTACCTGCGAGCCGACGTCCGCACGAACGAGCGCGGCTGGCTGACCTACGACTACGACGCCCGCCGCCTCGAGGAGGTCCACCTCGAGAAGTTCCAGACCAAGAACTCCTTCGTCGAGCGCTGGCTGGCGCTCCAGGCGAGCGGCCCCGCGGCGGACGACGATGCCCCGCGGCTCGATCTCGAGCACGTGGCCGTCACCGCCGACCTCACCCGGCTGGGCCGCGAGCCCCGCACGGGTCTCGCCGGCCTCCAGCCGGTGCTAGGCGAGTTCGAGACCGAGCTGCGCTTGCGAGCGGTGGCCGGCGGCGAGCGCGCCCTCCAGCTCTACCTCTACCCGCTGGCCGAGGTGACCGAGGTCCTCGACGAGGCCGGCCGGCCGCTCGCCTTCGTCCGCGACCGCATCGGCGCCCGCTCGACCGGCATCGACAAGCGGATCCACGACGACTCGCTCCTGGTGCTGCTCGACCGCCCGACGACGCTCGGCGAGCGCCTCACCCTCCGCGTCCGCTACGAGCTGGAGGTCGCCGGCTACGCCCCCGGCCGCGACTGGTACCCCTCGACCGAGACCGTCGAGGCCGGCCTCGAGGACCGCCACACGGCCACCCTCGACCTCACCTGCCGAGAGCGGTTCGCGGTCCGCGCCATGGGCGAGCCCGGCGAAGAGACCGTCGAGCGCGGCCTGCGCCGCTCGCGCTGGACGATCGACCGCCCGGCCAAGATGGTCACCTTCTCGCTCGCCGCCAAGCCCTACGAAGAAGATCACGCGCTCGACGGGCTGCCGCGCCTCGTCGCCTTCGGCCCGCTCGACGGCTACATGTCGCCCGACCGCATCGCCCGGGTCGGCGGCGACGTCGCCGCGAGCCTCGCCTACTACCGCGGCCTCTTCGGCGTCCCGCTTCCCGCCGCCACTCTCTACGCCACCCTCATCCCCGCCGCCCACGGCCAGGCCTTCGACGGCTTCCTCCACATCGGCGACCTGAGCGCGGTGCGCGGCCGGGCCGGCGTCATGGAGCGCTTCCGCGCCCACGAGGTCGCCCACGAGTGGTGGGGCCATCTGGTCGGCTGGGCCACCTACCGCGACCAGTGGCTGAGCGAGTCGCTGGCCGAGTACTCGGCGATGATGTTCATCGAGGAGCGCCTCCCCAGGGGAGACAAGCTCTTCCGCGAGATGCTCGACGTCTACGCCGACGAGCTCAAGGGCTCGATCAAGAGCCGCCTCAGCGGCTTCTCCCGCTCACGTCTGCCGCTCCTCAACCGCACCGCCGCCGCCCGCGTCGGCCCCATCGGCCACGGCTACCGCTGCGCCACCGCCGACGCCCCCTCGGCCTACCTCTCCCAGGTCTACCGCAAGGGCGCCCTCGTCCTCCACATGCTCCGCCAGCTCCTCCGCGACGACGCCGGCAGCGACCAGCCCTTCCGCGCCGTCCTCCGCGACTTCGCCCACCGCCACCAGAACGCCGACCCCTCCACCCGCGACCTCCAGGCCGCCGTCGAGCGCCAGGCCGGCGGCGACTGGTCCTGGTTCTTCGACCAGTGGATCTACCGCGCCGAGATCCCCAGCTACGACTGGAGCCACCGCGTAATCCCCGACCCCGACCACCCGGGCCGCTACGTCCTCGAGCTGGAGGTCCGGCAGTCCGACGTGCCGCCCGGCTTCCGGATGCCGGTGCCGATCCTCCTGACCTTCCCGGACGGCGCGGAAGACACTCTCACCGCCCTCGTCGATCAGCCGGTGAACACTTTCCGCTTCCCCCTCGGCCAACGCCCCTCCGGTGTCGAGTTCAACCCCGATAGGGTCGTCCTGGCCGGTGCGCACTGACGATTCGGCGAGTGCGCTCTCCTTCGTGAATCTCGCCGAGGCCAGCGCTCTCGCGACCACCCGCAGTGCGGAAGGCGATTCACTACCTCAAGCGGCGCGCGGAGGGTCTAGGTAGTAAAGCCCCGCCCGAATACATTCCGCAACTACCAGATCGGGTGGATCGCCAGCACTCCGTCGGTCCGCGGCTGGGAGCGCACGCGAGGCACCGTCGCGCGCTCGAGGCCGTGGCCGTAGGAGATGGGCTGGAGGTCGGGGCTGACGGCGCGGAGGACGCGGAAGGGGCCGGTGGCGACGTCGGGGGAGGTGACGTCGACCAGGGCGACGCGCAGGCCGGCGGCGGCGAGGGCGGAGGCGAGCGCGGGTAGGGAGCGGTCGGCGGCAGGTGGGGAGGGGAGGTCGGCGAGGGTGAGGCTCTCTGTAGTGCTGCG
>JBFGCA010000163.1:0-7843 GCA_041567315.1 Thermoanaerobaculia bacterium | reverse complement strand
CCGAGGGTGAAAAGGACCAGGTTCTTGCGCCCCACGATCGTACGGGAGGCTTCGGCCACCAGTCGCACGGCGTGCTCGACGCGGCGGCTCTCGCGATCGACGTCGTAGGAGCCGGGGAGGCCCCGAGTGAGGGAAGGTCCCGCGCGGAGAGCTTCGCGTCTCATCCTCACCGACGGCCGCATGGAGTCCGAGCCGCGGTTCAGCATCGCGGCATCGACCGCATCGAGGATCTGCACCCGGTCCTGGGTGAAGTCGCTCTGGACGCTGAGCTCGTGGTCGTAGCGCACCACGGCCACCCAGTCGGAGGGGCCCAGCTCGGTCTCGAGCCAGTAGCGGGCGTCCCGCGCGGCCGCCAGGCGCGCCGAAGTGAAAGCGGCCTGGTTCGACGCTTCGAAGGTCTGGTCGTGGAAGAAGAAGATGAAGTAGCGGCTGGCCGGCAAGTCGTTCGACGGGAAACCCTCCGGGGGCGGCGGAGCGTCGGTGGCGGAGGACTCGCCCGGCAGAGGGAGATCCTCGTAGCGCGTGGCGTAGAAGGTGGCGCTCGTCACCTCGCGGGGCTCGCCGTTCTCCTCGACCAGGAAGTCTTCGCGGGTGAGGCCGGTGACCAGCCGTCCGCGACGGGTGGTGGCCAGAACATCGACCAGGACCTCGATGACGCGGACCTCTTCGGTGAAGCGCGCGGCGGGGTCGTCCCGAGTATCGCCGCTCGGGATCTGGGGCTCACCCACCGGCTGGGCCGGCGAAGAGAGCGGGCCGGCGAGAGCCAGGAGAAGGGTGAGGACGAGCCTGCCGCCGAGGGTAGCGGGGCCGAGCTTCATGACTCCATCATCCACACGGACTGGTCGTGAAGCTGCGTGTCAGACCGGTGTCCTCCCCGGCCTGGGAGCTCACCCGAGCCCGGAAGTGGTAGGCGCTGCCGCACTCCAGGCCGCCAACCGCTCTGCCCACTGCGACCGTAGCGGTGCCCGCCCCGACCGAGAGGATCGTCTGGCTGCCGAAGGCCGGCGTCGGGCCGTAGTCGAAGACGAGCGTGGTCGGCAGGCCGTTGGGATCGACGGTGGCGTTGAGCCGCGCGCTGTTCTGGCCGATGTCGCTCGCGGGGTTGGTGGTCACCGTCGGCGGCGAGCACGGGCTGGTGGTGAAGCTGCGCGTGAAACCGGTGTCCTCCCCGGCCTGCGAGCTCACTCGAGCCCGGAAATGGTAGGCGCTGCCGCACTCCAGACCGCCGAGCGCTCTGCCGATCGCGGCCTCGGCGGCGCCCGCCCCGACCGAGAGGGTCGTCTGGCTGCCGAAGGCCGGCGTCGGGCCGTAGTCGAAAACGAGCCTGGTCGGCAGGCCGTTGGGATCGACGGTGGCGTTGAGCCGCGCGCTGCTCTGGCCGATATCGCTCGCGGGGTTGGTGGTCACCGTCGGCGGCGAGCACGGGCTGGTGGTGAAGCTGCGCGTCAAACCGGTGAGCTCCCCGGCCTGGGAGCTCAACCGAGCCTGGAAATGGTAGGCGCTGCCGCACTCCAGGCCGCTCACAGGACGGTCCACCTCGAGAGGAACTGTGCTCGCTCCGATCGCGAGGGTGGTCACGCCGCCGAAGGCCGGCGTCGGGCCGTAGTCGAATTGCAGTGTGACTGGTGCTCCGTTCGGGTTGACCGTCGCGTTCAAGCGCGCGCCGGTCCCGGTGATGTCGCTCGCGGGGTTCGTCGTCACCGTTGGCGGATACAGAAACGCCAAGATGCGTCCCGCCAGGAGTCTCGGCCGTTCCGCATGAATCGAGTGACCCGTGTCGGCTACGAACAGGGCCGTACCATCGACGGCCCCCATTCCCTCCGCCATCTGCTCGGTGCTCGAATAGAGGTGCTCCGGCTTGGTGTCATCCGACTCGCCGGCCAGAAGAAGCAGACGCGAGGTGATCGCTGTGTATAGCGGATCATCGCTAACGGCCGAAATGGGTGACGTATGGCTGAACATCATCTGCTCGTAGGCGATCCGCCAGTGCCAGCGTCGATAAAACTTGTGGTAGATCTCCTTCATAAACAACGCGGACGCACCAAGAGAGCTGTTCTTGCACGGCCAGTTGTCCCGGTACCACCGGGTTGCCGTGTCGTACACCCCGACTCCTTCTTGAAGGGGAAACGGCAATCTGTGCGAAAAGAACTCCCGGCGGCTTCGGTCGGGTCGTTCGCGCTGATTCATCAGGCCGGGCCCCGTGATCCAGGCCGCCGACGGATGACCTTCCAGAGCCCAGACGGCCATGCAGGCCTTTACCTTGGCCACGGGGAAGAAGGTACATGAGCGGTCCCAGAACGGCGCCCACGACGAGGCTGGAGACCACGAAACGACGTTCCGCAGCCACGGGTACGCGACGCTATCTCGACGGCCGAGCCGCAACGTCATGTTGCCACCGAGACTGCCGCCGACAACGGCCACGATTCGATCTTCGAGGCCCGGTAGCTGCTCGTTCAGCGCCGCCACGAACTCAAGGATGAAGGCCTCGATCAGATCCAGACCTGGGTAGTATCTGCGGTTCGACGCCGGCAGGTCGCCCGGTCTGATTCTGGAAGAGTAGGCGTAGGAGGGCAGATCGGCCGCGAGGATCGCGAGCGGCCGTTGCCGAGCCTCCCCCTGTTCCAAGAGCTCATCGGCCAGGGAGAGGGCTTCCTCCGCACTCGAGCCGTGGCCGTGGATGTACAGGACCACATCGGTGTCGATCGGGGCCGGCTGCTGGTCAACAGGAAGAGTGCCGAGATCCACCGGATAGCTGTCGTCCACGCTGTCGGAGATGACAACGTACCGCGTCGTGACCTCCAATGTCGGAGGCTGCCCGCCCTTGGGCACGGCTAGCGTCAGGTCGTACTGTGGATAGGGAGCGGAGGGCACGTTGACGGGTCGATGCGGCGAATCGTCCTCGCCCGAGACCGCTACCCAGCCCAGACCGGGACGATTCGCCTGCCGGTACTGGCTCGGCCCACGAATCGACCACGCCACCTCGTAGGCGCGGTCGAGGGCTTGCTCGATGCTGGGCAGCAGGACCACGTCGGCGGGATCCCGGCCCGGGTGACCGGCGGGCAGGCGATCGTTGATCCGTCCTCGCACGTCTGCCACCAGCGAGTCAGCCAGCGCCTCCTTGTCGGAGCCGATCTCTTGCAGGCTGCCGTAACTGGCGCGGCCGGTGACGGCTAGATCGGCGAGGGCTCTGGCATGAGTCTCGTCAGCCGGAAAGTCGCCGGTGGCGACGAAATGATGCTCGACTGAAGCCCGGATCAGAATCTCCCGAGCGGCCCCGGTCCTGGCGGCGGCTCGCAGGCTCCCGATCAGGCGTCCGCAATGGGTGTCAGCGCCGCAGCCGCTTCCGGCGATTGTGGCCGCAGCCCCCTCCTGATTCCTCAGCTGCTCCGGAACGACAGCGTAGCCACCCGCCTGAACCGGATCCGTGCAGGGGTCTTCCGTCGGCGGCACCCGCAAATACATGATCTCGAGGGCCAGGGCCATGCCGGACAGCGGCAGGTTGGCAAGCAACGCGAAGGCCAATGTCAGGACCAGCCTGGTATCCATGGCGGACTCCCTGGGGATGTGAACTTGGAGAGGTTCCTGTAGCGATGGATCCTATCGCGACGCTCAGACCCGATCGCTGCTCTCCTAGTCTCGACCAGGCTTTCCTCTGCAGGCTATCTGCCGTCTTTCTGGTGCACCATTGGGGCACTGCATCTCCCCGAGATCAGCGCTGAGCCTGTTGACCGCCAAGAAGCTCGGTGAGCTTCTCGCCGCGGAGGAGCCTGTCAGTTGTCTGCCAGCCGCTCGGAAGTCAGCTCCCACGGCTCCGCGCGGACCGTAAAAAGCTTCATTCCAGGCTTGAAGATCGCAGTGTAGAGGCGCGCGCGAATCGGCAGCTCGCCGGTCTCGAGGATTGACTTCAGCGCGGCGAGCGCGAGTGGGTGGGCCTGCCGAAAACGCCGGTAGGTTGCGGTCTTGTCCGCGAAACGGTCGTGGGCGAGAAAGACCCGGCTGCCACCAGCCACCGGCTCGATCCGGACGGTGATGCGGCTCGCTGGATCGTCCAAGTCCGCCGCCGCGAAGGAGTGCTCGAAGCGGTGCGGCGGATCGAGCGCCAGCACCTCGCCGCTGGCAAGCAGCCGCGCGAGGTCTTCGGTCACGAAGCGCCAGCGACCACCGGGCTCAAGCCGCGCCTGGAGCACGGCGTCGAAGTAATAGGGACGCGGTTCGTCGGTGCGGGTGAACGCCTGCCAGACGGCCTCTGGCGGTGCGGCGATGTCCAGGTGGCAACGCAGCTTCAGGTCGCCGGATGAGCCGGCCTCGTTGCAGCGGACCCCGACGCCGCTCGACAGCAGGAGGTGGAGCCCCGCGCCAAGGCCCACCAGCATCGCGACAGCCGCCAGCAGACGATGCCAGAAGCGCCCTCGGCGCGGTGGGCGCGTGGGCCGCGAAGTCTCCTGCATGCGCTGACGCCCTACCTCGTGCGAGGGCGCTTTTCAAGCCGGAAGTTGATCCTCAGGTTATAGATGACCGCGACCGGTTTTCCGTGGAGGGTCGCCGGCCTGAACTTCCACCTCCTCACCGCATAGGCGGCTGCCTGGTCGAGATCCTCCGACAGGCCCTTGAGCACCTTCACGCCGTTGACGTTGCCTTTCTTGTCGATGATCGCCTCGACGACTACGGCGCCCTGAATCCGCGCCTTCCGGGCGTTTTCGGTGTATCGGGGCGGCGGTGAGAAGCACTTTACCGGTGCCTTGACCTCACCACCCACCGGGATCGGGGTGGCCGGCTCGCCCCCCGATGGCCGCCTGGTAGTCACCTTGCTCCATCAGAGTCTCCGCCTCTTCCAGCGCCTTGACGACGGCTGGAGAGGTCTGCGCTGCCGAGGAGACCACTGGCACTGACAGCGCCAGCACGGCTAGCGCGGTGGCAAATCCACGGCGGTGGGCACTGAGCGAGTGGTCCATTAGAATACAGCGAGTCTACGTCATCCGCTGGGCGTGCGGTCCCACGGCACACCCGGCACTGCCCTGCACAGCGTCGTTTTCCGAATGGCTCTTGCCCGATCGGAAGCGCAAGCGTCTTGACGCTAGGACGCTAGGATGTCACCCCGGCTACTCCCAGGGCCGTCGAAGGTCCGAACCAAGTACACCGCGTACATTCAGTGGGCTGGTGCCCCCGAGGTCCGGTGTCCGGCTGACGCCCCGACCGCCGGGCGCGCCGAGAAGCGCACTCCTGCTCCGCTACGCCGCCCGATCTAGACTGGCGGCCTCATGACCGTCCTGGACGAGGAGCTGCGGGCGGTCGATTTCCCGGCCAAGGACGAGCCGCTGCGGCGCGACGTCAGCCTGCTGGGGTCGATCGTCGGCGAGGTGATCCGCGAGCAGGGGGGCGCGGCGCTCTTCGAGCGGGTGGAGGCGGCGCGGCGGGCGGCGATCGCCGAGCGGGAGCGCGGTGGGGCGGCCGGGGTCGCACGGTTGGCGGCCGGGCTCGCCGGCCTCGAGCCGCGGACGGCGGTGGACCTGGTGCGCTCGTTCTCGGCCTATTTCGGGGTGGTGAACCTGGCGGAGAAGATCCACCGCATCCGCCGGCGCCGCGACTACCTGCGGGACAAGTCGAGGCCGCAGCGGGGCAGCCTGCTCGCGGTTCTCTCCGAGCTGGCCGAACGCGGCCTCGGCGCGCCGGCCGCCGCCGAGCTGCTGCGGCGCGTGGTGGTCGAGCCGGTCTTCACCGCCCACCCCACCGAGGCGACCCGCCGCGCCCTGCTGCTCGCCGAGCAGCGGATGGCCCGGCGCCTGGTGGAGCGGCTCGACGGCACCCTGACGCCTTCCGAGGAGCGCGCCAACCGCGCCCGCCTGCGCAACGACGTCACCGTCGCCTGGCAGACCGCCGAGCACCCGGCCGTCCGCCCGTCGGTGGCCGACGAGCGCGAGCACGTCCTGTTCTACCTGACCGACCTGATCTACCGCGTCGTGCCCGCCTTCTACGAGGCGCTCGAGGAGGCTCTGGAACGGTGCTTCGGGGCGCCGGCCGCCGAGCCGCTGCCGGAGCGGCCGCTGCTGCGCTTCGCCTCCTGGGTGGGCGGCGACATGGACGGCAATCCCAACGTCACCGCGGAGACCATCCTCGAGACCCTGGAGCGCCAGCGCGCCCTGGTCCTCGACCTCTACGCCGGCGAGCTGGGGCGGCTGGCCACGCGACTCTCACAGACCACCGACCGGGTCGGGGTGGCCGACGCGGTGCGCGACCGGATCGCGGCCTACGGCGCCCGGCTCCCGGAGGTGCGCGACGCGGTCCCGCCCCGCCACCGCGACATGCCCTATCGGGCGCTCCTCACCCTGATGAGGGCGCGCCTGCGGCGCACCGCGGACGGGGGCGCGGCGGGCTACGGCTCGGCGCGCGAGCTGGCCGCCGACCTCGAGGCGATCGCCGGCAGCCTGCGCACCCACCGGGGAGAGAACGCCGGCCTCTTCGCCGTGCGGCGGGCGCTGCGCCGGGTCCGGACCTTCGGCTTCCACCTCGCCACCCTCGACGTGCGCCAGGACGCCCTGGTCCATCGGCGGGTAGTGGGTCGGCTGCTGGCCGAGGCGGGCTGGCTCGAGCGCCCGGCCGGGGAGCGCGCCGAGCGCCTGCGAGGGGCGCTCGCGGAGGGAGACGATCTCGCCGGCGATCCCGGCGCCGAGGGGCAGGCCGTGCGCCGGGTGTTCGTCGCCCTGGCCAGCGCCCGCACCCGCTTCGGCCGGCGCTCGATCGGCCCCTTCATCGTGAGCATGGCAGAGGGAGCCGACGACGTGCTCTCGGTGCTGCTGCTGGCGCGCTGGGGCGGGATGGCGGCGAGCGGGGAGCCGGTGCCGCTCGACGTTGCGCCGCTCTTCGAGACCGTCGCCGACCTCGACGCCGCCCCCGGGATCACCGGCGCGCTCTTCGGGGACCCGGTCTACCGCGCCCATCTCGAAGCCCGCGGCCGCCGCCAGACGGTGATGATCGGCTACAGCGACAGCTCCAAGGACGGCGGCATCGCCGCCTCCCGCTGGGCGCTGCAGCGGGCCGAGGAGGGCCTCGGCCGGTTGACCCGCGAGGCGGGCGTGGCGCTGACCCTGTTCCACGGCCGCGGCGGCACCGTCGGCCGCGGCGGCGGCCCCACCCACCGCGCGGTCCTGGCCTCGCCGCCGGGCGCCTTGAACGGCCACCTGCGCCTCACCGAGCAGGGGGAGGTCATCCACGAGAAGTACGGCCTGCGGGGGATCGCCCTGCGCACCCTCGAGCGCACCGCCGGCGCGGTGATCCTGGCCACGGCGCGGGAGGAGGCGGGGCTCGGGGGGGACGAGGCCACCGCGGCGCCCGCCGCCTGGCGCGAGGCGATGGCCACCCTCGCGGAGGGCAGCCGGGCGCGCTACCGGGCCATCGTCTACGACGACCCCGCCTTCCCCGGGTACTTCCGCCACGCCACCCCGATCGACGTCATCGAGCGCATGCGCATCGGCTCGCGCCCCGCCGCCCGGCGCTCGGGCGAGGGTATCGAGAGCCTGCGCGCCATCCCCTGGGTCTTCGCCTGGACCCAGAGCCGCCACCTGCTCCCCGGCTGGCTGGGTCTCGGTACCGGCCTCGAGCGGGCGATCGCCGAGCACGGCTTCGAGACCCTCGCCGAGATGGCCACCGGCTGGAGCGTCTTCCGCAACCTGCTGGACGACGTCGAGATGGTGCTGGGCAAGGCCGACATGGCGATCGCCTCGCTCTACGCCGACCTGGCCCCCGACCGCGGCTTCTTCGAACGCGTGCTCCTGCCGGAGCACGACCGCACCGTCGAGCGGGTGCTGGCGGTGCGCGGCGCCGACCACCTGCAAGCAGCCCGTGGTGG
>JBFGCA010000162.1:0-7970 GCA_041567315.1 Thermoanaerobaculia bacterium | reverse complement strand
GCGGGGGGGGGTGGGGGCGGGGGGGGGGGGGGGGGCCTATTTCTGGCTCCCGGGGCGGGCTGGGAAGGACGATGGCATCCAGCTGGTCGAGGTCAGCCGGGGGTCGATCACCGAGAAAGCCGTGGCGGTGGGGCAGATCGAGCCGCGGCTCAAGTTCGAGGTCAAGTCCAAGATCTCGGGGATCGTCAAGAGGTGTGCGGTGGAGGTAGGCGACCGGGTGGCGCCGGGCGACGCGCTGTTCGAGATCGTGCCCGACCCGACGCCGAGCGAGCTGGTGGAGGCCGAGCGGCGGGTGGAAGCCGCGCAGGCGGCCTACAAGCGGGCCGAGGCCGACTGGCGGCGGTCGAGCGAGCTGGGGCGGCAGGGGATCGTCGCCGCCGAGCAGGAGGACGCGCGGCGCGAGGCCTTCGCGCAGGCCGAGATCGAGCTGGCCACCGCCCAGGACTCGCTGGAGCTGGTGCGCAAGGGGCGGATCGCCGGGCGCGGGCGCACCATGGAGTCGATCATCCGGGCGCCGGCCGCCGGCATCCTGCTCGAGCGGCTGGTCGATCCGGGGGATCCGGTGGTGCCGCTGACCTCGTTCCAGGAGGGCACCGTGCTCGCCACCGTGGCCGACATGAGTGATCTGCTGTTCGAGGGGACGGTGGACGAGATCGACGTCGGCAAGCTCGAGGTCGGGGTGCCGGCGCGGCTCAACATCGGCGCGCTGCCCGGGAGGGCGGTCACCGGGCGGCTCAGCCGCATCGCCCCGCAGGCCAAGGAGGAGGAGGGGGCGCGGCTGTTCGAGGTCGAGATCGAGCTCGACCCCGACCAGGAGGTGGTGCTCCGCGCCGGCTACTCGGCGACCGCCGACCTGGTGATCCGCGAGAAGACCGACGTGCTGACCATCCCCGAGCGGCTGGTGCTGTTCGAGGAGGACGGGGCCAAGACCTTCGTCGAGGTGCCGGGGGCGACCGAGGAGGAGGAGCCGCGCAAGGTCGAGATCCAGACCGGGCTCTCCGACGGGCTCAACATCGAAGTGGTCTCGGGCCTCGCCGAGGGCGACCAGGTGGTGGAGCGGCCGCCGCGGGAGATCTTCTAGGGGAGCGCCGATGGGTGGCCTGCTCAACCCGCTCCGCCAGCTCGCCCGCGACCTCAGGGCGCAGCGGCTCCGCACCTTCCTGACGGTGCTCGGCATCGTCTGGGGGACGGCCGCGGTGAGCCTGCTCCTGGCCTTTGGCGAGGGCTTCCACCGCCAGCTCCGCAAGAGCGCCAAGGGGCTCGGCGAGGCGATCGTCATCAACTGGCCGTCGCTGACCTCGAAGCCGTGGGAGGGCCTGCCCAAGGGCCGCCGCATCCGGCTCACCGAGGAGGACGTGGAGCTGGTCCGCCGGCGGGCGACGACGCTGGCCGCGATCTCGAGCGAGTACCAGGAGACCCTGCAGCTCAAGCACGGCAAGCGCACCCTGGCGGTCGAAGTGTCGGGGGTGAACCCGATCTTCGGCGACATGCGCAACCTGATCCCCCAGCCGGGCGGGCGCTTCCTCAACCCGATCGACGAGACCAATCGGCGGCGGGTGGCCTTCCTCGGCGACGAGCTGGCGGCCCAGCTCTTCGGCGCCTCGGACCCGGTGGGGCAGAGCTTCCGGCTCCACGGCTCGCCGTTCACCGTGGTCGGGGTGCTGCGGCCCAAGGAGCAGGACTCGGCCTACAGCGGCCGCGACAAGGACAAGGTGCTGATCCCCGGCTCGACCTTCCGGGCGCTGACCGGCGAGGAGTACATGAATCTCTTCATCTACACCGCCCGCGACGTCCAGCGCACCGAGGAGGCCAAGGAGGAGGTGCTGTCGATCCTCGCCGGCCGCCACCGCTTCGACCCCACCGACAAGGAGGCGCTGGGGATCTGGGACACCACCGAGATGTTCAGGTTCCTCGACACCTTCATGCTGGCCTTCAAGCTGTTCCTGGGGATCGTCGGCTCGCTCACCCTGGTGGTGGGCGGCATCGGGGTCTCCAACATCATGAGCGTGGTGGTCGAGGAGCGCACCCCGGAGATCGGCATCAAGATGGCGCTCGGCGCCAAGCCGCGCTCGATCCTGGGCCAGTTCCTGGCCGAGACCCTGATTATCACCGCGGTGGGCGGGCTGGTCGGCTTCCTGATCAGTGGCGGTCTGTGCGCGGTCTTCCCGTCGCTCGGGCTCGAGGAGTACGTGGGGGTGCCCCGCGTCTCGGCGACGGTGGGGGCGGTGACGGCGCTCTTGCTCGGCGCCATCGGGCTGGTGGCCGGCTTCTTCCCGGCCCGCGCGGCGGCGCGGCTCGACCCGGTGGTGGCGATGAAGATGGGGTAGGCGGGTGACCGGCCTGCGGGTGATCCTGCAGCTCTTCTGGCGCGCTTCGCGGGTGCAGCGCAAGCGCGCCGCGCTGACGGTGGCGGCGATCGCCTGGGGGACGCTGTCGCTGCTGCTGCTGATGGCCTTCGGCGAGGGGATGAGCATCTCGCTCCAGAAGGCGCGGAGCGGCCTGGGGGTCGACATCGCGATCCTCTGGCCGGGCGAGACCACCAAGCCCTGGAAGGGCATGCCGGCCGGGCGCTCGATCCGGCCGCGCACCACCGACATCCGGCTGCTTCGCGAGCGGGTGCCCGAGCTGGTGGCGGTGAGCGGCGAGCTGCGCCGCTGGCGGACCCGGTTCAGCCACGGCGACGTGACGGTCAACCAGCGGCTCACCGGCGCGAGCGTCGCCTGGGGGGTGATGCGCAACCACATCGCCCGTCCCGGCGGGCGCTTCCTCAACCCGCTCGACGACGCCCAGCGGCGGCGGGTGGTTTTCCTGGGCCCGGCGCTGGCCGAGGACCTGTTCGGCGAACAGGAGCCGGTGGGCCGCCAGCTGCTGGTCGACAACGTGCCCTACACCGTCGTCGGGGTGATGATCGAGAAGATGCAGATGGGCTCCTACGGCGGCATGGACGAGGACCACGCGGTGATTCCCATCCGCACCTTCGAGGCGCAATACGGGGTGGACCGGGTCTCCAACATCGTGCTCAAGCCGGCGCGGCCGGAGCGGATGAAGGCGGCGCTGGCCGCGGTCCGTGGGGTGCTGGGCGGGAAGTACGGCTTCGACCCCGCCGACGAGCGGGCGCTCGGTGCCTGGGACACGGTCGAGACCGGGCGGGTGTTCGCCGCCGTCGTCCAGGGCATCCGCATCTTCCTGGCGGTGATCGGCGCCCTCACCCTGATCGTCGGCGGCATCGGGGTCGCCAACATCATGTACGCGGTGGTCAAGGAGCGCACCCGGGAGATCGGGGTCAAGATGGCGCTCGGCGCCCGCGCCAACTGGGTGACCGGCCCGATCGTGCTCGAGGCGCTGACCTACACCCTGCTGGGCGGAGTCGTCGGGGTGCTGATGGCGACCGCGCTGGTGATGCTGATGGGCCTGGTGCCCACCGGCGACAGCCCGGCGCTCCAGATGCTGGGCAAGCCCACCCTGTCGCTGCCCATCGCCACCACCGCCGCCGGCATCCTCGGCGTCCTGGGTCTCGCCGCCGGCTACTTCCCGGCCCGGCGGGCGGCGGCCATCGACCCGGCCGAGACCCTGCGCTACGAGTAGGCGTGGCGGGTGCTGGAGACACGAGCTTGACGACGCGCCCGGACGCCGCCGCCGCCACCACCACGCCTGCCAACGGCCCGGTCATCCACATGGCCGGCATCCGCAAGGTCTACGACACCGGCAAGGTCAAGGTCGAGGCGCTGCGCGAGATCGACCTCGAGGTCGCCGACGGCGAGTTCGTGGCGATCGTCGGCCCCTCGGGGTCGGGCAAATCCACCTTGATGAACCTCATCGGCTGTCTCGACACCCCCACCGCCGGCCGCTACGAGCTGCGCGGCCAGCCGGTCTCGAGGATGAGCCGCAACCAGCTGGCCACCATCCGCAACCGCCGGGTCGGCTTCGTCTTCCAGAACTTCAACCTGCTGCCCCAGATCAGCGCCTACGAGAACGTCGAGATGCCGCTGCTCTTCGGCGGCGTCTCCCGCCGGCGGCGCCACGACCGGGTCGTCGAGCTGCTCGACCGGGTCGGTCTCGCCGACCGCATGGAGCACAAGCCCACCGAGCTCTCGGGCGGTCAGATGCAGCGCGTGGCGGTCGCCCGCGCCCTCGCCATGGACCCCGACATCGTCCTCGCCGACGAGCCCACCGGCAACCTCGACTCCGCCTCCGGCGGCGACATCATGGACCTCTTCGCCGACCTCTGGCGCCAGGGCCGCACCGTCCTGGTCATCACCCACGACCGCGCCCTCGCCCGCCGCGCCAGCCGCCAGGTCGAGCTCCACGACGGCCGCATCGTCCGCGACGCCAGGACGGGCGACGAAGGCTAGAGGCCTCGGATCAGCTTTCTTGAGGCACGTGCGGTAGATCGAGAACCCTCGTCGGTCGAGGGTGAGGAGGTCGTGGACGCCGAGGTCTTCGGCCAGCAGTAGCAGCGTGGCGTCGGGTGCTTTCCGCGGCCCCACCGCCAACGGGCTGAGCTGCCTTGGAAGGCCGCCTCAGGGCACCGCGCCGGACCAGGCGGTGGTGTCACCCGACTCGAAGGCGTCGGCGAAGATCAGGGGCTGGCCGCCGCCGGGCCGGGTGGTGTCGCAGGTGGGAGTCGAGTCGTACTCGAGGGCGCCGATGTCGTGGGCGCCGTCCTCGCGGAGGTTGGCGCAGTAGTCGTCGGGGACGGTGGGGAGGCTGGTGCCGAGGTCGACGAAGGCGGTGCCGTCGAGGAGGGTGAAGTCGGCGGCGGCGGGGTCGGCGAACCAGGCGGCGAACTCGGCGTCGGTGACGTTTTCGAGGTTGGTGCCGGTGATGGCCGTGCCGCCGTCGCGCTCGCGGATCGCGCCGGAGAGGATGTTGTTGCGCAGCTCGGCGACGCTGGCGGCGAAGCGCACGTCGATGCCGGTGGAGCGGTAGAGCGTGTTGTTGAAGATGCCGGCGTCGAGCGCCTCGTTCAGGTAGATGCCGACGTCGTCGGGGCAGTTGAGGATCAGGTTGTTGCGCATCACCCCGTTCTGGTGCTCGGGAGTGCAGGTGCCCTCCTCGCAGATGCCGTCGGGGCCGCTGCCGCCGCCGCCGAAGGAGAGGCCGAGGCGGATGCCGCCGGTGTGGTCGCGCTCGCAGATGACGAGGTTGCGCTCGAACAGGCCGTCGCGGGAGTTGCCCTTGAGGAAGCCGGCGTAGCTGATCCCGTTGCCGCCGCCCTTGCCGAAGTCGGCGATCAGGTTGGCGCGCACCACCCAGCGCCGGCCGCCCACGATGTCGAGGGGCGCCACCGGGTTGCCGGTGTTGCGCACCGTCGAGTTGAACAGCTCGTTGTGCTCGATGAGCACGTCGTCGGGGAAGACGTAGTCACCGTCGACGTCGGAACCGTTGCTCTTGATGGCGGCGTTGTACTCGCGCAGCCGGCAGCGCCGGATGACCGTGAAGTCGGCCGCCCCGAACAGGTGGAAGGCGTGCTCGCACTGGCCGTGGGTGGCGCAGACGCCCTCGATCTCGAGGTCCTCGAACACCCAGTGGGGCGCCGAGACCTTGAAGCCCTCGACCGCGTCGAAGCGGATCAGCGGCCGCTCCGGTCCCGCGCCGCGGACCACGATCGGCTGCGCGGCGGTGCCGGTGGCGTCGCACAGCAGGTTGGCCGACAGCTCGTAGGTGCCCGGCGCCAGGGTGATGACGTCGCCGGGAGCGGCGGCGTCGATCGCCGCCACCAGCTCGGCGGCGGTCCCGACGGGTACGACCCCGGCCACCAGCGGCGCCGCCGCGAGCAGCGCGGCGCCGCAGCCGAGCAGGCCTGCGGCTCGCCACGGACTGCCGGGGTCGCGACGGCGGAATCTCGGGATGGCACTCATCTTCGCAGCCAGCAAGAGTAGGCCACCTGCCGCCACGGCGCAGTGAAGCCGGTCATACGGTCTACTCCCGCTACTTCGGGCCGCGGACGGGGCGCGGCGTGGCCCAGCTCAGGCCCGGAGGCCCGAGAGCGGTCGCAGAGGCCAGTCGGAACCGAACGAGCCGCTACCCGGATGCCCTCGCCGCCTCCAGGGGCAGGCTCGCTTCGCGAACCCTGCTTGCCTCCTCGCTCAGCCAGCTCCGACTCGGTAGCTCTCTTTCCGCAGGCCGAGCTGGCGCATCTTGTTGTAGAGGGTGCGGGGGGTGATGCCGCTGCGCTCGGCGGCGGCGCCGATGCGGCCGCCGGCGCGGCGGAGCTGCTCGTCGAGGTAGGCGCGCTCGAGGTTGCCCAGCAGCTCGGTGTGCAGGGCGGCGAGCGGCTTGTCGTACCAGCCGTCGAGGGCCAGATGGGCGCCGGCCAGGCTGCCGAGCGCCGCGGCGGCCGAGCGGTGGGCGGCGCGCGGTCCGACCATGGCCTCCGGCAGGTCGTGGACCGTCACCAGGCCGCCCGAGGCGAGCAGGACCGAGCGCTCGACGACGTTGATCAGCTCGCGCACGTTGCCCGGCCACGAGTAGCCGGTGAGCGCCGCCAGCACCTCGTCGGTGAAGCCCCGGACCGGGCGGCCGAGTTGGCGGCTGAACTGGTCGAGGTAGCTGGCGGCCAGGGTCGGGATGTCCTCGCGCCGCTCGCGGAGCGGCGGGATGGTGAGCGACACCACCCCGAGCCGGTAGAACAGGTCGCGCCGGAAGGCGCCGCGCGCCATCTCCTGGTCCAGCTCGCGGTTGGTGGCGGCCATGATCCGCACGTCGATGGCGATCGGCTCCTCGGCCCCCAGCCGCTGGATCTTCCGCTCCTGGAGAACCCGCAGCAGCTTGGCCTGGAGATGCGGCGACATGTCGGCGATCTCGTCGAGGAAGACGGTGCCGCGGTGGGCGAGCTCGAAGTGCCCGCGCCGCGAGCGGGTGGCGCCGGTGAAGGCCCCCTTCTCGTGGCCGAACAGCTCGCTCTCGAGCAGGGTGTCGGGAACGGCGGCGCAGTTGACGGCGATGAACGGCGCCGCCCCGCGCCGGCCCTCGGCGTGGATCGCCCGCGCCAGCCACTCCTTGCCGACCCCGGTCTCGCCGAGGATGAGCAGCGAGCTGTCCGAAGAGACCACCCGCGCCGCCAGCGCCAGCAGCCGCTCCATGGCGGCGCTGGCCGAGGCGAAGTCGGTGAGCCGGAAGCTCGGCTGGCGCTGCTCGGCGCGCAGGCGGGTGAGGGCCGACTCGCGCCGGCGGGCGATCAGCGCCTCCAGGGTCTGGCCGAGGATGGGGTCGGGAAGCCCGGCCACCACCACCGCCATGCAGCCGCTGGCCAGCAGCTCGGCGCGGTCGGCCGGGTCGTCCTGTTCCTGGAGCAGGACGATCTCCGGCCGGTCGGGCAGCTTGCGCAGCGTCGAGACCAGGTCGGCGACCGGCTCGGGGAGCGCCGCCCGGCCGAGCAGCAGGACGTCGTAGTTGTCGCGGGCCAGGTGCTCCCAAAGCCCCTGGCGGCGGGTGGCCTCGCTGATCAGCGCGTCGGTGTGGGAGAGCAGCCGGCGCAGACGCCGGCCCTGGCGGGCGTCGTCGGCGAGCAGCAGGATGCGAACCAGCATGGCGATCCCCTCCTCGCTTCGGAAAACAATATCCGAAACGTTCGGAAAAGCAATACCGGCTTCGCGATGGCGGTCGGCGGCACAGGCGCGCCGGAAGAGGCCTTGTAGACGGGTCGCCGCGGGCCTCGGGGCCCGCCCGGTGCCGGCCGCCGACCTGGCATCCCGCTTGCTCGATCAGTGGACGTCGGAGCGCGGTCCCGGGCGCGTCGCCCGGCGGCACAGACCCGACAAGAGGAGAACGAATTCCATGGCCACCAAGCCAAGCAAGCCGGCGACCAAGGCAGCGCCCAAGGCCGCGTCAAAGCCCGCGCCCAGGGCTGCCGTCAGGCCCGCTGCCAAGCCCGCCGCCAAACCTGCCGCTAAGCCCGCCCCGAAGCCCGGCACCAAGCCCGGCCCCGCCAAGAGTCCGTCGCGACCCGCCCCCAAGAGGTAACGGGT
>JBFGCA010000161.1:0-8091 GCA_041567315.1 Thermoanaerobaculia bacterium | reverse complement strand
GTCGAGCTCGGCGGTCTGCCCGGCCGGCGGGGCGCCGCTGCCCAGCCGCTCGACCATGGCGTCGAGCAGGTCGCGCAGCCGCCGCGAGGTGCGGCGCTCGTCGAGCAGGAGGTTGCGCTCCTCGAGCGGGTCGGCGACGAGGTCGTAGAGCTCGGGGCGTGGCGCCAGGATGAACTTGTAGCGGCGGGTGCGGACGCTGCGCAGCGGCGCCCAGCCGTAGTGGAGCAGCGGGTACATCGACTCGCTGTAGACCGCGCGCTCCGCGGCGCCGGCAGCGACCTCCCCCGGCGCCTCTGCATCGCGCTCCCCTCCGTGGCCCTCTGCCAGGTCGCCGGCGACTCGTCGGCCGCCGCTGGCGGAACGGCCAGCCGGCCCGTCACCGGTCCCCGACCGGCCGTCGCCGCCGTCGCCCTGCCCCACCAGCAGCGGCAGCAGCGACCTCCCCTGGGCGGTCTCGGGAACCGGCTGCCCTACGGCCTCGAGCACCGTCGGCAGCAGGTCGACGTGGCTGACCGGCTCGTCGACCACCCGGCCGGCGAGGTCGCCGAGGTCGCCAAAGGGGGGCCGGACGATGAGCGGCACGTGCACCGTGCTGTCGTAGACGAAAAAGCCGTGGAAGCCCTCGCCGTGCTGGCCCAGCCCCTCGCCGTGGTCGGCGGTCACGACCAGCAGGGTCCGCTCGAGCAGGCCGCGCTCTTCGAGCGCCGCCCGGAACCGGCCGACCAGCTCGTCGGCGTAGGCCACCTCGGCGTCGTAGGGGCGGCCCGGGTAGGCCGAGCGGTAGGGCTCGGGCGGCGTATAGGGGTCGTGGGGATCGAACAGGTGGAGCCACAGGAACGTCGGCCGCCGGGGCTGCCGATCTATCTGCCCCTGGTCCCGTTGCCCATCCAGCCAGCGCACCGCCTCGGCGACCGTCTCGGCCCCGTCGCGCTGCACCGAACCGAGGTTGACCGCCCCGGCCTCCGGCTGGGCCTCTTCGAAGTCGTCGTAGTAGGTCTCGAAGCCACGCCCGATGCCCCACCGCGAGTCGAGGACGAAGGCGCTGACGAAGCCGCCGGTCGACCAGCCGGCGGCGGCCAGCGTCTCGGCCAGGGTCGGCAGGGTCTCGTCGAGGGCGTAGCCGACGTTCTCCCGCACCCCGTGACGAGGGGGGTAGACGCCGGTCATCAGCGAGCTGTGGGCGGGCAGCGTGAAGGCCACGGTGGTGGCGGCGTTGGCGAAGCGCACCCCTACAGCCGCCAGCCGGTCGAGGTGGGGGGTGGCGACCCGCCGCGACCCGTAGCAGCCCAGACGGTCGGCGCGCAGCGTGTCGATGGTGATCAGCACCACGTCGAGCGGTGCGGTCGCCGGATCGCCGGCCAGGCGTCGCCACGCTGCGGTTGCGGTCTCCGGCGCCGGCGGTCGCCGCAACCACAGGAAGCCCAGCACGACCGCCAGCAGCAGGAGCACCGCCAGACCGACGGCGAGCAGCGTGCTGGAGGGCCGTCGGCCGGACATGGCGAGGGGGGCTTGCACGGTCGCGAGGGCGCGACCCTACCCAGTCGCCCCGCTTTGGGATATGCTCGGGCCGGTCGTTGTCAACTCGAGTCCGAGGTCGCGCCGTCTACGGCCAGCCGACCCGCCACGTACATCCGCCGGGTGGGCGGCTCTACGCGCGTCCGCCGCATCCTACCCCTGCACTGTCACGGCCCGAGAGCGGCCGCGCCGGCCGGTGCGCCGCATCGGGGACTGTTTCGCCCAGACGTTCCACAAACGAGGGAGAGGCACATGGATAGAGGCACTTTGAGGACCTTCGCTGTCTTCGGACTGCTGTTCGCCGTCGCCCTGGCGGCCGGCGCCCAGTCGACCAGCGGCAAGCTCCGCGGCCGGGTCGAGGACCCCGACAAGGCGGCGGTCCCCGGCGCCACGGTGACGGTGAGCGGCGAGACCCTGATCGGCGGTGAGCGCGTGGACGTCACCGGCGACACCGGCGCCTACAGCTTCACGGCGCTGCCGCCGGGCGTCTACACGGTGACCGCCACCATGGACGGCTTCCAGAGCCAGACCGCCGCCGGCGTCCAGGTCGGCATCGGCGCCACCGCCACCGCCAACTTCTTGCTCTATCCGGAGTTCGCGGAGGTGGTGACGGTGGCCGGCGAGGCGCCGCTGGTGGACGTCACCAGCTCGAGCAAGGGCACCACCTTCACCGCCGGGTTCATCGAGGACCTGCCGACCGCCCGCAACTTCTACGACATGATGACCGTCGCCCCCGGCGTCTCGCTGGGCGGCGAGGACAGCTCGCGGGTGGTGGCCTTCGGCTCCAACGTGCAGTCGAACGCCTGGTACACCGACGGCATCGAGGTCAGCGGGCCGGAGACCGGCACCTCCTGGGTGGGGGTCAACCCCGAGATGGTCGAGGAGATCCAGGTCCTGGGCGTCGGCGCGCCGGCCGAGTTCGGCAACATGCTGGGGGCGGCGCTCAACGTGGTCACCAAGTCGGGCTCCAACCGGCTCAAGGGCTCGGTCAACGCCTACTGGTTCGACGACGGGCTGGTGGACTCCGACTTGAACCTGACCGAGTCGCAGTTCAGCGAGTACGTCCAGAAGGAGTTCTGGGACGTCACCGCCACCCTCGGCGGGCCGCTCAAGAAGGACCGGCTCTGGTACCTGCTGGGCTACGAGTACTGGCGCGACGGCCACGCCTTCCCCGGCAGCGACCCCACCGTCACCCCGGTCCAGTACCAGGACCGCTACGACCTCAAGCTGTCGGCGCGGATCAACGACAGCAACCTGATCGACGCCAAGGTCGGCTACAACGAATGGGGCTTCCCGGCCGCCGCCAGCGAGTTCACCACTCCGTCGGCCTCGGCCGGCGAGGTGGGAGACGACACCGTTTGGGGCCTCAACTACCAGTCGGTGCTCAACAGCAACACCTTCCTGGAGGTCCGCTACTCGGGCTGGTCGAGCAACGACGACAACCTCTCCCAGACCGGCAGCCAGGAGCCGGCGTTCATCGACTACTCGCCGCCCGGCGGCGGGCCCAGCCTCTACTCGGGCGGGGTGTGGTGGCCGTGGACCTACGACACCTCGACCGACCAGTTCAGCGCCAGCGTCTCCTACTTCGCCGACGACTTCCTCAAGGGCGAGCACGACTTCAAGTTCGGCATCCAGGCCAACCAGGGTGAAGCCATCACCCTGCTCAGCCCGTCGGCCACCGGCACCTACTACTACCACTACCTCTACGAGTACGACTACAACGGGTACATCTACGAGTACGACTACCACGTCAAGGTCGAGGGCCTGCCCTACTTCTACGGCAACGAGCAGGACGCCTGGGGCGCCTTCGTCGACGACTCCTGGACGGTCAACGACCGGCTGACCGTCAACCTCGGCATCCGCTTCGACCACCAGGAGGGGATCATCCCCTCCTTCCCGCGGCTCGACCCGCTCGGCAACCCCACCGGCGAGACGATCGCCGGCTTCGATCCGGTCTTCACCTGGGAGAACTTCTCGCCCCGCATCGGCTTCGCCTACAACATGGGCACCCAGCGCCAGACCGTGGTGCGCGGCTCCTTCGGCGTCTACCACGACGGCAACGTGGGCGGCAACTGGAACTCGCCGGCGCCGTCCTCGCCGCTGCTCCAGGCCTTCGCCGGGCTCAACGGGCCGGGCGGGCCGTTCGACATCTTCTGGTGGGACTTCCAGGCCGGCGCCAACAACGTCGATCCCAATCTCGAGGCCCCGCGCACCCTGCAGTACTCGCTCGGCTTCGAGCGCGAGCTTGGAAACAAGTACTCGTTCGGGATCCTGGGGATCTACAAGGACACCACCCGCCAGATCGGCTGGGAGTTCCTCGACGACGGGGTGTTCGAGGAGTTCGACTTCGTCGATCCGCTGACCGGCAGCACCTACAGGCTGCGCAACTACAGCGTCTTCCCGACCACCCGCAAGGGCAACAAGCCGGGCCACACCGCGGCCGGTTTCCTCGACGACTACTGGTCCGAGTACTGGGGAGTGCTGCTGACCTTCAACCGGCGCTTCGCCGACTGGTGGAGCATGCAGGCCTCCTACACCTACTCGGAGTCGACCGGCCTCAACCCGCGGGCGCTGTCACAGTGGCAGAACAACCCGCTCTACGGCTCCAAGGAGGGCTCCAACCCCAACCAGTGGTTCAACGTCGACGGCGCGGTGCAGACCGGCGACCGGCCGCACATGCTGCGCGTCCAGGCCAACTTCGAGCTGCCCTGGAACCTCCACGCCAACACCAACATCAACCTGCAGAGCGGCCGTCCGATCTTCCTCCAGGTGCGGGCACCCCACGACACCAACGCCAGCCGCCAGGACTACTTCATCGTCGCCGAGGACCGGCATCCGTTCCAGACCCTGGTCGACTTCGGCATCGGCAAGCGCATCAAGCTGGGCAACAACAGCGAGCTGAAGCTGGGGGTGCAGTTCTTCAACCTGCTCAACGACGACGCCACCGACTGGTTCGAGACGGTGATCCTCGACGCCGGCGAGACCCTGCGACCCACCTTCTGGGTCAAGCCCCGCCGCGTCATGCTCCGCGTGGGCTTCTCGAACTAGCCCCCCGACCCAGCGCGAGTCCGACACCCCGGGCGGCGAGCTTCCTCGCCGCCCGGTCTGGCCCTACGCGGCCCGGCGCTTGCGGGCAAAGAGCGGGCGGTCGGGGGTCGAGAGGCGGGGGTTGTACTTGTAGCCCTCGTCGGTGAAGGCCCGGAGGCCCTCGGGGTCTTCGACCCGGTTGCGGACCACGAAGCGAGCCATCAGGCCGCGGGCCTTCTTGGCGTGGAGAGCGATGGTGCGGAGCTTGCCGTCGCGCTCCCACTGGAAGGCGGGGCTGACCAGGGGCATCTCGAGACGCTCGGGCGGGACCGCTTTGGCGTACTCGTTGGAGGCCAGGTTGAGGACCGCCGGGACCGGCCGCTTGGCGTGCTCGGCGTTGAGGGCCCTGGCCAGGCGATCGCCCCAGAAGGCGTAGAGGGTCTTGCCGCGGGGGTTGGCCAGCTTGGTGCCCATCTCCAGGCGGTAGGGCTGGATCAGGTCGAGGGGGCGCAGCAGGCCGTAGAGGCCCGAGAGGATCCGCAGGTGGTCCTGCGCCCAGTCGAGGTCCTCCTCCGACAGGCTGGCGGCGTCGAGCCCGCGGTAGACGTCGCCCTTGAAGGCCAGCAGTGCGGCCTTGGAGTTCTTGCGGGTGAACGGCAGGCGCATCTCCTGGAAGCGGCGGTGGTTGAGCTCGGCCAGCGCCGGGCTGATCTTCATCAGTTTGCGCAGCTCGGCCGGGCCGAGCTTCTTGCAGCGCTCCAGCAGGACCGCGACGTCCTTTTCGAAGCGCGGCCGGGTCGCCGGCAGCCCGGGCGGCGCGGCCGAGAAGTCGAGCGTCTTGGCGGGCGACAGCAGGATCAGCACGGTGGCGCCTCCGGTAGGGAATCGCCGCGGACGCGGCGCGCCGAGCCTACCAGAGGCGCCCGTGACGGCTGGCTGTTTCCCTACGAGGCGAGCAGCGCCTTGAGGGCCGCGAAGTCCAGGTTGGAGCGGAGCGCCTCGTGCATCCGCACCGAGTAGGGCGCCTCGGGCTGCCAGCGCCAGAAGACGGTGATGAAGCGGGGGCTGGCCATGTCGCCGCCGCCGGCGTAGCGGGCGGAGCGGCGGGCGAGCATGTAGCCCTGGTCGGGACCGACGAAGGGGTCGGGCTGGGCCAGCTCGCTTTCGCTCCAGCTGAAGCTCTTGATGTAGGCGGTCTCCGACAGGCGGCCGCCGTAGCGCTGGCGGAGCGCCGCGACGCGCTCCAACAGGCCCCGGTAGTAGTCGACGTCCCCGTACTGCTCGTTCTCCCGGACGTAGGCCTCCAGCCGGACGGCGTTGACGTCGAGGAACTCGCCGATCGTCACCGGGTCGTAGGGCGGCCGGCCGTCGGGGGTCAGGAAGACGATCTGCGAGACCTCGCGGCGGTTGTAGGAGTAGTCGGTCGAGTCGTACTCCCCCTCGTGGATGAAGCTGGGATGGCCGTCGACCCGCGCCGTCAGGGTGGCCGCCAGCGGCTTGCGGCCCGGGTAGCCGGGCTGCGGGGCCCGGACGACCCGCGCCGGCTGCAGGCTGTAGAGGTTCTGGCCCTCGCCGCCGAGGAAGTTCTGCGGGTACTCGAACCTCGAGTTGCCCCCCCAGAAGGAGTTGACCTGGACGTAGAGCCAGGTCGCGGTCTCGCCGTACATGGTGATCTGGCCGTTGGGGTCGGTCCGCTTGTCGCAGCCGTAGCCCTTGAAGTTGGCCACCAGTTCGTAGGTCGCGAGGTCGCCCCCGGCGAACGGCTCGAGGCTGTAGTTGCGGTAGAGCTTGCCCTGGCTGCCGGTGGGCTCGGGGTAGGCCCGCTTGACGACGGCGGCGATCTGGTCCAGGACGGTGTTGACCCGGGCCTTGTTGGCGGCGGTGGCCGGGCTGCCGCTGCCGCCGGCGTCGGTGCCGGCGATCCAGCCGCCGACCTTGCCGACCGCCTGCTCCTCGCAGGTCTGGGCGACGGCGGGCGAGACGGCGAGACAACCGATCAGGAAGACCAGCGTTCGGATGGGCATGGAGGCTCCTTGTCTCCGGGTGGGAGAGCGGCCGGCGCGGCGGTTCCCGCTCCGGCTTCCCCCGACAGGCGCGGGATTCTACGCAGCGGACCCACGGCGTCAAGTGTTTTCTCGCCGTGGCCCGAACGGCCGTGTAGACTGCTCCGCAACGGTTCCATCCACCAGACTCGGAGGTGGTCCACAGGTGGTGCGCGAGGACGGCAGGCCGCGCGCCGCGACGCGCGGGGAGGGACTCCGGCGATGATCGGCCGGACCATCTCGCACTACGAGATCGTCGCCAAGCTCGGCGAAGGGGGGATGGGCGAGGTCTTCCAGGCCCGCGACACCCTCCTCCACCGGACCGTCGCCCTCAAGGTCCTGCCTGCCGACCGCTTGGGCGACCCCGCCCGGCGGGAGCGCTTCCTGCGCGAGGCCCGCGCCGCCTCGGCGCTGAGCCACCGGCACGTCATCACCATCCACGACGTGGTGACCGACGGGGACCTCGACTGCATCGTCATGGAGTACGTCCAGGGGCAGCCGCTCAACCGGCGCATCCCGCCGGGCGGCCTTCCCGTCGCCCGGGCCGCCCGCTACGCCCGCCAGATCGCCGAAGCCGTCCAGGTGGCCCACCAGGCGGGCCTCGTCCACCGCGACCTCAAGCCGGCCAACGTCATGGTCACCCCGGACGACGAGGTCCGGGTCCTGGACTTCGGGCTCGCCAAGCGGCTCGAGATCGCCGGCCCCGACGCCCCGACGGCAGCCTCAATCGCCCCGCGGACGCAACTGGGCACGGTCCTCGGCACCCTCGACTACATGTCCCCCGAGCAGGCCCTGGGCCGCCCGGCCGACGCCCGCTCCGACGTCTTCTCGCTCGGCGTGATGCTCTACGAGATGCTGACCGGCCGGCGCCCCTTCCGCGGCGACAGCGCCCCCTCGCTGCTCCACGACGTGGCCTTCGGCGAGCCCCCGCCGGCGCCCGAGCTGCGCGCCGACCTGCCGCCCTCCCTCGCCGAGATCCTGCGCCGGGCCCTCCAGAAGGACCCCGAGACCCGGATCCAGACCATGGCCGAGCTGGCCGAGCGGCTGCGGGAGGTGGAGCGGGCGGCGGAGATCGCGCCAGGGAGCATGGATCCGAGCGCGGTGGGCGCCAAGCCGGTGGCCAGGCCCGGCCGCGAGGCAGCGGCAACCTCGGGCAGCGAGGCGGCGCCGATCTCCAGCACCGGGACCACAGCGGTGGGCCAGCCCGGAGATCAGGTAGGCGGCGGACCACGCTCAGGCCTCCGAGCCTTGCCATCCGGCCGGCCGGGCCTCTACGTCGCTTTGGTCGCCGTCGCCCTCCTGACCGGCTGGGCGCTCCTGGGGCTTCCCGGGCTGCGGTCTGCGGTGGACTCCCTGACCGCGAGACTGTCCGCGGCTTCGGTGCCCGGCAGCACGTCGGAGCCCGAGCAGGATCTCGAATCGCTGACCCCCCTGCAGCTCCTCGAAAGCGGCCTCGAGCACCTCGCCCGCTACGACCGCGAGGGCTACGTCGACCTGGCGATCGACC
>JBFGCA010000160.1:0-8130 GCA_041567315.1 Thermoanaerobaculia bacterium | reverse complement strand
TGTCGCCGCCGGCGTACGAGCACCAGTTGCAGGCGAAGGCGACGACCTTGGACATCGGATCGTCAACCAGGATGGCGTCGATCTGGGCGAGGATCTGCGCGTCCTCGAAGTGCCGCATGCCGATGGCGTCGACCGGGCACTCGGCGGCGCAGGTGCCGCAGCCGGCGCACGCCGCCTCGATGAAGTCGGGCAGCACCTGGGCCTTCTTGTCCGCCGCCACGATGGCGTTGAAGGGGCAGACGTTCGCGCACACTTTGCAGTAGAGACACAGATCGGGGATCAGGCGGGCGGTGATGGCCTCGATCCGCACCTTGCCGGCGGCCAGCAGGTTGGCGCTGCGGGCCGCCGCCGCGCCGGCCTGGGTGACGCTGTCCTTGACGTCCTTGGGCGACTCGACGCAGCCGGCGAAGTAGACCCCGCGGGTCGGCGCGTCGACCGGCTTGAGCTTGGGGTGGGCCTCCATCACGAAGCCGTCGCTGGTGTGCGAGAGACTCAGGATCTCGTCGATCGAGCGCCGTTTGCCGTTGCCCTTGCCCTTGCCGTCGATCTGGCGCGGCACCAGACCCACCGACAGCACCAGCAGGTCGAACCGCTCGCGCTCGCTGCGGCCGCTGAGCGTGTCCTCCACCCGGACGAAGAGATCGCGGCTCCCGGGGTCCTCCTCCACCGCCCCCGGCAGCCCGCGGACGTAGCGCACCCCGGCCTCGCGGCTGCGCCGGTAGAGGTCCTCGAAGCCCTTGCCGAAGGCGCGGATGTCCAGGTAGTAGACGGTCGAGCGGCTGTCGGGGTAGTGGTCGGCCAGCAGCAGCGTCTGCTTGACCGTGTTCATGCAGCAGATGTTCGAGCAGTAGGGCACGCCGCGGCCGATCGACCGCGAGCCCACGCACTGGATGAAACCGATCCGCTGCGGCACCCGGCGGTCGGAGGGCCGGATCAGCTCGCCCTCGGAGGGACCGCCGGCGCAGATCAGCCGCTCGAACTCCATCGAGGTGATGACGTTGTCGAAGCGGGCGTAGCCGTACTCGTCCCAGGGCCGCGGGTCGTAGGGCTCCAGACCGGTGGCCACGATCACGGTGCCGACCTCGAGGTCCATGACCTGGTCCTGGGCGTCGAAGTCGATGCACTTCTTGTCGCACACCTCGCGGCACTTGCCGCAGGCGATGGGGTTGAAGCCCAGGCAGTCGTCGGCGTCGAGCACGTAGCTCGAGGGGACCGCCTGGGGGAAGGGCAGGTAGATGGCGCGCCGCGACGAGAACCCCTGCTGGTAGGCGTCGGGGACCACCACCGGGCAGACCTCGACGCAGTCGCCGCACGAAGTGCACTCGTCCGGGTCCACGTGCTGCGCCTTGCGCCGCACGCGGGCGCGGTAGTTCCCCACGAAGCCGGTGACGTCTTCGACTTCGGAGTTGACCAGGAGCTCAATCAGGGGATGCCGACCGGCATCCATCATTTTGGGGCCGAGGATTCATATGGAGCAGTCCATGGTCGGGAACGTCTTGTCCAACGCCGCCATGATCCCGCCGATGGATGGCTCCTTCTCGACCAGATAGACCCGATGACCTCCGTCCGCCAGCTCCAGCGCCGCCTGGATCCCCGCCACCCCGCCGCCGACGACCAGAGCGGCGTCGGTGACCGGGAAGGTCTTTTCGTCCTGGGGCGTCAACCGCCGCGCCCGGCCCACCGCGCTGCGCACCAGATCCTTGGCCTTGGCGGTGGCCGCCGGCCGCTCGCCGAGATGCACCCACGCGCAGTGCTCGCGGAGGTTGGCCATCTCCACCAGGTAGGGGTTGAGGCCGGCCTCCTCGACGCAGTGCCGGAAGGTGGGCTCGTGGATCTTCGGCGAGCAAGAGGCGACCACCACCCGGTTGAGGTGGTGCTCGGCGATGGCCCGCTGGATCTCCTGCTGGCCCGGTTCGGCGCAGGTGTAGCGGTTGCGCACCACGGCGACGACGTCCGGCAGCTCGGCGGCGAACCGCGCCACCTCCTCGGTGTCGACGGTGCCGGCGATGTTGAGGCCGCAGTCGCAGACGAAGACGCCGATGCGCAGGGACTCGTCCTTCATCCAGTTCCTCCCGGTATCGCTTCTTCGAGCCGTTTCGACACGAAGACGGTGAAATCCTCGACCTCGACCGGCGGCGGCTCGGCGCCGCGCCGGCGCTCGCCGGCCCGCGTGCAGGCGAAGTGGATCCAGCACTTGGGGCAGGCGGTGAGCAGGGTGTCGGCGCCGGCCGTCGCGGCGCCCGCCAGCCGCGCGAGCTGCAGGTCGCGCGAGGCGGCGTCGCAGTGCAGGAAGCCGCTGGTGCCGCAGCAGACCGCGTCGCGGCCGCTGGCCGCCATCTCGCGCAGCCGCGTCCCGGGGATGGCCGACATCACCCGCCGCGGCGCCTCGTAGACCCCCAGGTGCCGGCCCAGCCGGCAGGGGTCCTGGTAGGCGACCGCCGCCGGCTTGCCCTCGGCCAGGGGCAGCCCGCCGTCGTCGAGCCGCGCCGCCAGGAACTCGGCCAGGTGCTCGACCCGCGGCCGGTAGCCGGCCACCTCGGGATAGTCCAGCCGCCAGGTCCGGCAGCACTCGGCGCAGGCGGTGAGCAGGTGGCGGACGCCGCGCGCCGCGAAGGCGGCGCCGTTGGCACGGGCCAGCGCCTCGAAGGCCTCCCGCTCGCCGTTCCACAGCAGGTCGTGCCCGCAGCAGCGCTCCTCCGGGGCCACTACCGGCTCGATGCCGAGCCGGTTGAGCACCCGCACCGCGGCCCGCGCGACGGCGGTCGGCCGCACCCCCATCTGGCGCTCGAACAGCACCTCGAAGAGCGGCAGGCAGCCGACGAACAGACCCACTTCGCCCTCCTCGGCGACCCGCAGGTCCTCCTCCAGCCAGTCCAGCGGCCGCGGCGGCGCCGTCTCGGGCGCGGCGGCCATCGAGCGGGCCGCGGCGCGCAGCACGTCGCCGTGCGGACAGCGGCCCGCCGGCCGGGCGCCGCGCACCCCGCGCACGAAGTCGGCGAAGCGCACCTGCTGCGGGCAGCGCTGCTCGCACAGGCCGCAGGTGAGACAGCGCTCGACGAGGTCCGCGTCGCCCCAGCCGCCGGCCTGCGACACGGCCTCGCCGCCCTCCCGAAGGGCGGCGATGCGGCGGGCCGAGAACGGACCGAAGGCCGACAGCGGACACAGCGTGCTGCACTTGCCGCAGGCCAGGCAAGCCAGCGCTCCGGTGGCGCGGCGCAGGCCCTCCAGGCTGCCGGCGCCGGGCGGCGGGCCAACCCTCTGCGCGCTCGTCATGGCGCCCCTCCTTCAGCGATCGCCGGCGCCCTTTGCCGGGCCAGCAGCGCCAGGACCGCACCCTCGATCGGATCCTGGTCCGGGGCGCCGGAGGCGTCGGCGACGATCCGCTCGGGCTCCTCACCCATCAGCCGCAGCAGGCTCTCCGCCCACCGCGCCTGCTCGCGGGCCAGCCGCGCGCCGCGGCCGAAGCGGCAGCGCCCCGGCAGGCAGCCGGCGATCAGCACCCGCTCCGCCCCGCGGCGCCGCAGCTCGATCAGCCGGCCGGCGTCGAGCGCCCCGGCACAGCGCACCCGCACCACCTCGACGCGGCGGCCGAGCCGGCCGAGCCGCCCGCGGAGCTGCTCGCCGAGCCGCGCTGCCCGCCGCTCGCAGGCCAGCACCACCCACGGCGCCGGCGTCCCCTCGACCCCCGAGACCGCCGCCAGCCGCTCCTCCCACCACCCCGCCGAGAAGGCGTCCGAGACCAGGGCATCGGTGGGACAGACCGCGGCGCACAGCTGGCAGCCGCGGCAGCGCTCGGCGTCGACCTCGATCGCCCAGCGGGCGCCCTCCTCGGGCGACAGCGCCAGGGCATCGAACGGGCAGACCTCGAGACAGAGCGCACAACCGCGGCACCGGGCGGGGCGCGGCCGCACGGCGACCGCCCGCAGCTCCACCGGCAGGCCGGCGCGGTCGCCCAGCAGGGTCGCCGGCCGGGCGTCGGGCAGCAGGCTGGCGGCCACCGGTCCGCTCTCGAGCCCGGCGACCACCCCCGGCGGCACCCGCAGCAGGGCAGCCGGCGCCCCCGGCCCGTCCACCCGTCCGCGCAGCACCAAGTGCCGGCGCTCGCATGAGGCCGCGCAGATCCGGC
Organism: Thermoanaerobaculia bacterium; assembly: GCA_041567315.1. Classification (GTDB taxonomy): domain Bacteria; phylum Acidobacteriota; class Thermoanaerobaculia; order Multivoradales; family JAHEKO01. The sequence goes on along the minus strand of JBFGCA010000160.1, from coordinate 4,004 downwards.
ACTCGCTGCACGGGCCGCAGCGCAGGCAGCGGCGGGCCTCGGCCACCGCCTCCTCGAGGTCGTAGCAGAGCTCGGTCTCGGCGAACTCGCGGCCGGGACCGAGCAGTACCGTCTGCGGATCGCGCCGCGCCGCCGGCTCCGGCGCCGAGTCGGCCAGACCGTACTCGACGGTCGATGGCGTGACCGGCTCCGCGACCGCCGGCCGGCCGCTCTCCAGGTAACGGCGGATGGCCACCGCCGCGCGGTGCCCGGCGGCCACCGCTTCGATGACCGTCGCCGGCCCGCTGACCACGTCGCCGGCGGCGAACACCCCCTGCATGCCGGTCATCGCGGTTGCCGGATCGGCCCGCAGCCGGCCGCGCTCGCCGACCCGCTCCAGCACCCGCCCGGGGAGGAAGCCGAGGTCCGCCTGCTGGCCGACGGCGGCCAGGATGCGGTCGGCGCCGACCAGGAACTCGCTGCCGGGGATCGGGATCGGCCGCCGGCGGCCGCTGTCGTCGGCCTCGCCGAGACCGACCCTGAGGCACTCGAGTCCCAACAGCCGGCCGTTCTGGCGGACCACCGCCCGCGGGGCGGCCAGGAAGCGGAAGTCGATCCCTTCCGCCCGCGCCGCCGCCACCTCCTCCTCGCCGGCCGGCAGCTCCTCGGGCGAGCGCCGGTAGACGATGGTCACCTGCTCGGCGCCCAGCCGCCGCACGGTGCGCGCCGCCTCGATCGCCGTCGAGCCGCCGCCCACCACCGCCACCCGGCCGATCAGCGGCGCCAGGTCGCCGCCATGGATGCGGCGCAGGAAGGTGACCGCGTCCTCGACCTCGGGCGAGTCGGTCTCGCCGGGCACCCCGAGCGGGCGGCCGTCCTGAGCACCGACCGCGAACAGCACCGCCGAGAAGCCCATCTTGAGCAGCGATTCGAGCCGCAGGTCGCCGCCCACGCGGCAGCCGGTCCGGAGCTCGATGCCGACCCCCAGCAGCCAGTCGATCTCCGCCGCCAGCACCTCCCGCGGCAGCCGGTAGGGGGCGATCCCGTAGCGCAGCATGCCGCCGGGCTCGGGCGCCGCCTCGAACACCGTCACCGGGTAGCCCGCCCGGCGTAGATCGAAGGCGGCGGTGAGTCCGGCCGGTCCCGAGCCGACCACCGCCACCGGCTCGGGGCGGTCCGGCTCGGGCAGCTTGGCCGGCGGCAGCTCCTCGACCTCGTCGGCGATGAACCGCTTGAGGGCGCGGATCGCCACCGGCTCGTCGATCTCGCGGCGCCGGCAGGCCGCCTCGCAGGGGTGGTGGCAGATCCGGCCGCAGATGCCGGGCAGCGGGCAGCGCTCGCGGACCACCGCCAGCGCCTCGGCGAAGCGCCGCTCGGCGATCAGCGAGACGTAGGCCTTGACGTTGACGCCGGCCGGGCAGGCGGTGGTGCAGGGCGAGGGTTCGATCGCGCGGAGGGTCCACGGCTCGGCGGCGAGCGCCGGGGCCCACAGCCGCGCGCCGTCGAGCCCACCGGCCGGGCGCGGGCTCATGACGCGGCCTCCGCCGCGACGGCCGCCGCTTCGGCGGCCGGGCGCCTGGTCTTGTCGCCGGCCGCCGCCGCCACCTGGACGACGGCCTCGAGGTCGGGAGTCTCGGCCCAGGCGGCCCCGGCGTCGAAGGCCGCCAGGTTGAGCTTCTCGGTGCCGGCCGGCACCGACGCCTTGACCGCCTCGCGGAGCGCCTCGCGCGGCACCAGCCCGCCGACCGCCGCCAGGAAGCCGATCATCACGATGTTCTGGACGATCGCCCGCCCCAGCGACTCGGCGATGCGGGTCGAGGGGACGCCGTGGGCGCGGCGGCCGGGCTCGAGCCGCGGCTGGACCAGGTCCTGCTCGTAGATCAGCAGCCCGTCTTCGCGCAGCTCGTCGCGGTAGCGCTCGTAGCCGTCGCTCGACATCGCCACCAGGACGTGGGGGCGCTGGATGTAGGGGTAGAGCACCTCGCGGTCGGAGACCACCAGGGTGGCGCTGCAGGCGGCGCCGCGCGCCTCCGGCCCGAAGCTCTGGATCATGGTGGCGTGGCGCCCGGCGTGGATGGCGCAGGCGCGGCCGATGATGTGACCGGCCAGCACCACCCCCTGACCGCCGAAGCCGGTAATGCGGATCTCGGTCCGCTGCCGCTCAGCCGGCATGGAGCATCCCTCCCTCGGGCGGCATCGGCACGTAGCGCTCGCCCAGGATCTTGCGGTAGTGGCCGTCCATCAGCTCGTTGAAGGTCGGCTGCTCGCGGTCCACGAACTTGCCGCAGGTGATCGAGCCCTGGAAGTCGATCTCCAGCTCGGCGGTGTCGGCACCGTGCCGGATCACCGCGTTGTCGTGGTAGAAGCGCATCTCCTCGAGCCCGGTGCCCAGCTTGTTGAGCCGCGAATAGAGGGTCGGGCAGGGAGCGATCACCTCGATGAAGCGGAACCCCTTGCGCCCGATCGCCTCCTCCAGCGTCCAGGTCAGCCGGCGGATGTGGAGACAGGTCCAGCGCGCCACGTAGGGGGCGCCGCTCGAGGCCGCCAGATGCGGCAGGTTGAAGGGCGGCTCGAAGTTGCCGAACGGCATGGTCGAGGTGCGGGCGGTGAGCGGCGTGGTGGGGGCGTTCTGGCCGCCGGTCATCCCGTAGATGAAGTTGTTGATGAGGATCACCAGCAGGTCGAGGTTGCGGCGGGCGGCGTGGATGAAGTGGTTGCCGCCGATCCCCACCAGGTCGCCGTCGCCCGAGATCACCGTCACCAGCAGCTCGGGGCGGCCCAGCTTGAGGCCGGTGGCGAACGGCACGGCGCGGCCGTGGGTGGTGTGGAAGCCGTCGAGCCGCAGATAGCCGGCGGCGCGGCCGGAGCAGCCGATGCCGGAGACCACCGACACCTTGTCGAGGTCGGCGCCGGCGCGCTTGAGCGCGGTGGCGAAGCACTGCACCACGGTGCCGATGCCGCAGCCGGCGCACCAGACGTGCGGGATGCGCTCCATCCGCAGGAACGGCGCCAGCGGATGCTCCATCGGCGGCTCGCGGACCAGCTCGGGGTTCATCTCGGTCATGCCGCCGCCTCCACGATCGCCTCGACGATCGTCTCGGGGTCGTGGACGCCGCCGCCGCCGTGCGGAACCGGCACCGCCGCCGCCCGCCCGGCCGCGCAGCGCTCGACCTCGAGCACGATCTGCCCGTAGTTGATCTCGGGCACCACGAACGCCTTGACCCGGCCGGCCAGCTCGCGGATCGCCCGCTCGGGGAACGGCCACACCACCACCAACCGCACGAACCCCACCCGCGCCCCGCGGTCGCGGGCCAGCTCGACGGCCATCCGGGCCACCCGGGCGGTGATGCCGTAGGTCACCACCACCACCTCGGCGCCGGCGGTCCCCTCCTCCTCGAAGCGGACGATCTCCTCGGCGTGACGGCGGATCTTGTCCACCAGCCGCCGCACGCAGCTCTCCTGGCAGGCGGCGCTCATCACCGGGTAGCCGCGCTCGTCGTGGGTCAGCCCGGTGGTGTGGAACCGGTAGCCGTCACCGGCGCGGGCGAACTCGGGAACCGGCCGGCCGTTGAGCGCGTAGGGCTGGAACTCGGCCGGCGGCCTGGCGGTCAGCCGCCGCGGCTCGACCTCGATCTCGGCGGCCTCGGGGATCACCACCTTCTCGGTCATGTGGCCGACGCACTCGTCCATCAGGAAGATCACCGGCACCCGGTAGCGCTCGGAGAGGTTGAAGGCGTCGATCGTCAGGTCGAAGGCCTCCTGCGGCGACTGCGGGCACAGCGCGATGACCTCGTAGTCGCCGTGAGAGCCCCAGCGCGCCTGCATGACGTCGGCCTGGCCGACCATCGTCGGCAGCCCGGTCGACGGCCCGCCGCGCTGGACGTTGACCACCACGCAGGGGGTCTCCATCATCGCCGCCAGCCCGAGGTTCTCCATCATCAGGCTGAAGCCGGGGCCGCTGGTCACCGTCATCGACTTGGTGCCGGTCCACGAGGCGCCGACCACCGCCGCCATCGAGGCCAGCT
>JBFGCA010000159.1:0-8196 GCA_041567315.1 Thermoanaerobaculia bacterium | reverse complement strand
GCGCTCGTTGACCGCCGGCCGGTGGTAGTCGACCCGGACGTCGGTGAGACCGATGCGCTGGCTCACCGAGGCGGGCGGGCTGGCGAGGGGCAGGGTGAGGCCCTGGGTCTGATTCTGGACCTGGGCGGCGAGCGGCGCGGCGGCAAGGGCGGCCAGCGCCGGCAGCCAGGCGGTTCGCTTGGGCATCGTCGACCTCCTCAGGTTGGTTGGTGGATGTCGGCCGTCCCGTCGGGGACTGGCTTCTGATACGCGGGGCCGCCGGCTGGGTTTTGTCCGGTCCGGTGCCCGCTAGTGCGCTGGGCCCGGTGGTATCGTCCGTGTCGCTTTCGAGCGCCGTCCTGTCTCGAAACTCCGCCCGATGGCCGAGCCGTCGCCAGACCCGCCGAGCTTCCTGCGGCTCAGCGCGCGCCAGCAGACCGCGGTGGCGACCGCCATCACCATCCTGGCGGCGGTGGTCATCCTGCTGGCGCTCGGCGGTCTGGCCTGGCTGGTCGCCGCCTTCCTGCGGCGCTTCTCCAACGTCTTCCTGCCGCTGGCGGTGGGGGCGGTGGCGGCGCTGGTCTTCCATCCCTACTACGAGTGGCTGAAGGCGCGGCTCAAGCTCCCGGTGCTCGCCCTGCTGGCGGTCTTCGTCTCGATCCTGCTGCCGGTGGTCGCCTTCACCTGGTTCTTCGGCGCCCTGCTGGTGGAGCAGCTCTCCGACCTGGCTGGGAAGCTCCCCGAGTGGTGGAGCGCGGCGCTCGCCTGGGTCAAGGAGCGCTGGCCGCGGGTCATCGAGTTCGTCGAGAGCGACCCCTGGGGCCAGCGCCTCAAGAGCGCCGTCGAGGGACAGCAAGAGAGCCTGGTCCAGGGGCTCCAGCTCTTCGGCGGCAAGGCGCTGTCGGCCGGGGCGCTGATCTTCCGCGGGGTGGGGACGCTCTTCACCTGGGCGCTGCTGCCGGTCTACTTCGCCTTCTTCCTGATGGCCGACCCGGGGTTTCTGCGCAACCTGGACCAGCTGTTGCCGTTCTTGAAGCCCGAGACCCGTCGCGACGCGCTCTACCTGGTCGAGGAGTTCGTCGGCATCATCGTCGCTTTCTTCCGCGGGCAGCTGATCGTCGCCTTCCTGCAGGGGCTGCTGTTCGCGGTGGGCTTCAGCGCGGTGGGTCTGCGCTACGGCTTCGTCCTCGGGCTGCTGCTGGGCTTCCTCAACGTCATCCCCTATCTGGGGAGCGTGGTGGGGCTGGCCGCGGCGCTGCCGCTGGCCTACTTCCAGAAGGGCGGCGGCGGCACGCTGGTGATCTGGGTGCTGGTGGTCTTCACCGTGGTCCAGCTCATCGAGAGCTATCTCCTGACCCCGCGGATCATGGGCGAGCGCACCGGGCTCCACCCGCTGGCCATCATCGTCGCCATCTTCTTCTGGGGGGCGGCGCTCGAAGGCATCCTGGGCATGATCCTGGCGATCCCGCTGACCGCCTTCCTGGTGGTCTTCTGGCGGCTGGCGCGCGAGAAGTACATCCCCGAGCTGGTCTAGCGAACTGGTCTGGGCCTGGCGTCCTTCCTGGACCCCGGTGCGGAGCGGCGGGTGTCCCTGAGCGGGGACGGGGCCGCGGCTGGTTGACTGACGGGCGGCCTCGAAAGGGGCTTCCGCGGCTGGCACGGTTCGTGGAATCGACACCGGCGGGAGGTATCGCATGAGCAAGCACATGATCCTGCCGGCCGCCCTGGTGATGATCCTCGCCGGTGCCGCCGGCGCCGAGGCCGCGCATCGCGGCTGGTCGTTCGGGGGCGGCTTCCGCGTCGGCGGTGTCCACTTCCGGGTCGGCTATGCCGATCACGGACCGCACTACGGCGCGCCCTACTTCTACACCGGCGGCCGCTTCCACTACTCGGGCTACCGCTGCGGGAGCTACTGCTTCCGCGGTGGCGGCGGCTCCTATCACCACGCCTCCTGCCCGCTGGTGGGCCACCACTTCGGGCGCCACGGCCACGACCCCTACTACCTGTCGCACCACTACGCGCCGCGGCACGCACCGGGCTATCGCTACTGGGTGGACTACGGTGGTCACTACGGGGATCACGGCCGGGGTCACCACTACGGCTACCGCGACCACGGCTACTACGGCCATCGCGACTACGGTTATCGGGATCGGGGCCACCACGGCTACCGCGGACACGGCCGCTACGACTACCGCCGCGACTACGGCCGCTACGACCGTGGCCGAGCCCACGACTCGCGCTACGACCGGCGCCGCGACTCGCGCTACGACCGGCGCGACTACCGCTACCGCGACGACGCCGACTCGGACAGCGACAGCGATCGCCGCCGCGGCCGTTACCGGCGCTAGCAGCCCGTGGTGGAAGTCGGTCGGGTCGGCTGGCGAGCGCGGCGGGGCCGGATGCCAGGCGCCGCGACGCAGGCAATGCCGGGCCATTGTCGAGGAGCGGCAACGCCGCAGACGGCTTCGCCCCGCCGCCAGACGGGCGGGCGGACTTCCACCACGGGCTGCTAGGAGTCGTCCGTCTCGCCGCTGAAGGCCGGGGCGTGTGGAGCGCTCCAGGTAGAGCCTGGAGGTGACTCCTGGCCTTGCGACCGACTGATCGCCTTGCGACTCTCGCAAGGCGATGCGGCGTAGCCCTGCAAACTAGGACATTGGCGCGCCCCGTAATTGAAGTAGGGCCGGACTGCTAGTCTTTTCACTTACGCTGGCCGGCGGCTGATTCGGCCGGCAGCTCATCAGCGCGGCAGCGATCGTGGCGTCGCAACTTGTCCAAGCGCCGGCCTCAGATCCTCTTACCTGTTCTGAAGGTCCGGCCTTCGATCCCCCCTTCCGCCTCGGCCTTGCGCTGGTCGTCGTCGGCTACCTGGCCGCCTTCGCGGCTATGGCACCGTCGCTCGCTGCGCCGCGCGACCGGTTCGGGGAGCAGATCGCGGTCACGGCGGTCGAGGTGCCGGTCCGGGTGCTGGTCGACGGCAAGCCGCTCCGTGGGCTGAAGGCCGGGGATTTTGAGCTCTTGGATCGCGGCGTCCCGCAGCAGATCACCGGTTTCGAGGTGGTCGACCTGTCGCTCGCGGCGCCGGCCGAGGCACCTCCGGAGGGCCCCGACGGGCTCGCCGGCGCCCCGGCCGGCCGGCGGCTGCTGGTGCTCTTCGATCTCGCCAACTCCCGGCGCTCGTTCCTGGTGCGGGCAGCGCGCGGGGTGCGGCGGATGGTGGGCGAACAGGTCCACCCGGCGGACCGGATGGCCGTGGCGCTCTACAGCGGCAACGCCGGGGTCGAGCTGCTCACCGGGTTCACCCGCGACCCGGAGACCCTGCGGCTGGCGCTCGACGCCGTCGAGGCGCTGCTCGACGCCGACCGCCGCGCCCTGCGCGCGGCGCAGGCGGCGCTGACCGAGCACTCGGGTCGGGCGACCACGACGAGAGGCGTGGACGGCCCCGACGCCGAGCTGGATACCGCCCAGCCCGGCGGCGCTGGGTCCGCGGCCGCCGCCAACCCGCGGCTCCGGGAGTTCACGCGACTGGCCTCGGCGCTCGGCACCACCGCGGCGCTGGTGCTCCAGGGCGCGTCGACGGCGCGGCCGGGCGGCGCCGCCGTCGGCGGGCTGACCCTGCCCGATTTCGGTGGTCGGGGGAGCCAGCGGGTGACCGCTTCCCCGACCGTGACCGGCGATCCGGTCCGGGCGCTGCTGGAGCCCGGCGACCCGGGGGCGCTCGCCGGCGGCCTGGGCGCGGGGCCCGAGATCAGCGCCGTCCGCGCCTTCAGCCTGGCGCTGCAGGAGCTGGTGACGCTGCTGCGCGACCTGGGCGGCCAGAAGCAGATGGTCCTGCTCTCGGAGGGGTTCGCCACGCCGCTGATGAAAGACGCCGCGGTCCTCAACCACCTGGGGCGGATGCTGGAGGCCTTCCGGCGCAGCGGTTGGACGCTCAACGCCATCGACGTCGAGGGCATTCCGTCGATCGACCGGCCGACCTTCGACGCCGAGGCGCTCTTCTACATGGCCAACGAGAGCGGCGGCGAGCTGTTCGAGAACTTCAACCGCATTGGCGGCGCCACCAAGCGGCTGATGGAGCGCACCAGCATCTCCTACGTCTTGACCTTCCAGCCGCCCGACCTGGCCTGGGACGGCCGCTATCACGAGATCGAGGTGCGGCTCCGGAACGGGCCGCGCGGCGCCCGCCTCCTCCACCGGCCGGGCTATCACGCGCCCCTGCCGCCCGAGCGGCGGAGCGGGCTCGAGCGCCGGGTGGACGCCGCCGAGCTGCTGCTTGGGGACGAGCGGGTGGCGGAGATCGAGACGGCGGTGCTGGCCACCGCCCTGCCGGCGACCGGCGGGCTGGCGCGCGTGCCGCTGGTGGTCGAGGTGGCGGGCGCCGACCTGCTGGCCGGCGGGCGCAAGTCGCGCCGCGGGGTGGAGATCCAGGCCTTCGCGCTGGATCCCGCCGGCGGGGTCGCCGACCTGCAGCTCACCGGCGTCGACCTCGACCTCGACCGGTGGGAGCGGACGCTCGAGCGGGGCGGCCTGCGGTTCGTGGGCGAGCTCGAGCTGCCGGCGGGCGACTACACGCTGCGCGTCCTGGTCCGCAACGTCGAGAGCGGCCGGCTGTACCTGGGCGGCACCCCGCTGCGGGTGGCCGACGCGACCGCGGGTGCGCCCCACCTCCAGCCACCGTTGTTCCTCGAGTCCGAACGCGGCAATTGGGTGCTCGTCAGGCGAACCGCCCGCCGGGGGCCCGACGACCTCTTGGGTCTGGGGCCACGGACTCCGCCAGACGGGCCGCCGGCCGCGACTCGTGTCGCGAGGGACGGATCGGCTGGCGAGGCCTCCGCCCCCCGGAGTGGGGCCGACGAGGCCGGGAGGGTCGGCCGGGACGACGGACCCCTCGTGCCGGTGGCCCGCCCGGTGCTCGCTCCCGGGGCCACCGCGGTGGTGCTCGTCCTCGGGACTCACCTGGAGAGCGGCGCGGTCCTCGAGAGCCGGGTCCTCGACGCCGGGGGCCGTCCAGCGCCGGCCGCCCAGCTCGAGCTGGTGGAGCGCCTGGCCGCGGGCGCCGACCGCGTGGAGCGCCTGGTGGGCCGGCTCTCGACCGACGGGCTCGCCGCCGGCGACTACCGGCTCGAGGTCAGCGTCCGAACCCCCGGGGCACCGCCGGTGGTCAGCTCGGCGGACTTCCGGATCGTCGAGCCGGCTCGCTCGTCGGGCGCCTGAGGGCGTAGACCCCGAGTCCGGCGACCAGCGCCACCCCTGCGGCCGCGAGCTCGGTGCGGGTCGCGCTGGCCGCCAGCGCCAGGGCCAGCGCGATCGCTGCCGCCGGGATCGCCGCGCCGCCGGGCAGCCGCACGCCCGTGGCGCCCAGCTTGCGGCGCAGCACCGGCACCGCCGCGGCGGTCCCCACGTAGGTGGTGAGCCGGGCGACCACCGACAGCGCGGCGAGGCCGGCAAAGGAGCCGGTGAGCGCCAGCGGCAGCGCCAGGGCGCTCTGGACCAGAATCGCGGTGGCCGGAGTCTGGAAGCGCGAATGCACCCGGGCCAGCGCCGCCGGCCCGAAGCCGTCGCGGGCCAGCGCAAAGAGATAGCGCGGCCCGGCCAGCACCGTGTTGCCGTTGGTGCCGAGGATCGCCACCGCGGCGCCGGCGGTGAGCAGCACCCCGGCCCAGGGACCCAGGAAACCGGCCGCCGCCGCGGCGAGCGGCGTCTCCGAGCCTCCGAGGTTGGGCAGGGTGCCCAGCGCCACCCACTGGACGGCGGTGTAGAGCGCCGTCACCAGGAGGATCTGGGTGACGAGCGCGAATGGCACGTCGCGCCGGGGGTTGCGGTACTCGCCGGCCGGGGCCGGAGTGTTCTCGAAGCCGGCGTAGGCGAAGAGCAGCAGCAGCGCCGCCTGGCCCAGACCGCCGCCCGACTCGAGCGGCTGCTGGCCGCGGGCCAGCGGCCAGGAGGCGGCGGCCACCCCGGCGCCGACGAAGAGCAGCAGCGGCAGCAGCTTGGCGGCCACCAGAACCACCGCCGTCCGCACCCCGGCCTTGACGCCCACCACGTTGATCGCGGTCAGCGCCGCCAGCGGCAGCACGATCGCCGCCGCCCGGCCCCAGCCGCCGCCGGCCGGCGTCCACAGGTAGCTCACCGCCTGGGCGAAGCCGGCCGACAGCGAGGCCGCCGAGGCCACCCGCGCCAGCCAGGTCATCCACCCGACCTCGAACCCCACCAGGTCGCCGAAGGCGATGCGGGCGTAGAGGTAGGCGCTGCCCGGCTCGGTGAAGTGACTCGAGGCCTCGGCGAAGCACAGCACCACCAGCAGCACCGCCGCCCCGGCCACCGGCACCGCCCAAAGGCTGCCCCAGCCCAGCACCGCGGCGGCGGCGGCCGGCAGCAGGTAGACGCCGCTCCCCACCACGTCGTTGAGCGCCAGGGCGACGATCTCCCAGCGCGAGACCGCGCGGCGCAGCCCGGCGCCGCCGGGCGCGGCGCCAGCCGGAGAAGCGCCGTTCGGGAGGTCGCCGCTCCCTGGTGGGCGGCTGGCCGGGGGGCTCGGCATCGGGCTCTCGGAGCGGCGAATCTACAGGAGCGCCGGGCCGGGTGAGCGAATTTACTCTGCGTCGCAAAGTACTTGACATCAGAAACACGACTGTCTAGGCTTCGGCCCATGTCGAGCCCGCGGCCCGTCGAGACGCCCGTCCGCAAGCCCCCGACCGACCCGGTGGCACTGCACTCCCATGCGATGGACAACCTGCGCTACATCCGGCTGGCGATGGAGTCCTCGTCGTCGTTCACCTCGGTGCCGGGCGTCGGAGGAGTGGTCATCGGGCTGAGCGCCCTGCTGGCGGCGGCCGTCGCCGCCCGGGTGGACGCCTGGCTCGCCGTCTGGCTGGCGGACGGCGTCTTCGCGCTGGCGGTGGGCAGCTGGCTGATGGCCCGCAAGGCGCGCGGTCAGGGGGTGCGGCTGTCGCGCGGCGTCGGGCGGCGCTTCCTGTTCGGTCTGACGCCACCGCTGGTGGCGGCGGTGGCGCTCACCGCGGTCCTCTGGCGGGCGGGCTCGCCCGAGCTGATCCCCGGCCTCTGGCTGTTGCTCTACGGCGCCGGGGTGGTCACCGGCGGCGCCTACTCGGTGCGGCTGGTGCCCGCGATGGGTCTCTGTTTCATGGTCCTCGGGGTCGTCACCCTGGCGGCGCCCGCCGCCTGGGCCAACGCGCTCCTGGCGGCCGGCTTCGGCGGTCTCCACCTGCTCTTCGGGGCGCTCATCGCGAGGTGGCACGGTGGCTGATCCCGGCCGCAAGCCGGCGGCCGAGGGGGGCGAGGCGATGCCGGTCAGCGAGCGCCGGCGGCTGATGCGCGGGGTGGCCGGGTATCTCTCGGACCCCGCCGCCGGCGAGTTCGACCGGCTGGTCTACGAACGGGTGCGGCTGGGCATCATGAGCGCCCTGGCGGTCAATCCCCGCCTCACCTTCACCGAGCTCAAGGAACTGCTCAAGACCTCCGACGGCAACCTGAGCGCCCACGCCCGCAAGCTCGAACAGGCCGGCTACCTCACCTGCCGCAAGAGCTTCCGCGGCCGCCTGCCGCGGACCGAGTACCAGATCAGCCCGCGCGGCCGCGACGCCCTGGCGCGCTATCTCGACCACATGGAGGCGTTGATTCACGCCACCCGCAGCGACTGACGCGCCGCCGGCTTCTTTTTTTCGAGGAGGGACTTTGTGACGCAGAGCGAGAGCTTCGGGAGCGGACTGCACGTCGCCGTCATCATGGACGGCAACGGCCGCTGGGCGCGGCGCCACGGGCTGCCGCGGGCGGCCGGCCACCGCCAGGGCGCCAAGGCGGTGCGGCGGACCGTCGAGGCGGCGCCCGAACTGGGCATCTCCACCCTCACCCTCTACGCCTTCTCGGCCGACAACTGGCACCGGCCCGCCAGCGAGGTCGCGCTCCTCATGGAGCTCTTCGAGCGCCACCTCGAGAGCGAGCGCGACGAGCTGGTCGAAAAGGGCGTCCGCCTCAACGTCATCGGCCGCCGCGACCGCCTCGCCCCACGTCTCGTCGCCGCCATCGACCGCTGCGAAGCTGCCACCGCCGCCGGCACCCGCCTCCATCTGAGGATCGGTGTCGACTACTCGGCGCGCGAAGCCATCGTCGCCGCCGCCACCCTCGCCGGCCGCTCGCCCCGCGCCTCCGCCGAGCGCTTCGCGGCCCTCCTCAACCGCGTCATCCACTCCCGCCCCCCCG
>JBFGCA010000158.1:0-8277 GCA_041567315.1 Thermoanaerobaculia bacterium | reverse complement strand
CGCGCGGGTGTCGCGAGCGGGCGCCGGCTCGGCCAGACCGGGACGGGTGTCCTCCTCCTCGTAGGCCGGGGCCTCGGCCGGTGGCGCCGCGACGGGGGGCGCCATGGGAGGTGGCGGGGCCGCGGGCTCCAGGACCGGTGGTTCGGGGATGGGGGGCTCGGGGGCCGGCGCTTCCGGGATGGGCGGCGGGGCGACCGCCGGCTCCGGCGCGGGTGGCTCGTGGACGGGCGGCGCCTCGACCGGAGGCGCCAGCGGGGGGGCCGGCGCGGGCGCCTCGAACGGGGGCGGCTCGGCGACCGGCGGGGTGACGGCGGCCGGCTCCACGGAGGGGACCGGCTCGAGAGGCGCCGGCTCGACAGCGAAGCCCACCTCGTCGACCGCCGCCAGCTCGTCGGCCGGCGGAGCCGCTGGCGGCGCTGGCGGCACTGCCGGCGCTGCCGGCGGGGGCTCTGCCTCGATCAGCTCTTCGACCACGGGCTCTTCGATCGCGGGAGGCTCCTCGACCTCGACCTCGGCGGCGGCCGCCGCGTCGCTTCCGAACAGCGGCAGGCCGGCGAGCCCGGCCGGCTCCTCGCCGCTGCGGTAGAGCGTCGGCGTCGCCGGCCGCTCGCGCAGCGGCAGGGTCTCGAGGGCCTGGGCGGCGACGTAGGTCAGCAACGCCAGGGCACCGGGCTGCAGCCGCCCGTCGGCGGCCACCCGGTCGGCGTAGAGGCCGCCGGCCAGTTGGTCGCGGAGCACCATCGGGACCAGTACGCCCTCGGCCGGCTCCTCGCCGTCCAGCGGCGACCACAGCTCGGCGCCCTCGCCGGGCTCGAGGGGGACGCTGCCGCCACCCTCGGCGAGGCGTGCCCAGGGGGTGCCCTCCTGGTAGTCGATCTCCAGCCCGTCGATGGCCAGGCCGCCGGCGCCGAAGCCGTGCGCCCCCCACCCGCTGAGCCCCTCGGGCCGCGCCAGCAGGAACGCCGTGCGCGACGCGAAGCGGCAGCCTCCTTCGAGTAGCGCCTCGAGGATGTCGGCCTGCGATCGGGCGGCGTCGATGCGGGCGACCGCCTCGAGCAGCTGCCGCAGATCGTCGGCTTCGGGGGCCGGCGACGGCGCCGGTTCCGGCGGGGCCGCCTCGGCGCCCGCCAGACTCCGCATCTCGCGCCGGGTCTGCTCCAGGCGCTCGAGCAGCTCGCCGCGCAGGCGCTCGACCGCCCGTCCGACGGCGCGGTCGATCCTCGAATCGAGGTCGGTGTTGGGCTCGGAAGAGGGCATGGGCGAAGCGGTCGATCGGCCGGCGCGTCGCGCCGGGGGCTGGGGGCGCCGCGCGACGGCGCGAAGCGACCGCAGGCGACGGTAGCGCGGGGCGACTCCGGCGGGAGGATTATTCTGGAGGCATCCCGGACTGTCAAGGGCGCGCCTCTCGAAAACCCTTGAAGCTATTGGGGTTTATCGAAGGTTCGGCGGGTCGCGCGCGCGGCCCTTTCAGGGTTGTCGGCCCGCAGTCGCTATGGTAGCTTGCTTGTCCCCGCAGCGATTGTCCGATTCGCAGACTCAGGAGGCATGACCATGCTGAGGACCCGCCAAGGCCTGTCCGTCGCTCTTCTCTTCGCGCTGCCGTTCGTGGCCGCGTGCGAGAAGGGTCCGTCCCCCGAGGAGTTGGAGCGGGAGGCCGAGTGGACCTGGATCAGCGATGCCAAGGCGCAGCTCGACGCCAAGCGTCAGGAGCTGGCCGCGCTCCGCGAGCAGCTGGCCGCGCTCGCCGGCGCCGAGCCGGCGGCCGGCGGGGCGGAGGGCGAGGAGGTGGCCGGTCCCACCGCCGAAGAGCTGTCGGCGCAGGTCGAGCAGCTCCAGACCGAGGTCGCCGATCTCAGCGAGGAGTTCAACGGACGCCTGGTGGGGGCGCTCAACGCCGACCCGATGATCGAGGGTGAGGAGCCCACCGAGCGACAGCAGGCGATGCTGCGCATGAAGAGCGACGAGGACATGCTGATGGCCGCCGAGTGGATCGACAAGGGCGGCGACTACAAGCGCGCCATCGAGATCTACAACACGGCCCTCGGGCTCGATCCCGACAACGAGAAGCTCAAGCAGGCGCTAGCCCGGGCGGAGGCCGACCGTTTCATGTCCCGCGAGCGCTTCGAGCAGGCCAAGAAGGGGATGACCGAGGACGAGGTGAGGGCGCTGCTCGGCCAGGCCAACCTGCGCAACGTCAAGCAGTATCCCGACGACGTGGTCGGCTGGTTCTACCCGACGGCCGACGACGGGTCGGCGGCGGCGGTGTGGTTCAAGCCCGACAAGAAGCGTGACGCGCGGGTCGCCTACCAGCTCAAGTACGAGGCGATCAAACCGGGCGGCGAGGAAGCGGGCGCTTGACTCGCGGGCCGGCGGCGGGCAGAATCTGCGGTTCCGGCCTCCGGGGGCCGGTGAATTCCCAACGAAGGCGAGGTGAGTAGCAGTTGCCGGTAGTCAGCGTCCGCGAAGACGAGCATTTCGAGAATGCGCTGCGCCGCTTCAAGCGCAAGTGCGAGAAGTCGGGCATCCTGACCGAGCTCAAGAAGCGCCAGCATTTCGAGAAGCCGTCCGTCAAGCGCAAGCGCAAGCAGATGCAGGCCCGCAAGAAGGTGCTCCGCAAGCTGGCGGAGGAGCGGCGCCTGGGTCTGCGGTAGCGTCCCGCGCCGCCTCGCCAGCCCCGGCCACCGGTCGCCACCAGCGGCCGGCGGGCGGAGGTGCGCCCCCGGCGGCGCGCCGCCCGGCCGCCGGCGGCCCCCCGAGGGGCGACGCCTCGGGCGGTAGACTGCCGCCGCCGCCGATGTCCGAACCCGCGCCGCCGCCGGTCTCGGCCGCCTCCTCTGAGGCCCTCGAGCTGCCGTCGCTGCTGGCGATGGTGGGTGAGCTGGCCGCTACCGACGCCGGCCGCGAGCGGGCGGCGGGGCTGCGCCCGCTGGCCGTCCGTCCCCTGCTCGAGAGCCGGCGCCGGCTCTACGAAGAGGTCGAGCGGCTGCTGCCCGGCGGCGGCCTGGTGCCGTCGCTCGACGGGCCGCTGCTGCCGCTGCTCGAGGCGCTCGAGGCGGGTGAGGCGGAGCTCGAGGGCGGCGACCTGCTGCTACTCGCCGCGGTGATCGCCGCCACCGGCCGCCTCGCCGCCCGCGCCGCAGCGCCCGAGGAGGACTGCCCGGCGCTGGCCGCGCTGGCGGCCGAGCTGCCCGGTCTCGGCGAGCTGGAGCGCGAGATCGGCCGCGTCCTCGACCGGCGTGGGCGGGTGCGCGACGACGCCACTCCCGAGCTCGCCGCCCGCGGCCGCCGGGTGCGGCGGTTGCGGGAGTCGCTCTACGGCCAGCTCGAGGAGAGCCGCGACCGCTACCGCGAGCACCTCGCCGAGGACACCATCCCGCTCCAGGAGGGCCGCCTGGTGCTGTTGGTCCAGACCGGGGCTCTGGGCCGGGTCAAGGGCCTGAGCCACGGGCGCTCGGCGAGCGGGCGGAGCGTCTACTTCGAGCCGCTCGAGGTGGTCGAGACCAACAACCGGCTGTTCGACTCGCTGGAGGCCCTGGAGGCCGAGCGCCGGGAGGTGCTGACCCGGCTGGTGGCCAGCGCGCGCGCCGCGCTGCCGGAGCTGCGCCGCCACGCCGAGCTGCTGGCCGAGGTGGATCTGCTGCAGGCGGCGGCCCGCCTTGCGGCGCTCTGCGGGGGGCGGCTGGCCGAGCTGTCCGAGCGTCACGATCTGCGGCTGGTGGCGGCCCGCCATCCGCTGCTGGCGCCCGAGCTGGCCGACCTCCGGGAGCGGGCGCTCGGCCAGGCCGGGCATCGCGGCCCGGCCGAGCCGCTCGATCTCGAGCTCACCGGCGAGCGCCGGGTGCTGGTGGTGACCGGTCCCAACGCCGGTGGCAAGACGGTGGCTCTCAAGACCGTCGGGCTGCTGGCGCTGGCCACCCAGTGCGGGCTGCCGGTGCCGGCGGCGGCCGGCACCCGGCTGCCGTTCTTCTCGGTGGTGATGGCCACCGTCGGCGACGAGCAGGATCTGCTCAGCGACCGTTCGACCTTCAGCGGCCGTCTGCAGCGGCTCGACCGCGCCTGGCGCCTGGCCGCTCCCGACAGCCTGGTGCTGCTCGACGAGCTGGGCTCGGGCACCGACCCCGAGGAGGGAGCGGCGCTGGCCGTGGCGCTGCTCGAGCACCTGCTCGGCCAGCGGACGCTGGCGGTGATCACCACCCATCTGATGGGGCTGGCGATGGCCGCCCTGGAGGCCGCGGGGGCGGCCTGCGCGGCGATGGAGTTCGACGGCGCCAGCGCCCGTCCCACCTACCGGCTCCACCCGGGGCCGCCCGGGGGCAGCCAGGCGCTGGCCCTGGCCCGCAGCCTGGGGCTGCCGGCGGCTTGGATCGGGCGGGCCGAGGAGCTGCTGGGCAGCGAGTCGCGGGACCTGCGCCGGCTGCTGGCCGAGCTCGAAGAGACCCGGCGCCTGCTGGCGGCGGCGGAGCGGCGGGCCTCCGAGACGGCCCAGCTGCTGGCCGGGGAGCGCGAGCGGCTGGCGGCCGAGCGCGAGGCGCTGGAGGAGGAGCGCCGCCGGCTCGCGCCCACCGTGCGCCGCCAGCTCGCCGAGTTCCGGCTCGAGGTCGGCCACCGGCTGGGCGAGGAGGTCGAGACCCTCCGCGCCGAGCTGGCCAGGGGTCGCCGGCGGCGGGTGGTGCCGGAGGCGGTCGAGCGGCTGTTCCGCGAGGCGCCGGCGGTCGAAGAGCCGCCGGCCCCGGTCGACGGCTCGCCGGCCCGGGCGCTGGCGGCCGGGGATCGGGTCCGCCACGCCGGGCTCGGCTGGGAGGGACGCCTCGAGCGGCTCGAGCGGGGGGAGGCGGAGGTGGCGGTGCGCGGCAAGCGGGTGCGGTGCGATCCGGACGAGCTGGAGCCGGTGCAAGCGGCCGCCGGGACCGAGCCCGCCGCCGGGGAGCGCTCCGGTCGCGGTGCCGCCGGTCGAGCCGGCCGCCGGTCGCGGGTCGAGGTCCACGCCGCCGGCGCCGACCGGGGGGCGCCGCCGGAGCTCAACCTGGTGGGCTGGCGGGTGCCGGCGGCGCTGGAGGAGCTCGACGCCTACCTGGACCGCGCGCTGCTGGCCTCCCGCGACGAGGTGCGGGTGGTGCACGGCTTCGGCAGCGGACGGCTGCGGCGGGCGGTCCGCGACCACCTGGGACCCCATCCGGCGGTCGCCTCCTTCCGGCCCGGGGGCTCCTCGGAGGGCGGCGACGGGGCGACGGTGGTGACCCTGAGGGGGGCGTGAGGTGGCGCTCGGACACGTCCATCTGACCCCGCAGTTCGTGCAGGCGGTGCGCGACGCGGTGGAGATCACCGACGTCGCCGGCGAGCACACGCGGCTGCGCAAGGCCGGCCGGCGGCACGTCGGGCTGTGCCCGCTCCACAAGGAGAAGACCCCCTCCTTCAGCGTCGATCCGGCCCGGGGTCTCTTCTACTGCTTCGGCTGCGGCCAGGGCGGCGACGCCATCAAGCTCCACATGCTGCTGTCGGGCGACGACTTCCCGGCCGCCATCGAGTCGCTGGCCCGCCGCTACGGGGTGCCGGTCCCCACCCGGCGCCGGGGCCGGCCGGGCGCCCCCGAGGAGCGCGACCTGACCGCGGTGCTCGAGGAGGCGGCGGCCTTCTACCGGCAGCAGCTGGGCCGCCACGCGGCGCCCCGCGCCTATCTGGAGGGCCGCCGGGTGCCCGACGAGTGGGTCGAGCGCTTCGGGCTCGGCTACGCCCCCGACGGCTGGCGGCACCTGCTCGAGGCGCTCCATCCGCGGGTGCCGCTGGCCGATCTCGAGGCGGCCGGTCTGGTGGGCCGCTCGCAGAAGTCCGGCAAGCCCTACGACCGGTTCCGGCACCGCTTGATCTTCCCGATCCGCAACCCCGCCGGGCGGCTGGTCGGCTTTGGCGGCCGCGCCCTCGGCGACGACCCCGCCAAGTACGTCAACACCGCCGAGACCTCCCGCTTCCACAAGGGGACGCTGCTCTACGGTCTGGACCTCGCCAAGAAGGCGATCCGCGAGAGCGGCACCGGCTGCCTGGTCGAGGGCTACTTCGACGTGGTGGGGGCGGCGGTGGCCGGCGTCGAGGGGGCGGTGGCCTCGATGGGCACCTCGCTCACCGCCGAGCAGGCGCGGCTGCTGGCGCGCTACGCCGACGAGGTGGTGGTGGCGTACGACGGCGACAACGCCGGCGAGGAGGCCTACCGGCGGGCCCTGCCGGTGCTGCTGGCGGCCGGCATCGCGGTCCGCCGGGCGCGTCTGGGTGAGGGCCGCGACCCCGACTCGCTGCGCCTCGAGGCCGGCCCCGAGGCGGTCCTTCAGGCGGTGGCCGAGGCCGCCGACGGCGTGCTCGGGGAGATCGAGCGGCTGACCCCGCCCGAGGTCCACGGCGACCCCAACTTGCAGGCCCGCGCCGCCCGGGCGGTCGGCGAGCTGCTGCGACAGATCCCGGACTCGGTGCTCCGCTTCGGTTACGCCCGGCGCGCCGCCGACCGGCTGGGGGTGCCGGCCGAGCTGCTGTGGCGGCGGCTCGGCGGCGGGCGGGGGAGCGGCGAAGGGGCCGCCGCCGGACCACCCGTGCGGGTGCGCAGCGTCGAGGAGCGGGTGTTGCAGCTTCTCTTCGAGGAGAGCCAGGAGCTCCCCGAGGAGGCCGACCTGCCACCGCCCGAGGTCTTCCTGGAGCCGACCCTCAGGAATATTTACCGGGCCTTCTGCGCTCTATATAGGGGTGGAGCCGGGCCGCGGCCCTCAGTCCGGGGTCTCCTGTCCCAACTGGCGGGCGAGGGTGGCGAAGTTGACCGGGTGGCGCGGCTTCTGTTAGAAGAATCGTCTGCCCTGCGGGCTGGTGAGCTACGGGAGGCCCTTCACAAACTGATCCGCCGCTGGCGGCAGCGGCGGCTCCGCGAGTTGGCGAGCGAGATCGCCCGCGCTCAAAGCTCCGGCGACCAGGACCGCCTCGACAATCTGTTGCAGGAAAAGACCGATCTCAGCCTCGCCTTGCACCGTCCCGGCGAGGGAGGTGCGCCCGGGCAACGGGACTGAGCGCCGGCCGGCCGGCCGGGCTTTGAGGGGCCGGCAGCCGAGGGGGCGGGCCGAGCCAGGGGGATTTTGGCCTTGACGATGACCACGACGGTACCGGTCGAAGAGAAATACGCGGCGGTGCGGCAGCTCGTCGAGATGGGTCGCGAGAAGGGCTACCTTCTCTACGACGAGATCTACGATCTGCTGCCCGACGAGGTGGTGAGCATCCCCGACGAGCTGGACGACATCTACGTCCGCTTCGGCGAGCTGGGCATCGAGGTCATCGACCGCCCCGACCGCTACCGCAACCGCGAGGAGTTCGACGCCGACGCCGCCGCTTTCGACAAGCGCGACGCCGAGGTGCCGCCGGAATTCGCGGTCACCGAGCAGGAGAAGACCAACGACCCGGTCCGCATGTACCTGCGCGAGATGGGCACCGTGCCGCTGCTCGACCGCGAGGGCGAGGTTGAGATCGCCCAGCGCATCGAGCAGGGCGAGTGGATGATCTACGAGGCGCTGTGCGAGAACCCGGTGGTCTTGAGCGAGCTGCTGCGCCTCAACGAGCTGGCGCAGCGCGACGAGCGCGTGCTCCGGCAGCTGGCCACCGTCGAGGTCGACGAGCCGCTCGATCCGCGGGCCAGCGAGCGCATCCGCACCAACCTGACCATCTTCGAGCGCATCGCCGAGAACGATCGCAAGATCGGCACCCTGCGCCGCCGCCAGAAGCGCTACAAGCGGGGCGGCGAGAAGTTCGAGGAGACCGAGCGCGAGATCGACCGCCTGGTGGCCAAGATCGCCAAGGACATCCGCTCGATCGACTTCTCGGTCCAGACCCGCAACCGGCTGGTCGACTTCCTCAAGGACCTCAACCAGCAGTTCGTGCGCACCGAGCGCGACATCCGGCGCGCCAAGCTGGCGCTGGACCGCGAGCCCAACAAGGAGCTGCGCTCGCTGCACCGCCGGCGGATCGACAAGTACCGCCGCCGGATCAAGGACCTCGAGGAGCGCTACGGCACCAGCCGCACCCACGTCGCCACCACCATCGGCAAGATCCGCTCCGGCGAGCAGCTCTGCGAGCGCGCCAAGGAGGAGCTGATCGTCGCCAACCTGCGGCTGGTGGTCTCCATCGCCAAGAAGTACACCAACCGCGGGCTGCAGTTCCTGGACCTCATCCAGGAGGGCAACATCGGGCTGATGAAGGCGGTGGAGAAGTTCGAGTACCGCCGCGGCTACAAGTTCTCGACCTACGCCACCTGGT
>JBFGCA010000157.1:0-8311 GCA_041567315.1 Thermoanaerobaculia bacterium | reverse complement strand
TGGTGGGGTTCCCGGCAGCGGAACGTGTTGGCCTGGGAGGGGGAGTGAAGCGAAGGGAACCCCTCGGCCCCCGAGGCGGCCGCGGGGGGACCCTCGCAGCTCGCGGCCCCTACACTCCGCTCGCCGACCCTCGCCCGCGGGCGGGGGTCCGCCACCCGCCTCGCCTACTCCTCCGCCAGCCGCCCCAGCGCCTCCTCCGCCGCCCGCTGCTCCGCCCGCTTCTTGCTCCCCGCCTCCCCGGTCCCCAGCCGCCGCTCCCCGAGCCGGCATTCGACCCGGAACCGCCGCCGGTGATCCGGCCCCTCGGCAGCCACTTCCAGGTACTCTGGTAGCGGCTCGCCGCGCGCTTGCGCCAGCTCCTGGAGCCGGGTCTTGGGGTCGGTCGGCGTGCCCTGCGGCCGCCGCTGTGCCGCATCCTCGAGAAACGCCAGGCCCAGCCGCCGCGCCGGCCGCAGCCCGCCGTCGCGGAAGACCGCTCCCAGCACGGCCTCGAAGGCGTCGGCCAGGAGCGACGCCTTGCGCCGGCCGCCGGTGCGCTCCTCGCCGACCCCCAGCCGCAGCGCCTCGCCGAGACCCAGCCGCCCGGCGTGCTCGGCCAGCACCCGCTCGCTGACCAGATAGGCCTTGAACTTGGACAGCTCGCCCTCGGGCAGGTCCGGAAAGCGCCCGTAGAGCCACTCCGACGCGATCAGGCCCAGCACCGCGTCGCCCAGGAACTCGAGCCGCTCGTAGCTGCCCCCCACCGCCTGCTCGTGGGCGTAGGAGCGGTGGACGAGCGCGCGCTCGAGCAGCTCGGGCCGGCGGAACGCGTAGCCCAGCCGCTGCTCCAGGGTGCGGAGTGGATCGTCGGCGGTCATCGCGTCGGCAGGCGCTACCGGCGGCCGAAGCGGCGCTCCAGATCGGCGTCCGACATCTTGAGCACGATCGGCCGCCCGTGCGGGCAGGCGTAGGGCTGCTCGGCGGCGAACAGCTCGCCGACCAGCGCCTCCATCTCCACCGCCGACAGCGGCTCGTGCATCTTGACGGCGGCGCGGCAGGACAGGCTGGCGGCCAGCGACTCCAGAAGGCGCCGGCGGAGGTCGGCCGGGGCCACCTCGTCGCTCCCCGCCAGCTCGAGCAGCAGCCGCTCGGCCTCGGCGGCGCCGAGCACCGACGGCACGCCGGTGAGCGCCAGGGTGTCCCCCGAGAGCTTCCGTAGCGGGAAGCCGCACCCGTCGAGCGCCGGCGCCAGCTCGTCGAGCCGCAGCGCCTCGGCCGGCGCCAGCTCGAGAAGCAGCGGCTCGAGGAGCTGCTGGACCGGAACCGGGCCGCCGGCCAGCGAGCGGCGCAGGCGCTCGTAGAGCAGGCGCTCGTGGGCGACGTGCTGGTCGACCAGGTAGAGCCCGTCGGGGCCTTCCAGCAGGATCAGGGTGCCCTTGTACTGGCCGAGGAGGCGGAACGGCCGGGGCTCGCCGCGGCGGCCCGAGAGCGGGACCGCGGGCCGCTCCAGCGGGGCGTAGGAGATCTCCGCGAGACGCGGTCCCGGCGGCGCCGCCGGGGGCGCCTGGCGCACCACTCCCGCGGCCGCCTCCGCGACCTCTCCCGGCGCTTCCGCAATCCCGCCGTCCTGCGGGGCCGCTCCCCGTCCCTGCCACGCGAACGGCATCGCCGGACGGCCCGCCGCCGGCTGCGCCGGTGCCGCCACCTCGCCGAGCGCCCGCTCGAGCGCCGCGCGCAGCGCCCGCGACACCTTGTCCAGCAGACCCGGGTCGCGGAAGCGCACCTCGGCCTTCTGCGGGTGGACGTTGACGTCCACCTGCCCCGCCGGCACCTCCAGGAACAGGAACAGCGCCGGGAACTCCTCGCTGCGCCAGACGTCGCGCACCGCCCGGTAGAAGACCGCCAGCACCGCGCGGTCGCGCAGCAGCCGCCGGTTGACGAAGGTGAAGGTGCGCCGGCCGCGGGCGGTGCCAGGATCGCCGACGAAACCGGAGATCCGGCCGCCGGCAGCGGCGCCCTCGATCTCCTCCAGCCGGTCGGTGAGGGCGGTGCCGAACAGCTCGCCGATCCGCTGCCGGGCGCCGGCGGCGGCGGGCGGCAGGTCGAGCAGGGTGCGGCCCTCGTGGGTCAGCGAGAAGCCGACCTCGGGGCGCGCCAGGGCGTAGCCCTGGACCACCTCGGCGGCGCGGCGCAGCTCGGTGGACGGACGCTTGAGGAACTTGCGGCGCGCCGGCACGTTGAAGAACAGCGAGGCGACCTCGATCGAAGTGCCGCGCGGATGGGCCGCCGGTTCGGCGACCCTGACGCGGCCGCCCTCGATCCGCACCCGGGTGCCGTCCCCGGCCTGGCGCGCGGTCACCAGCTCTACCCGGGCGACGGCGGCGATCGAGGCCAGGGCCTCGCCCCGGAAGCCCAGCGAGCCCACCTGCTCGAGGTCCTCGACGGCGGCGATCTTGCTGGTGGCGTGACGGTCGAAGGCCAGCAGCGCGTCGTCGCGGTCCATCCCGCAGCCGTCGTCGCGGACCGTGATGCGGCGCTTGCCGCCGGTCTCGAGGGCGACCTCGACGCGGGTGGCGCCGGCGTCGAGGGCGTTCTCGACCAGCTCCTTGACCACCGCGGCCGGCCGCTCCACCACCTCGCCGGCGGCGATCTGGCTGACCAGGCGGTCGTCGAGGATGTGGATCGTGGGCAGGGCGGCGGGTCTAGCTTTCCACCGGCTGGGGCACCGGCTCGGGCGTGGCGTGGCCGGCCAGCGGCGCGTAGGCCCGGTCGGCGTACTCGCGCACCATCCGGCTGGCGGTGAACCGCGAGCCGACGGTGATCATCGAGCGTTTCATCCGCGCCACCCAGCCGGCCGCCACCCCCTCGCCCTCGCGCTCGTAGAAGGCCGGCACGATCCGCTGCTCGAGGACCTCGAAGAGCGCCTTGGCGTCCAGCTCGTCCTGCGCCTCGTCGTCACCGGCCGCGTTGCCGCCGTCGATCGCCCAGCCGTTGCTGCCGTCGTAGCCCTCCGGCCACCAGCCGTCCAGGATGCTGCAGTTGAGCACCCCGTTGATGGCCGCCTTCTGGCCGCTGGTGCCGCACGCCTCGAGCGGCCGGCGCGGCGTGTTGAGCCAGACGTCGGCGCCCTGCACCAGCATCCGCGCCACCCGCATGTCGTAGTTCTCGAGGAACACCACCCGGCCGCGCAGCTCGCCGTCGCGGCTGAGGGCGAAGATCTCGCGGATCAGCTCCTGACCGGGCCGGTCGGCCGGATGGGCCTTGCCGGCCATGAAGATCTGCACCGGCCGCTCGGCGTGGGCCAGCAGCCCGCGCAGCCGGCCGAGGTCGCGGAACAGCAGGGCCGCCCGCTTGTAGGTGGCGAAGCGCCGCGCGAACCCGATGGTCAGCATCCCGGGGTCGAACAGCTCGGCCACCTCGCGGAGCTGGTCCGGCGAGTGGCCGTGCCTGGCGTATTGCTCGCGCAGCCGCGAACGGGTGAACCGCAGCAGCCGCTCCTTCTGCGCCTGGTGGGCGCCCCACAGCTCGTGGTCGGGGATCGCCGCCACCCGCTCCCAGCTGCGCGGCAGCTGCTGGTCCTCCAGCCAGTCGCCGCCCAGGTGGCGGGCCAGCAGGGTTCGCATCTCGACCCCCAGCCAGGTCGGCACGTGGACGCCGTTGGTGATCGGCAGTACCGGCGGCTGGCCGGCGGCGGCCGGCAGCAGGTGCCGCCACAGACGCTCGGCGACCTCGCTGTTGAGGCGGCTGACGCCGTTGACGCGAGCGCTGGTGCGGATCGCCAGGGCGGTCAGGTTGAAGCCTCCCGGGCCGCCGCCGGGCTCGGCCTGCCCCAGCTCCAGCAGCCGCTCGGCCGCGGTGCCGAGCGGCTCCGTCCAGGGCTCCAGGTACCGGCCCGCCAGGGCGCGCTCGAACTGCTCGTTGCCGGCCGGCACCGTGGTGTGGGTGGTGAACAGCGCGTTGCGCCGCACCCGGGCGAGGGCCTCCGTCAGCTCGCGGTCGCCGCCGGCCACGGCCTCGCGCAGCCGCTCGAGCTGGAGCAGCGAGCTGTGACCCTCGTTGAGATGCCAGACCGCCGGCTCGATCCCCAGCGCCGCCAGCGCCCGCAGGCCCCCGACCCCCAGGATCATCTCCTGGCAGAGCCGCATCTCGCGGCCGCGGACGTAGAGCACGCCGGTGATCGGCCGGTCGGCGGGGTCGTTGTCGGTGACGTCGGTGTCGAGCAGCAGCAGCGGCACCCGCCCGACCTGCGCCAGCCAGACCTTGGCCGCCACCTCGCGCCCCGGCAGCGGCACCCGCACCACCACCTCGCGGCCCCGGCGGTCCATCGCCGGCCGCACCGGCAGCCGGTGGAAGTTGGACTCCGGATAGAAGTGCTGCTGGTAGCCGTCGGCGTCGATCGATTGCTGGAAGTAGCCGCGCCGGTAGAGCAGCCCGACGCCGACGAACGGCAGCCCCAGGTCGCTCGCCGCCTTGCAGTGGTCGCCGCTCAGCACCCCGAGACCGCCGGAGTAGAGGGGCAGGCTCTGGTGCAGCCCGAACTCCATCGAGAAGTAGGCCACCGGTCCACCCCGCCAGCCTTCGAAGCGGCGGGCGAACCAGCTCTCCGGGCCGCCTGCCAGATAGCTGTCGAAGGCCTGACGGACGGCGGCGTAGCGCTCCATGAAGGGATCGCTTTCCAGCAGCAGCTCCCAGTGGGAGCGGTCGACGTCGTGCAGCAGCTCCACCGGGTTGCGGTAGCGGCCCCACGAGCCGCTGTCGATCGAGGCGAAGAGGTGCCGCGCCTCCGGACGCCACGTCCACCACAGGTTGTAGGCCAGGTCGTAGAGGCGGTCCAGCTCGTCGGGAAGCTCGATCTCCGCCACCTGGAAACAGGGAATCACTGGGGGTGCGCTGGCTTCAGCCACCAAAACGGTCTCCTCTCGGCACGAAAGCTGTCTCCGGGAGCCCAAAGTATCATCGGACGGTGTCCGAGCGGGCGGCCGGTATCCTACTCCATGCCACTTCGCTTCCCGGGCCGCCGGGCATCGGCGACCTGGGCCCCGCCGCCCGCCGTTTCGTGGACTGGCTGGCGGCCGCCGGCCAGCGCGTCTGGCAGCTGCTGCCGGCGGGGCCGACCGGGTTCGGCAACTCGCCCTATGGCGCGCTGTCGGCCTTTGCCGGCAACCCGCTGCTGATCGCGCCCGAGGAGCTCCGCCGGCGAGGCTGGCTGCCCGCCGGCGAGCTCGCCGCGCTGCCGCCCGCTGCCGGGCGGGTCGACTACCCGGCGGTGGCCGCGGCCAAGCAGCGGCTGCTGCGACTGGCCTGGGAGGGCTTCCAGCGGCGGGCGGCGGCCGAGGAGCGCCGGGCGCTCGCCGCTTTCGTCGACGGTGCCGGGCAGCGCTTCTGGCTGGAGGACTGGGCGCTGTTCGCGGCCTTGCGCGAGCGCCACGACCGGACCGCCTGGGGCACCTGGCCGGCCCCGCTGCGCCGCCGCGAACCCGCCGCCCTGGTCGCCGCCCGCGCCGAGCTGGCGGCCGAACTCGACTTCCAGCGCTTCGTCCAGTTCCTCTTCTTCGAGCAGTGGGAGCGGCTGCGCGCCTACGCCAACGCCCGCGGCGTCGAGCTCCTCGGCGACCTGCCGCTCTACGCCCCGGCCGACAGCGCCGACGTGTGGGCGCACCAGACGCTGTTCCGGGTCGGTCGCCGGGGCCGCCCCCGCCGCCAGTCCGGTGTCCCTCCCGACGCCTTCAGCGCCGACGGCCAGCTCTGGGGCCACCCGCTGTACGACTGGCGGCGGATGGCGGCCGACGGCTACCGCTGGTGGATCGAGCGCCTGCGGGCCGGTCTGCGGCTGGCCGACCGGCTGCGTCTCGACCACTTCCGGGGCTTTGCCGGTTACTGGGAGGTACCGGCCGACGCCGAGACCGCCGCCGCCGGCCGCTGGCGCCGCGGCCCCGGCCGGCGGCTGTTCGAGGCCGCCCGGCGGGAGCTGGGCGAGCTGCCGCTGATCGCCGAGGACCTGGGGGTCATCACCCCGGACGTGGTCGCCCTGCGGCGGCGGCTCGAGCTGCCCGGCATGCGGGTCCTCCAGTTCGCCTTCGACGCCCCGGGCAGCGACCACCTGCCGCACGCCCACGAGCGCGACACCGTGGTCTACACCGGCACCCACGACAACGACACCGCGGTCGGCTGGTTCGGCTCCCTGGCGCCGCCGGCCCGCCGGCGGGTGCTGGACTACCTGGGCGGCGACGGCACCGCCATCCACCACGACCTGATCCGGGCCGCCTATACCTCGGTGGCCGAGCTGGCGATCGTGCCGCTGCAGGACGTGCTGGGCCTCGACGGCGCCCACCGCCTCAACCGGCCCGGGCAGGTGGCCGGCTGCTGGGAGTGGCGGGCCGAGTCGGCGCCCGGGGACGACACCGCCGGTTGGCTGCGGCGGCTGGCCGAGGTCAGCGGCCGCACCGCCCCTCGGGCGGCTCCCCGCAAGACCGCCGAGGAGGTGGCCGGCGAAGGCGCCGGCGTGGGCGACGCATGACCCGCGGCAGGCCATCGGGCCTCGGCGCCACCCTGACACCCGGCGGCGTCGAGTTCGCGGTCACCTCGGCCGCGGCCAGCGCCGTCGAGCTGTCTCTGTTCGACGAGGTGGGTGGCGAGGCCCGCCGCCGCCTGCCCCTGACCCGCGGGGAAGACGGCGTCTGGCGCCTCCAGGTGGCCGACCTCGGGGCCGGACAGCTCTACGGCTACCGGGTCGACGGTCGGTGGGACCCCGGCCGCGGCCACCGCTTCAACCCCGCCAAGCTGCTGGTCGACCCCCGGGCACGGGCGGTTGCCGGCGAGCCGATCTGGGACGAGGCGCTGGCCGGCGGCAGCGACGACGCGGTCCCGGACCCGCGCGACACCGCCCCCTTCGCCCCGCTCTCGGTGGTCGTCGACCCCGCCTTCGACTGGCGGGGCGATCGCCGGCCGCGAACCCCCTGGCCCGACACCCTGATCTACGAGTGCCACGTCAAGGGGCTCACCCGGCTCCATCCGCGGGTGCCGCCGCCGCTCCGCGGCACCTACCTGGGTCTGGTCCAGGAGCCGGTGATCGAGCACCTGCGCTCGCTCGGCGTCACCGCCGTCCAGCTGCTGCCGGTCCAGCAGTTCGTCACCGAGCCGGCGCTCGCCGGGCGCGGCCTGACCAACTACTTCGGGTACAACCCGCTGGCCTTCTTCGCCCCCCACGCCGGGTACGCCGCCGGCGACCGTGGAGAGCAGGTCACCGAATTCAAGACCATGGTGCGCGCCCTCCATCGGGCGGGGATCGAGGTGCTGCTCGACCTGGTGCTCAACCACACCGCCGAGGGCGACCATCGCGGCCCTACCCTGTCGCTCCGCGGTTTCGACAACCGCGGCCACTACCGCCTGCGGGAGGACGACCCGACGCTCTACGAAAACTGGAGCGGCTGCGGGAACACCCTGGACCTGTCGCAGCCGGCGGCGCTCGAGCTGATCCTCGACTGTCTGCGCTACTGGGTGGCCGAGATGCGGGTCGACGGCTTCCGGCTCGACCTGGCGCCCGTGCTGGGCCGCGGCGTCCGCGACTTCGACCCCGCCGGCGCCTTCTTCACCGCCCTCCGCGACGACCCCGATCTCGCCCGTGTCAAGTGGATCGCCGAGCCCTGGGACCTGGGCCCCGGCGGCTACCAGCTCGGCAACTTCCCGTCCGGCTGGGCGGAGTGGAACGACCGCTATCGGGACACGGTGCGCGCCTTCTGGCGCGGCGACCCGGTGCCCCCCGAGGAGATGGCCGACCGGCTGAGCGGCAGCCCGGACGTCTTCGGAGACCGCGCCCCCACCGCCAGCGTCAACTACCTGGCCTGTCACGACGGCTTCACCCTCGCCGACCTGGTGAGCTACGAGCGCAAGCACAACGAAGCCAACGGCGAGGACAACGGCGACGGCCCCGAGCACAACCTGAGCAGCAACTGGGGCGCCGAAGGGCCCACCGACGACCCGGCGATCCGCGCGCGCCGGCTCGCGGTCCGCCGCGCCCTCGTCGCCACCCTCGCCCTTTCGCGCGGCGTCCCCATGCTCGCCCACGGCGACGAGCTGGGCCGCACCCAGCGCGGCAACAACAACGCCTACTGCCACGACGGCGAGCTGACCTGGCTCGACTGGACCCTCGACCCCGAGACCGAAGCCTTCCTCGCCTTCGTCCGCGAAGCCCTCGCCCTCCGCCGCCGCCTTGGCTGGCCCCGCGGCGAAGGCCCCCCCGGCGAGGCCGGGCGCCTGCTGCCCGCACGCGCGGCCGGCCTCGAAGTGGAGCCTCCGGCTTCGCAGGCCCGGGCAGCGAAAGGCCGCGGCGGCC
>JBFGCA010000156.1:0-8315 GCA_041567315.1 Thermoanaerobaculia bacterium | reverse complement strand
TGGAGGCCGAGCTGGCGGCGGCCAGCTCGCTGGCGGCGGGGGCGGGCGAGCGAGCCCACTTCCAGATCCTCTGGGAGCCGGCGGCGGGGGCGGTGACCGCGGCCGACTACGCGTTTCTGCTGAAACGCGCCACCGCGGCCGTGGCCGGCGCCCAGCCCGAGGCGCGGATGATCTCGCAGGCCCTGCCGCGCGACGCCTTCATCGAGAGGGCGATCGAGTTAACGGCCGAGAGCGGCGCACCCGCCGAGGCGACGCCGGCGGCGGCCCAGGGAGCGGCGCTCGAGGCGCCGCCGTCCGAGACGCCCGGCGCGGTGGCCACGGCGAGCTTCATCGAGGCGCTCTACGCCGAGGAAGTGGCCGCCTACCTGGACGGCGTCGCGCTCGAGCCGGCGCCGGCCGGCGAGCTGCGCCGGGCCATGGACCTCCTGGCGCGGCTGGATCCGGGCAAGCCGGTGGTGGTGGACGCGCTGCCCTTCCCGGCGCCGGCGAGCGACGTCCTGGCCGAGGCCGCGCGGCTGGCCGAGGCGGGCGCCGCGCTGACCTTCTTCGAGGTCGCCGACCCGGCGGCCACCGACCTGGGGCCGCTCAAGCTGCTGGCGCGGGAGTTCCAGGGCGACCTGGCCTACGACCCCTACTCCACCCCGGGCGGGGTGCCCGGGGGCGAGCTCGAGGCCTGGAGCTTCGTCCGCGGCGAGGACCTGGGACTCAGGGTGGTGGTGCGGCCGGCGGCGCCGGCCGACGAGGTGGTGGTGGTCTTCTCGGACTCGCAGCTCAAGCGGCCGGCGCGGGTCGACCCGACGACCGGCGAGACGTTCGACCTCTACGGCACCCGCCGGACGCCGCGCGGGCTGGAGCTCACGGTCGCCGACCCCGGGCCGCTCCTGGTGCTGCGGCTCGAGCGGCTGACCGCCGAGGAGATCGAGGGCATCGAGGGGCTCGAGGAGGAGCTGACGGTGCTCGACGAGCGGCAGATGCCGGTCGAGGAGGTGCTGCGCCGGCTGCAGGCCTTCGAGGACGCCCAGCGCCGCCGCCTCCGGACCTATCGCGCGATCAACACCTCGCACCTGCGCTTCCAGCTCGGCACCGGCGCGCAGTCGCTGGAGATCACCTTCCGCGGCGACTTCTTCTTCCGCCAGGGCGACGGCTTCGACTGGGTGTGGCGGGACTTCCTGGTCAACGGCGTCCGCTGGCGCGGCAAGCGGATCCCCGAGATCCCGCTCATCCAGCCCGAGAAGGCGGCGGCGCTGCCGGCCGAGATCACCTTCGGGCGCGAGTACCGCTACCGGCTGCGCGGCACCGCCGAGGTCGAGGGGCGCGACTGCTGGGTGGTCGACTTCGAGCCGGCGGTGGCGGTGGAGCCGGGGCGGACGCTCTACCAGGGAACCGTGTGGGTGGACCGCCAGATCTACGCCCGGGTGCGCACCCGGGCCGTCCAGCTCGGGCTGGGCGGCGAGGTGATCTCCAATGAGGAGACCCTGACCTTCGCGCCGCTGGACGCGGCCGGACAGCCGGCGGCCTGGGAGCCGGCGAGCTTCTTCCTGCCGGTGCGGCTGGTCGGCCAGCAGATCTGGTCGGTGCTGTCGGCCACCACCGTGGTCGAGCGCGAGGTGGCGGTCAGCGAGGTCATGATCAACCCCGAGGACTTCGAGTCCCGGCGGCAGGAGCTGCTGGCCTCGGACGCCACCATGCTGCGCGACACCGAGCGCGGCCTGCGCTATCTGGTCAAGGACGAGGAGACCGGCGAGCGCGTCGTCCAGGAGGAGATCGACCGCAGCCGCCGCTTCCTGGTCGGCGGCACCTTCTACGACGAGTCGCAGGACTTCCCCATCCCGCTGGTGGGCTTCAACTGGCTGTGGTTCGATCTCAAGGGCACCGGCACCCAGGCCAACGTCTTCTTCGCCGGCCCGCTGTTCAACGTGGCGGTGACCGATCCCCACTTCCTGGGCTCGAAGTTCGACGCCGGCCTCGACGTCTTCGCGCTGGCCCTGGCCGGCACCGACCAGGTGTTCCGCGACGGCCTCGAGGTCGACGCCGAGGAGGTCGAGGTACGGCGGCCCAACGTCGACTTCAAGCTCGGCCGGCCGCTGGGGCAGTTCGTCAAGCTGGAGCTGCAGTACGAGCTGGGCTGGGTCGACTTCGACCGCGCCGACGACACCGCCGAGGAGTTCGTCGTCCCCGCCGACCACCTCAACCACGAGCTGTCGCTGACCGCCCGCTACAACCGCTCCGGATACCGGCTGCGCGCCCGCGGCGCCTACAACCTGCGCAGCGACTGGGACCCGTGGGGGCTACCCGGCAACCCCGACTTCGACCCCGACGACG
The DNA here is from genome assembly GCA_041567315.1 of Thermoanaerobaculia bacterium. Classification (GTDB taxonomy): domain Bacteria; phylum Acidobacteriota; class Thermoanaerobaculia; order Multivoradales; family JAHEKO01. The sequence continues at coordinate 5,993 of JBFGCA010000156.1, read as the reverse complement.
ACAGCTACCTGCAGTGGGGCGCCGGCTTCGGCAAGGTCTGGCACCTGAAGAAGTTCCGCAAGGTGGGGGCCGAGATCGAGTACGTCGACGGCTCGCGGCTCGACCGCTTCTCGAAGTACGAGTTCGGCTTCTTCAGCGACGTCCGCGTCCACGGCTACCAGAGCGACAAGGTGCGGGCCGAGGAGGCCTGGGCCACCCACCTCTCCTACGGCTTCGACGTCGGCGACCTGTTCCGGCTGGATCTCGTCGGCGACGCCGCCTGGGCCACCGACCGCGCCAGCGGCCTCGAAGACGAGCTGCTGGCCGGCGCCGGCGTCGTCGGCACCGTCATCGGCCCCTGGCGCACCGTCGTCAACGTCGACCTCGGCGTCGCCCTCGCCGGCCCCGACGACGGCTTCTCCGTCTTCCTCGCCTTCCTCAAGCTGTTCCGGTAGGCGGCGGCGGGCGCCCCGGCGGGCCACGCTCAACCGCTCGGCATCAGGAACGCCGGCGGTTCGGGTGGCACCACGACCGGCGGACTGGCGTCGACGCGGAGGCGCACGAAATCGCCCGGATTGAAGGTCACCAGGGCCGTGGCCTGGCGGTTCTCGGCGGTCACCAGGTGGATGGCGTCGAAGATTGCGCCGGACCGCAGGCCGCGGTCGGCGCACCGGCGAAGGGCGGTGCGGTAGACCTCGCCGGTAGACTCCACGGGCTCGACCCGCTCGCAGAGCCGGTCGAGGGCGACCGCCGCCACGGCCGGTGAGATCGGAGGCTCGAGCGGTAGGCGGGTCAGCACCGCCCAGGTCTCGGCGAGGGCGTGCCACGCGCACTCGCCCTCGACCCGGCCGCTCGCCACCTCGTCGAGCCAGGGCATCGCCCGCGCGTGGAAGGGGTGGGGCTCGACCAGCGCCGCGATCAGGACCGAGGTGTCGAGGGCCAGCCTCAAGGCTCGCCCGACAGCCGGCCCAGGCGTTCCTCGCGCAGGTCCCTGTGGTCCGGTAGCGGACCGGTGAGCCGTCCCCTGAAGACCAGCAGGCCCCGCTCCTCGACGGTCGCCGGCTCGTCGTGGGCCGGGACGAGAACGATCCGGTCCTCCTGCTCGAGGAGCTTCAGCCGGGACCCGGCACCCAGGCGCAGGCGGTTCCGGACGCGCTTGGGAATGACCAGGCGGCCCGAGGCGTCTATGGTAATTTCCAATGCCATGATGCCATTCTATATGGCATCATGCATGCAATCAAGGCATTCAGCGATTCGGGGCTGGCTTTCCTCGGGCTATCCTGGCTCGCCGTGGAGGCCGAGCTGAGCGCGCAAGAGAACAGGGGTGCAGTGGACGGCCTGGTCGGGCTGCTGCCGCACCGGCCGCCGATGCTGCTGCTGGACGGGGCCGAGATGGCGGCCGACGGGCTGCTGCAGGCGCACCAGACGATTCCCGAGGACGGCGCCATCCTGGCGGGGCATTTCCCGGGTTTCCGATCTGGCCGGGAATGCTGCTGGGCGAGGCGATGGCCCAGACCACCGCGGTCTATCTGCTCCATCAGCGGGGGCGGGCGCTGCAGGCCGACGAGGTGCCGCTGCTGGTGTCGATCGACTGCTCGTTCCACGCCCCGGTGTTTCCGGGCGACCGGATCGACTACCGCACCCGGCACCTGGGCTCGAAGCACGGCTGGAGCGACTTCCGGGTGCGGGCGACGCGCGGCGGCAGGCTGGTGGGCCGCGCCACGGTCAAGGCCGGGGTCACCCGGCGGCCCGGCTAGCCGCCGGCTCCGTGGCTAAGCGCCGGCCCCGACCGCTGCCGCGCTCTCGACCGTCACCTCGAACCGCGGCGGGTCGACGATGTGGCGCTTGACGGCGCACTGGTCGATCGCGCGCACCACCGCCGCCCGGTACTTGTCGGGAAACCCGGGTGGCAGCCGCACCTCGAACCGCAGGGTGCCGAAGCGCCCGCTCTGGGGGTCGCGGACCGGCTCGAGGGCGACCCCCAGGCCCTCGGTAGCGATGCCGCGCTGCTGGCAGAAGCGCAACACGTAGAAGGCGGCGCAGGTTCCGATCGAGGCCAGGAAGAGGTCGAAGGGGGCGGGCGCGGCGCCGCCGCCGCCGGCCTTGACGGGCTGGTCGGTGGCGATGGTGCGGCCCAGCCAGTCGGCGTCGACCGCCATCCCGCCGGGAAAGCTCATCTCCATGCGCATCGCAGAGCTCCTATTCGAGGACGTGGATGTTCCGCGCCCGCGACAGCTCCTTGAGCACCCGCGGCCAGACGGTGACGCTAACCTCGCCCAGGTGGGCCTTGCGCAGCAGGTACATGTAGGTCCGCGACTGGCCGATCCCGCCGCCGATCGACAGCGGGATCTCGTCGGCCAGGATCGCCCGGTGGTAGGGCAGCTCCAGGAAGTCGAGCTGACCCGACATCTCGAGCTGGGTCTTGAGCGTCTCTTTGGTCACCCGGATGCCCATCGAGGTCAGCTCGTGGCGCCGGCGGGTGACCGGGTTCCAGACCAGGATGTCGCCGTTGAGGCCGTGCATCGGCCGGCCGTCCCTGGACACCGTCTCGGTCACCCAGTCGTCGTAGTCGGCGGCCCGCATCTCGTGCGGGTAGCCGTCCTCGAGCGGCCAGCCGATGCCGTAGATGAAGATCGCCGGGTGCTTCTGGAGGACCTCGGTCTCCCGCGCCTTGCGCGGCAGGTCGGGGTACATCTCCAGGATCTCCTCGGCGTGGAGGAAGGTCAGCTCCTCGGGGATCGGCGGGTACTTGTCGCTGGCGAGCTGCGGAAACGCCTCGCGCACCCGCGCCTCGGCACCGCGCAGCACCTTCCAGATCTTCCGCACCACCCCGGTCAGGAACTCGAGCGTCCGCTGCTCCTCGGTGATCACCAGCTCCCAGTCCCACTGGTCGACGTAGGCGCTGTGGTCGTGGTCCAGGAAGTAGTCCTTGCGCACCGCCTTCATGTCGGTGCAGATCCCCTCGCCGACCCCGCAGCCGAACTGCTCGAGTGCCATCCGCTTCCACTTGGTCGCCGCCTGCACCACCTGGGCGCGGATCGGCCGCTCGAGACCCAGCCCGCAGGGGAACTCGACCGGGGTGCGCGACCCGTCGCGGTCCAGCAGATCGTTGACGCCGCTCTCGGCGTCGACGATCAGCGGCACGGTGACCATCATCAGGTTGAGCTCGCGGCAGAGGTTGTCCTCGATGTAGCGCTTGGCCTCGTGGAGCGCGAGCTGGGTCTGCTTCGGGTCGAGGAGCGGCTGGTAGTCGGCGGGCAGGATCTTCTCCAGCTCCTCGTAGGTCCCGATGCCCGGGCCGGCCAGATCGGCGGTCTTGTCCAGTGCCATTCGTCGTTGCTCCAAACGGGACTCGCGATGCCCGAGTCCCTGGTGCGTCTGTCGTGGAGCGTCTGGGCTCGAACCGGCGTGCGCGCCTTCGGCCGAAGGCTACTCCCGAGGGCGCGCCGCCGCGCCAGAGTCGGTCTCGGTGGCCATCCCGCCGCCCGCTCCCGCAGACGCAGCTCCGTTGGCGTCTGGATCGGCGGGACTGCGGGCGAAACCGGCTTGTATCGAGGTAAGTAGCGGGCCTCGCCTTTGCTCCGGCTCCAGCCGCGCGGCGGCCCGCAGGGCCTGGAGCGGCAGCAGATCCAGCCAGGCGACAACCGTCGCCAGGGCGGCCAGGGCGTCGCCGCGATGGGCGGCGCCGAGGGTCGGCGCGTCGAGCGTCGTGACCCGGGCCGCGGTGGCGGCCGCTTCTCTCACGTTTCGGGTCACGAACACCCGGTCGTCCGGAGCCATTGCCCGCAGATAGCCGCCGGCCTTGCGCAGCCCGTCCTCGCTGATCACCAGCAGGACGTCGGGACGGGTGACGCCGGTGAAGTCGACCGGCTCGGGGGCGAGGATCAGCTCGGCGATGCTGTGCCCGGTCTTGACCGTCACCGGGTAGTCGGCGCGCTGCGCGGCCCACAGCCCCGAGAGCACCGCGGCCCGGGCGACGAGCCGTGCCGCCGACCCCACCCGGCCGCCCGCCGAGCCGGCGACCACCAGCCGGAAGGGGCGGTCGAGCCGGGAGGCGAAATCCACCGGTAGCGGCCGCGGGCCCGGCGGCCGGCGGGCGCCCGCCGCCTGCGCCTGCGCGCGGTAGGCCGCGCCGTACTCGGCGACCTCGCGGTGGGCCACCACGCCGGTCGGGAACTCCAGCCGCTCGAGCAGCTTGGAGAGGCCCTTGCGCGACATCTTGTTGGCGGGCAGGAAGTAGGCGGTGCACAGCTCCCAGACGTCGAGCACTGCAAATCCCCGGGTGGTCAGGGCTTCGGCCATGCGGTCGGCCAGCTCGGGGTCGAAGCTGGTGCCGCGCCAGGCGTAGGCGGCGCCGTTGACCGCGGCGGTGGCGCAGACGTCGAGCGGCCGCTCGAGGTTGCCGCCGGGGGTGGTCGAGGTCACCGCGCCGGGCGGCGTGGTGGTCGAGTGCTGGCCGCCGGTCATCCCGAAGTTGAAGTTGTTGCAGACCAGCACCGTAAGGCCGAGGTTGCGCCGCGCGGCGTTGATCAGGTGGGTGCCGCCGATGCCGGTGCCACCGTCGCCCATGATGACGACGACGGTCAGCTCGGGGCGGGCCAGCTTGACGCCGCTGGCGTAGGTGATGCTGCGGCCGTGCAGCCCGTGGAAGGCGCTGGTCACGAAGTACTGGTCGGAGAGCCCGGCGCAGCCGATGTCGCTGACCAGGACCACCCGGCGGGGATCGAGCTGCAGCCGGGTGAGGGCGGCGTTGAGGGCGTCGAGGATCGGCCCGTGCCCGCAGCCCGGGCAGAACGGGTAGGGCGTCTCGTTGCGGTAGGTGGCGAGCGGCGTCACCGTGGTCGCGGGGCTCACGCGGCGGCCTCCAGGATCTCCTGGGGCGAGATCAGCTCGCCGTCGACGCGGTGCACCCCGACCACCTGGCGGCCGCCGGCCAGCCGCTCGATCTCGCGCCGGTACTGGCCGAGATTCAGCTCGGCCACCACCACCCGCCGGATCCCCTCCAGGGCGGCGGCGAGCGCGGTCTCCGGGACCGGCCACAGGCTGTGGACGGTCAGCGCGGCGAGCTTGCGGCCGGCGCGGCGGGCGGCGCGCACCGCCTCGCGCACAGCGCCGGCGCTCACCCCGTAGCTCACCACCAGGATCTCGGCGCCGGGCTCGGGGTCGGCCACGGCCAGCTCAATCTCGTCGCGGTGGCGCTCGATCTTGTCGCTGAGATGACGGTTCAGGCGGTCGACGGTGGGCGGGTCCTTGGTGATGTAGGCCCGCTCGTCGTGGGTCGAGCCGGTGAAGCGGACCGTGGCCTCCCCGCCGTACTCGGCCAGCGGCGGCACCCCATCGGCCGGCTCGTAGCGGTAGGGGCGGAAGCCCCCCGGTGGCTTTTCCGCAGGCCACGAGGGCCGCTGCCGCTCGCGGACCGGCACCGCCTGGTAGGCGTCGACCTCGACGGTGTTCAACGTCAGGTTCAGCTCCTTGTCGGTGAGCAGGAAGACCGGACACCGGAAGCGCTCGGCGAGGTCGAAGGCCTTGCGGGTCAGCCCGTAACACTCGGCCACCGAGGAGGGCGCCAGGGCGATGATCGGGTAGCCGCCCGAGGTGCCCCAGCGGACGAACTGGACGTCGCCCTGCCCGGTGGTCGTGGCCCCGCCGGTGGCCGGGCCCAGCCGCTGCACGTCGACGATCACCAGCGGCACCTCGCCCATGATCGCCAGCCCGACGTTCTCGCTGTAGAGGCTGATCCCCGGGCCGCTGGTGGCGGTCATCGAGCGGGCGCCGGCCATGGTGGCGCCGATGCACATGCCGATCGAGGCGATCTCGTCCTCGGCCTGGATGCCGACGCCGCCGGTCTTGGGCAGCTCGGAGAGCATCATCGTCAGGATCGGCGACGCCGGCGTGATCGGGTAGCCGGCGAAGAAGTCGCACCCGGCGTCGAGGGCGCCGCGCACGATCGCGGAGGAACCGTCGGTCAGCTCGCGCATGGCGGGTTGGGGAGGGGCGGCCGCGGCGCGGACGGC
>JBFGCA010000155.1:0-8422 GCA_041567315.1 Thermoanaerobaculia bacterium | reverse complement strand
GGCTGGTGCCGCGGGGCGGCGGCTACAACTTCCCGGAGCGCCTCTTCCTCCACGAGCTGGGCCACATCCTGGGCTTCCACCACCCGCTCGGCTACCACATCTTCGAGCGGCCGACCCTGATGGGCAACTGCGCCGCCGACCTCGCCCACGAGGAGCCCACCGACGACGACGTCCTGCACGGCTTCGTGCTCTACCACCGGCCACCCGACAGCGGCAGCCCCGACGTCGACCCGCCGCCGGCCGTGCCCCAGCGCACCGGCGGCCGCTGGGTGACCTGGGACGACCGGGGCCTGGAGGTCCGCGGGATCGCCGGGCGCGGCCGGCGCGGTGGGGGCACCGGCTCGGCCAGCGGCACCGGCCTACAGGCGCCGGACGGCGACCTCGAGCCCTCGGCCCTGCTCACCGGCACCATCCGCCGGCGCGGCCCCCGCTGCCCCACCTCGATGGGCCGGGCCTGCGCCAGCCACCCGGTCACCCTGACCCGCTTCGGCGACCTGCGGGTCACCCTCTCCTGGACCGGCGCCAGCGAGAACCTGGCCTTCCAGCTCTACAGCCCGCAGACCGGCTACAAGGGCGGCAGCTACGTCCGCAACGGCTGCGGCGGCGGCAACCCCTCCAACCCCCGTACCCACACCTTCGAGAACCTCGCCGCCGGCGACTACGAGCTCCGCGTCCTCCACTGGTCCGGCCGCCGCGCCCAGACCAGCTACACCCTCGACGTCCGCTGAGGTCGGCCGCTAGACCACCTGCTCGAGGGCCTGGTCTTCGAGCTGGGTGAGGTCGGCCGCCGCTTCCTTGGCCTCGCGGTGCTCGACGGCGCGGGAGAGGACCTCCGAGCGGGTGGCGCCCGACTTCTTGCCGATGAACGGCTTGACGAGCAGGGTCAGCACGTCGCGGGCCGGCATGTAGCGCAGGAAGCGGCGGAGCAGGCGGGCCGACTGCAGGGGGTAGCGGGTCAGCTTGTAGAGGATCAGCCGGCGCAGCTCCTCGGAGCGGATGCGGTGGATCTCCTCGCCGGGCAGCACCGTGGGGTCGATCGAGGAGCACTTGAAGTACTTGTACCAGTCCTTCGAGTCCTCGACCAGACCGCGTTCCAGGTACTCGTTCCACAGCGGCGTGCCGCGGTAGACGCACAGCCGGTTGAAGCCGAAGCTGTCGATCCGCAGCCGCGAGGCGAAGCGGAAGGTCTGCCGCATGTCCTCCTCGGTCTCGTCCGGGCAGCCGACCACGAAGAAGCCGTGGACGATCTCGATCCCCGCCCGCTTGGCGTTGTCGACCGCGCTCTCGATCTGCTCGAGGGTCTGCTCCTTCTTGAGCCGGTCGAGGATCTTCTGGCTGCCGCTCTCGATGCCGAACATCAGCGACCGGCACTTGCCCTCGGCCATCAGCGGGAACAGCTCCATGCAGGTCGAGTCGACCCGGCCCTCGCAGCCCCACTGGATGGGGATCTTCTGGTCGACGATCCCGCGGCAGATCTCCTCGATCCGCTTGGGGCGCAGCAGGAAGTGGTCGTCGACGAAGTAGACCGCCCCGTAGCCGTTCTCCTCGAGGTGCTTCATCTCGGCCAGCACGTGCTGGGCGCTGCGGCAGCGCCACTTGCCCTCGTTGAAGATCGGGATGTCGCAGAAGACGCAGGGCCACGGGCAGCCGCGCGAGGTCTGCATCGTCGTGTAGCGGTCGAGCGACAAGACCGCCGGCACGTCGAGCGGCATCGACTCCACGAAATCCAGCGCCAGGCTCTCGCGGTCGGGGAACGGCCACTGGTCGAGGTCCTTCTCGGGCACCCGGTTGGGGTTGTTGCGGAGCGTGCCGTCGGCCTCCTGCCAGGTCACCCCGTCGACCGCGTCGGGGTCGTCGAGGTGCGCCAGCAGGTCGAGGATGAGCTGCTCGCCGTCGCCCCGGCAGACGAAGTCGACCTCCGGGCACTGGAGCTTGACCAGCGTCGCGTTCAGCGTCACGAAGACGCCGCCGAAGGCGATCTTGACCGCGGCGTCGGCGGCCCGGATCTGGCGGGCCAGGATCTTGGCGTAGGGATAGCTGGTGGTGGACAGGAAGCTCAGCCCCACCAGATCGGGCCGCTGGCGGCGGATCTCCTCGACGATCCGCTCGTTGGGGGTCTCGGGGTTGGCCTGGTCGAACATCACGCACTCGTGGCCCTCGCGCTTGAGGACCGCCGACAGCGACATGATGCCGATCGGCGGAAAGCCGATCACCTGGGGCACGCCCCGCTTGGAGCGCCTCTCGGCCGGGAAGGCGTAGAATTGGGGGTCGCGGACGTGGACCAGAAAGACGCGCACGGCAGCTCCTCTTCTCGGCGGTAACCCTACCCGAAGGTCGAATTGGGCGAATTGTCTCCCGATCGGCCCAGGGGGTCAAATGGATTCGGGGCGCGGGTTGGGCCACAATAGGGCAACGGGTATCATGCGACGGTCACGCACAGGCGGAGGAACTCGCGTGCGGCAACAGGCGAAGGTGCGCCGGAGGGGCTACTGGATGCAGTGGGGAGAGCGCAGGGAGAGCGAACGGCGGGTCGGCGTCGAGCGCCGCTGGTGCAGCGAGCGCCGGGTGGCGGAGTTGCCGGTCCTCCGGGACAAGCGGAGCGGCCGGGAGCGGCGCAGCGGCCGCGACCGGCGGGCGGGCGACGAGCGCCGCCACGAGTAGAGCGCTCCCCTACTCCAGCAGCGGCTGGAAGGCCTCGTCCGGGGCCGGCTGCAGCTCGGGGTGGCGGTTGAGGATGCGGGCGCAGGTGTTCCAGCGCAGGATGGGGTCGTCGTTGCCGGGCGGGCGGCGGGCGGCGGCCTCGTCGTAGTGGGCCATCGCCTGCCGGTACCAGTCGTAGGCCAGGTGGCCGGAGCCGGGGCCGCCCTTGTGGTGGTGGGCGGCGGCGCGGCGCTCGCAGAGGATGCCGCGGTAGTAGGCCCCCTCGTAGTCGCCGGTGAGCTGCTCGACCGCCTCCTGGGCCGCCGCCCAGGTGGTCCGCAGGCGGCGGCGGAACTGGTCGCTCAGCGCCAGCACCAGGGTGACGAGCGCCTCCTGGTTGTCGGCGTCGACCCGCAGCACGTCGCGGCAGATGCTCTCGGCCTGGAGCGGTTCGTTGAGCAGGCGGTAGCGCATCGCCTTCTCGAGCGCGGCGGGCACCGCTTCGGGGGACAGGGGCTTGAGATCGAACATGGCGGGCCTCCAGGTGGGGCGGAGCCTACGCGAAGAGCCTCTCGACCCAGCGCTTGAGCGGGTCGTAGAAGCGGTCCACCACCCGCTCTTTGAGGGGGATGATGGCGTTGTCGGTGATGGTGATGTGCTCCGGACAGACCTTGGTGCAGCACTTGGTGATGTTGCAGTAGCCGATGCCGTGGGCGTTCTTGAGGTCGGCCGCGCGGTCGGCGGTATCCAGCGGGTGCATCTCGAGCGCCGCCAGGTGGACCAGCAGCCGCGGCCCCACGAACTCGGCGTGCAGCCGGTGCTCGCGGAGCACGTGGCAGACGTCCTGGCACAGGAAGCACTCGATGCACTTGCGGAACTCCTGCACCCGGTCGTTGTCGGCCTGGCGGAAGCGCCAGGTGCCGTCCGGGGCGTCGGGCGGCCGTGGCTTGAACGGCTGGATGGCGAGCTTGGCACGGTAGCTCGAGGAGACGTCGGCGACCAGGTCGCGGACCGGCGGGAAGGCCTTCATCGGCTCGACGGTCACCGGCCGCTCGAGCGGCAGGTCGCTCAGCCGCGTCATGCACATCAGCCGCGGCATGCCGTTGACCTCGGCCGAGCAGGAGCCGCACTTGCCGGCCTTGCAGTTCCAGCGCAGCGCCAGGTCGGGGGCCGCGGTGGCCTGGATGCGGCGCACGGCGTCGAGCACCACCATCCCCTCGGCAACCTCGGTCTGGTAGTCGCGGAGCTCGCCGCCCGCGGCGTCGCCGCGCCAGATCCGGAAGGTGGCCTGCGCCATCAGCCGGCCTCCTGCGCTGTTGGTTCTTCTTCGAGCACCCGGGCCAGCTCGGCCGGCAGCCCGGCGGCGGGCTCGAGGACCACGGTCATCTCACCGTCCGGCCCCCGCCGCACCACCGTGTTGACCCGCCCGTAGCGCTCGTCGGGCTCCGGGAAGTCCTCGCGGAACTGGGCGCCGCGGCTCTCCTCGCGGACCAGCGCCGTGCGGGCGATGGCCTCCGAGACGTCCAGCAGGTTGTCGAGGTCGAGCGCCGTGTGCCAGCCGGGGTTGTACTCGCGGTTGCCCGGCACCCCGACCCCGGCGGCGCCCTCCCGCAACCTGAGGACGGTGGCGAGCGCCGCCTCCATGTCGGCCTGGTTGCGGACGATCCCCACCCCGTCCTGCATCGCCTTCTGGAGCTCGAACTGGACCGCGTAGGGGCCGTCGCCGCCGCCATCCCCGAGCTCGCCCCCGTGCTCGTCCCCGCGCTCAAAGGGGGCGAGCGCCCGCGCCGCCGCCCGCTCGACCTGGGCATCGTCCACCGTCGGCGCACCGTGGGCGCGCGCCCACTCGGCGGCGTGGGCACCGGCCCGCTGGCCGAAGACCAGCAGGTCGGAGAGCGAGTTGCCGCCCAGCCGGTTGGCGCCGTGGAGCCCGGCCGCGCACTCGCCGGCCGCGTAGAGCCCCGGCACCACCGTCATCTGGCTCTCGGGATCGACCCGCACGCCGCCCATCGCGTAGTGGGTGGTCGGCCCCACCTCCATCGGCTGCCGGGTGATGTCGATGTCGGCCAGCTCCTTGAACTGGTGGTACATGCTGGGCAGCCGCCGCTTGATGTGCTCGGCGGCGTCCTTGCGGCGCTCCTTGATCCAGGCGATGTCGAGGAACACCCCGCCGTGGGGGCTGCCGCGCCCCTCGCGCACCTCGCGGACGATGCAGCGCGCCACGTGGTCGCGGGTCAGCAGCTCGGGCGGCCGCCGGGCGTCGCGGTCGCCCTGGGTGTAGCGCCAGCCCTCCTCGGCGCTGTCGGCGGTCTGGTCGCGGTAGAGCTCCGGGACGTCCCGGAACATGAAGCGGTCGCCCTCGCTGTTGAGCAGCACCCCGCCCTCGCCGCGCACCCCCTCGGTGACCAGGATGCCGCGCACGCTCGGCGGCCAGACCATCCCGGTGGGATGGAACTGGACGAACTCCATGTCGATCAGCTCGGCCCCGGCGCGGTAGGCCAGGGCGTGCCCGTCGCCGGTGTACTCCCAGCTGTTCGAGGTGATCCGGTAGGCGCGCCCGATGCCGCCGGTAGCGAGGATCACCGCCCGCGCCGCGAAGACCAGGAAGCGGCCGCGCTCGCGCTCGTAGCCGAAGGCGCCGGCCACCCGCCCGTCGTCGAGCAGCAGCCGGGTCACCGTCGTCTCCATGTGGAAGTCGAGCCCGCGGTGGATGCCGTGGTCCTGGAGGGTGCGCAGCATCTCGAGCCCGGTGCGGTCGCCGACGTGGGCCAGCCGCGGATAGCGGTGGCCGCCGAAGTGGCGCTGCAGGATCCGCCCGTCGTCGGTGCGGTCGAAGAGCGCCCCCCAGGCCTCGAGCTCGCGCACCCGGGCCGGCGACTCCCTGGCGTGAATCTCGGCCATCCGCGGGTTGGAGAGATACGCCCCGCCCCGCATGGTGTCGCGGAAGTGCTCCTGCCAGCTGTCGCGCTCGTCGACGTTGGCGAGCGCCGCGGCGATCCCGCCCTCGGCCATCACCGTGTGCGCCTTGCCGAGCAGCGACTTCGAGACCACCCCCACCGAGGCCCCCGCCGCCGAGGCCTCGATCGCCGCCCGCAGGCCAGCGCCGCCGGCCCCGATCACCAGCACGTCGTACTGGTAGTGGCGCTCGACCGCCATCAGAGGAGCCTCCAGTCGGTCCACACCCCCATCGAGCAGAGCCGCACGTAGACGTCCGAGAAGGCCACCCAGAAGAGGCTCATCCAGGCCCACAGCATGTGGCGCCGGTTGAGGCACGAGACGCACCGGTAGGCGTTGAACCGCAGCGGCCGGCTGGAGAGCACGTCCTTGCGCCCGCCGATCAGGTGCCGCAGCGAGTGGCAGCTGAAGGTGTAGCCGCCGAGCAGGGTGACGTTGACCGCCAGCACCAGCGTCCCGACCCCGATCCCTAAGCGGGTGGCACCCGTCGCGGGATCATCGAACCACAGCGCCTTCCAGACGTCCCACGAGAGAAAGACCAGGAACAGCAGCGCCAGCCACAGGAAGTAGCGGTGGAGGTTCTGGAGGATCAGCGGAAAGGAGTGCTCGCCGCGGTAGCCCTTCCGCGGCTCCCCCACCGTGCACGACGGCGGGTCGGCCCAGAACGCCTTGTAGTAGGCCCCGCGGTAGTAGTAGCAGGTCAGCCGGAAGCCGGCCGGCGCCCACAGGATGAGGAAGGCCGGCGAGAACGGCAGCCACAGCGGCCACCACCCCGGCTTGGGCCCGAACCAGCTATGCGGCGAGTCGCCGAACACCTCCGGCGAGTAGAACGGCGACAGATACGGCCCGGCCTCGTAGTGCGCCCCCTGGAAGGCCGCCCAGGTCGAGTAGACGACGAAGCCGCCGAGCGCCAGGAACACCGCCAGCGGCTGTACCCACCAGGCGTCGGGCCGCGCCGTCGCCCCGAAGGGCCGGCGCTTCACCCACTCCGCGCTCGAGGTGGCCAACTAGCTCCCTCCGCTCCGATCTGTCCGCAAAGCCGCGGTGACGTGCGGCGGAGCGTAGCACGAGAGCAATCGGCTGTAAGAGACCTCCTACGCGATCGTCCGCGGCGCGAAGCTCATGCGGTCGAACGAGTCCCTGTACTCCGACGGCCCGATCCTCTCCAGCCGCCCCTTGCCGAGCTTGAAGCGGTAGCGGTTGGTGATCGGGTCGGGCACCCGGTGGACGAGGCTGTTGGCCGGCGAGCCGGGCTCGAGGAAGTAGGCGAAGACGACGCCCTCGCGGACGGCGTCGGTCAGCATCGCGACCGCCTCGCAGCTCCCGCGGCCGACGCGGATAAGGCCGGCCTCGTCGAGCTTGGTGTAGCTGGCGTCGTCGGGCTTGACGGCGACGAAGCCGCCGGTCTGGATCAGGACGTCGTCGTTGACGAGCCGCACCCGGTCGCCGTTCTCGACCCCGGCCCGGCGGGCGTCCGCGGGGTGGATCTCGACGAAGGCGTCGGGCCAGCGCTGCATGACGAACGGCCGGCGCTCGTCGTCGAAGCCGCTCTGCCACTTCTCGTTGATGCGGCCGTTGGTGACCCACAGCTCGCCGTCGCGCGGCTGGATGCGCTCGAAGAAGTCGGAGAAGAGGTCCCACGGCGTCTTGTGGAGCAGCGCCTTGCCGGAGTGGCTGTGGAAGGCGGTGAGCCACTTGGGATGCACGGTCGGCCCCTCCGGGGTGCCGAAGTCGGTCTCCAGGTCGTGCAGGCGCTTGGTGCCGACGATGCCGCCGCCGACCCGGTCGTCGGAGAAATGGCCCGCGTACTCGAGGTACTCGGGCGGCTCGGCGAGCTCGGTCCGGTAGCGGATCGGCGTCTGGATGCCGTGGGTGCCGAGGCGGCGCAGGAGCTCGTGGCCGGGGATCCCCATCTGCTGCGCGTAGACCACCAGCGGGTGGTAGTTGAGCATCCCCTTGCGGCCCGAGCGCGCCGCCTGCTCGAAGACCTGGTTCGAGTCCTGCCAGTCGTAGTCCTTGAAACCCATGCGCTGGGCGAAGCGGGAGATGATCCACCAGTCGGACTTGGCCTCGCCCGGCGGATCGGCGATCTTGGAATAGAGCCTCAGGCGGCGCTCGCCGTTACAGCGCGAGAAGTCGTCCTCGCCCCAGCTCGCCGCCGGCAGCACCAGGTCGGCGAGCTCGCCGCCGATCGGCTCGCGCAGATAGATGTCCTGGTCGACCACCACCATGCCGCCCGCGTCCACCCGGCGCTTCAGGGCCGCCACCGCGGCCTCGCGCTCGGCGGCCTCGATCTGGTGCGGCGACTCGCGGGTCAGCCGCCGGAAGGTCGCCGCCAGCTCCTCGCTCGCCGCCATCGCCTGGCACCAGGTGGTGCCGATGACCCAGGCGAAGCGGAGCTTGCCGGCCTCCACCCAGCGATCGAGGTCGATCTCCTTCTTGCGCCGCCCCGCGAACTTCTCCGGCGAGTCGATCCGCGGGTAGGAGGCGGCGCCGTACCAGCCACGCTGGTGGCCGCCCAGACGGCCGATCACCTGCCCCGGCCGGTTGCCCGCCCCGCAGAGCAGCGCCATGGCGGTGAACGAGGCGGTGTTCAGGTAGTTGTTGCTCCAGTAGTTGCCCTTCTCGAGCGCGAAGGAGGCCCTGGGGCGCTTGCCGTCGACCGGCCTGGCGATCATCTCGGCGGCGCGCCGCAGATCGGCCGCCGGCACCCCGGTCACCTTGGCGGCGCTCGCCAGCTCGGCGTCCGGATTGGACAGGATCCACGACCGGTACTCCCCGTAGCTGGCGCCCAGCCGCCCCCAGGTCGTCCGCCACTGCCAGGGGG